>NZ_DATIHB010000013.1:0-34080 GCF_035481145.1 Nocardioides sp. | reverse complement strand
GCCGCGGACAGCGACGGGGCACGACTCGACGAGCAAACGAGGTCAGACGCGGCGCAGGACTGCGGTGACGATGCCGAGGATCGACGCGTGGGTGCCGTCGATCGGGTCGTAGGCGTCGTTGTGCGGCATCAGCCAGACCTGACCGTCCTTCTTCTTGAAGGTCTTGACGGTGGCCTCGCCGTCGAGCAGCGCGGCCACCATGTCACCGTTGTTGGCGGTCGGCTGCTGGCGGATCACGACGTAGTCGCCGGAGCAGATCGCGGCGTCGATCATCGAGTCACCGGAGACCTCGAGCAGGAAGAGGGTGCCGTCGCCGACCAGGCTCTTTGGCAGTGGGAACACGTCCTCCACGCGCTCCTCGGCCAGGATCGGGCCACCGGCGGCGATGCGGCCCACGAGCGGGATGTACGTCGCCGCGGGCACCGAGTCGCCGATGCCGGTCTCGTCGTACGCCGTCTCCTCGGCCGCGCCGATCGACCGGCGGGCCGCGAGCACCTCGGGCAGGAAGACCTCGATCGCGCGCGGGCGGTTGGGGTCGCGCTTGATGAACCCCTTCTGCTCGAGCACCTTCAGTTGGTGCGAGACCGAGCTGGAGGAGGTCAGGCCGACGGCGTCGCCGATCTCGCGCATCGACGGCGGGTAGCCCCGCGTCTCGAGGGCGTCGCGGATGACGTTGAGGATCCGCTGCTGGCGCGGGGTCAGACCCGTCGCGTCCGGAGGGCCGTCGGGGAGCTCGGAGACCTTGCGGGGAGGAGTCGCCATCGTCTGCGCCTTACGTCGGTGGATCGGGTGAGTTCAACGTAGTGGGATCACACGCGTTGTTCAAACACCTGTTCGAACGTGTCGCGAGAATCTTCGACCCGAGGAAGGCCAGGAAATGTGAGGCGGGGCGGGGCTGCCTTCCCTTGCAGCCTCCGCCCCGCGTCTTCCCCATCCCGCGCGCCGGGGTCGAGGCGACGCGCGGGAATCTGGGCCGGCCACCCACCAGTGGTGGCCGGCAGTCTGTGTCACCCAGCCGGAACGAAGAGCTCCTGGCCGGCGTAGAGCATCGCGCTGTCGAGCGCGTTGAGCTTCTCGATCGCGTCGACGGTCGCGCGGACGTCGCCGCCCGCGGCGTGGTCGGACGCGATCTGCCAGAGCGTCTGGCCCGGGGCGACGACGATGCGCTCGGTCGCGGTCGGCGTGCCTGCGGACTCGGGCGAGGCGCTCGAGCCGCCCATCACCACGAAGGCGAGAGCGAACGCGACCAGGAGAGCACCCATGAAGAGAACGAGACGGCCGCGGCGGGTCAGCCGGAGCTGACCGGCGGGGGCGGCAGTCGAGCGCGCCGGGCGCGCCGTGCGGGCCGGGCGGACGTCGAACGTGGGGGCGAAGCTGATCGTGCTCATCGGGACCTCCGGGGAAGAGTCGGTCGGGGTGACGAGCGAATGTCTAGTCAGGACCCCCGACAGAACCGGCACCCGGTCAAGGCGGGAGATCGATCAGACGTTCGATCGAACACGTGATCGAAGTTAGATCATGTGTTCGAACGATGCAAGGCCTCGTTCGAAAAAAGATTCGAGGCCTGCGTCACGCAGCTTCAGCGTGCGGCGCGGCGTCCGCCGCCGGGGCGGACGGCTGCCTCGGGGGAGCCGGGCGGCGGCGAGAGGATGCCGACGACGGTCAGCAGTCGCACGCCGAGCATGAGTCCGGCGAAGAGGCACGAGGCCGCGCCGATGCAGGCCAGGACAAGGAACATCCACGCGGCACTGTTGCCCGAGCGGGCGGTCGCACCGAAGTCGATGGCGGCCCAGACGAGGTAGCCCCAGGCGACCACGGCGAAGGTGACTCCGGCGGCATAAATGGCCACGTGGCGGTCGTTGGACCGTGGGGGCCGTGCACTCCGGGGCGCCTTGCGGCTGCCTGCGTGCTTTGCCCCCGATGTCACGCCGAGATTCTGTCACGGCGCGACACGCGCGACACGCAGACCGCAGATTTTGTCGACCAGAAACCAGCTCTTCCGTGCTGACCTGCGCTTTTGCGACCTGGGCCACATCCGACACGCCCTGAAGCCCAATCCGGCCCGAAATGCAAGGTTGCGGCCCTGGGGGTCGCGACGTACGGTTACCACTACATCTAGTAGTTACACCGTTGTGGTTTTCCACATGTAGTCAACAGATGTGAGCCGCGCCTCAACAGAAGGCGCCGAGTTATCCACAGGCCAGACCCGCGAAAGGAGCCGAGTCATGCACTGTCCGCACTGCCGCAACACCGACACCCGCGTGCTCGACTCCCGCGTGGCCGACGACGGTAGCGCGATCCGCCGGCGCCGGGTCTGCCCGGCCTGCGACCGCCGCTTCTCCACGGTCGAGCAGATGCAGCTCATGGTCTCGAAGCGCTCCGGCGCGACGGAGCCGTTCAACCGCGACAAGGCGATCAGTGGCGTGCGCAAGGCCTGCAAGGGCCGCCCCGTCACCGAGGACCAGCTGGCTCGCCTGGGGCAGGACGTCGAAGGCGCCCTGCGTTGCAGCGGCCAGGCGGAGTTCGCGGCGCACGAGGTCGGCCTCGCCATCCTCGGCCCGCTCCGTGCGCTCGACGAGGTGGCCTACCTCCGCTTCGCGAGCGTCTACCGGGCGTTCGAGTCGGCCGACGACTTCGCCAAGGAGATCGACGCGCTGCGCCTCGAGCGCGAGGCCGCCGCGGCGGCGTACGAGATGGACCGGCAGGAGAAGGACCTCACCCACACCGGGTGACCACAGACCGGCCCGGCACAGAGTGGGGAAGCTTCGTGTCGGGCCTCCATGCAACAACAGCACCACTGGCAACACCCAGCACCAGGGCACCAGCAGCACCGAGCAGCACCCAGCAGGGCATCAGGCCGCACATCAGGGGAAATGGAGAGACGATGACCGAGACGGTTTCCGCCGCACAGCAGGCGACGGGGAAGGGACTGAAGATGGAGCGCGTCTTCAGCACCGAGGGTGTTCACCCGTACGACGCGATCACGTGGGAGCGACGCGACGTCGTCCAGACCAACTGGAAGACCGGCGCGACCGTCTTCGAGCAGCGCGGCGTGGAGTTCCCGGACTTCTGGTCCGTCAACGCCTCGACGATCGTCACCACCAAGTACTTCCGTGGCGCCGTCGGCGCCCCGGACCGCGAGCAGAGCCTCAAGCAGCTCATCGACCGCGTCGTCGGCAAGTACGTCGCCGGCGGCCGTGACAACGGCTACTTCGCCACCGAGGCCGACGTGAAGGTCTTCGAGGACGAGCTGACCTGGCTGCTGGTCAACCAGTACTTCTCCTTCAACTCCCCGGTCTGGTTCAACGTCGGCACGACCGCTCCCCAGCAGGTCTCCGCGTGCTTCATCCTCGCTGTTGACGACTCGATGGACTCGATCCTCAACTGGTACAAGGAGGAGGGCTTCATCTTCAAGGGCGGCTCCGGTGCCGGCCTCAACCTCTCCCGCATCCGCTCCTCCAAGGAGCTGCTGAAGTCCGGCGGCACCGCCTCCGGCCCGGTCTCCTTCATGCGCGGCGCCGACGCCTCGGCCGGCACCATCAAGTCAGGCGGCGCCACGCGTCGTGCGGCCAAGATGGTCGTCCTCGACGTCGACCACCCCGACATCGAGGAGTTCGTCGAGACGAAGTGGCGCGAGGAGGACAAGATCCGCGCCCTCCGCGACGCCGGCTACGACATGGACCTCGGCGGCAAGGACATCACCTCGGTCCAGTACCAGAACGCCAACAACTCGGTCCGCGTCTCCGACGAGTTCATGAAGGCCGTCGAGGCGGGCACCGACTTCGGCCTGAAGTCGCGCACCACCGGCGAGGTCATCGAGAAGGTCGACGCCCGCGAGCTCTTCCGCAAGATCTCCGAGGCCGCGTGGGCCTGCGCCGACCCGGGTCTGCAGTACGACGACACCATCAACGCGTGGCACACCAACCCCGAGACCGGCCGCATCACCGCGTCCAACCCGTGCTCGGAGTACATGTCGCTCGACAACTCGTCGTGCAACCTGGCCTCGCTCAACCTGCTGAAGTTCCTCAAGGACGACGACACCTTCGACGCCGCGCTCTTCGCGAAGGCCGTCGAGGTGATCATCACCGCGATGGACATCTCCATCTGCTTCGCCGACTTCCCGACCGAGGCGATCGGCAAGACCACCGTCGACTACCGCCAGCTCGGCATCGGCTACGCCAACCTCGGCGCGCTGCTCATGGCGATGGGCCTCGGCTACGACTCCGACGGCGGTCGCGCGATGGCGGCGACCATCACGTCGCTGATGACCGGCACGTCGTACAAGCGCTCGGCGGAGCTCGCCGCGATCGTCGGCCCGTACGCCGGCTACGCCCGCAACGCCGACGCCCACAAGCGCGTCATGCGCAAGCACCAGGCGGCGAACGACGACGTCCGCACGCTGCACATCGCCGACGCCGAGGTGCACAAGCTGGCCACGCAGGCCTGGGCCGACGTCCTCAAGCTCGGTGAGCAGAACGGCTTCCGCAACGCGCAGGCCTCGGTGCTCGCGCCGACCGGGACCATCGGCTTCATGATGGACTGCGACACCACCGGCATCGAGCCCGACTTCTCGCTGGTGAAGTTCAAGAAGCTCGTCGGTGGTGGCTCGATGCAGATCGTCAACCAGACGATCCCGCGGGCGCTGAAGAAGCTCGGTTACCAGCCCGAGCAGGTCGAGGCGATCGTCGCCTACATCGCCGAGCACGGTCACGTCATCGACGCCCCGGGGCTGAAGACCGAGCACTACGAGGTCTTCGACACCGCGATGGGTGCGCGCGCCCTGAAGCCGATGGGCCACGTCAACATGATGGCCGCCTGCCAGCCGTTCCTCTCCGGCGCGATCTCGAAGACCGTCAACCTGCCGGAGTCGGCGACGGTCGAGGAGATCGAGGACATCTACCTCCAGTCGTGGAAGCTCGGCCTCAAGGCGACCGCGGTCTACCGCGACAACTGCAAGGTCGGCCAGCCGCTCGCCGACGGTGGCGGCAAGGCGAAGAAGGACGCTGCCGACAAGGCTGCGGCCGCCGAGACCGAGGTCGTCGAGAAGATCGTCGAGAAGGTCGTCTACGCCCCGACCCGCAAGCGCCTCCCGAAGTCCCGCGTCTCGCGCACCACGTCGTTCACCGTCGGCGGTGCCGAGGGCTACATGACGTCGGGTGCCCACGAGGACGGTTCGCTCGGCGAGGTCTTCCTGAAGCTCGGCAAGCAGGGCTCGACCCTGGCCGGCGTGATGGACGCCTTCTCGATCGCCACCTCGATCGGCCTGCAGTACGGCGTGCCGCTCGAGACCTACGTCGCGAAGTTCACCAACCTCCGCTTCGAGCCGGCCGGCCTGACCGACGACGCCGACGTCCGCATGGCGCAGTCGATCATGGACTACATCTTCCGCCGCCTGGCCCTGGACTACCTCGACTTCGACGCCCGCTCCGCGCTGGGCATCTACTCGGCCGAGGAGCGTCAGCGCCACCTGGAGACGGGCTCCTACGAGCCGCTCGAGCTCTCCGAGTCGGAGTCGCTGAAGACCGTCGACCAGCCCGTCGTCGCCGACCGCCCCGCGGTCGTCGAGAAGGAGACCGTGGTCGAGGCCGAGGTTGTGGAGCCGGCTGCTGAGCCCGCTGGTCGCGCCGCCAAGACCTCCGCCGAGCTGCTGGAGATCATCACCGGCACCGCCGTCGACTCACCGCTGTGCTTCACGTGTGGCACGAAGATGCGGCCCGCTGGCTCGTGCTACGTCTGCGAGGGTTGCGGCAGCACCTCTGGCTGCAGCTGATAGCTAAGCCCGTACGACGAGGGGCCGGTCACCGCAAGGTGCCCGGCCCCTTGACGTCCGTATGTGGACCGAGATCAACGCCGGATCAGCAAGGACCTTCGGCTCGTTGTGTGGCAACCATCTCGCGGTCGAAGTCGAGGGCGGGTGCAGAAGTCGACAGGTCTTCTCCGACACCGATTGGGGCTGGTGACACGGCAATCGGCCAGGTCCGCTTGGCGCTGAGTCAGCAGATCAATGCGTTGATGCGGTCGAACAGCGCGCTGGCCTTGACGAGCGTCGTGTCGCTCAACTTCGGCAGGAGCGTGACCTGCTCACGGAGCAAGTAGGCGGATGGCTTGTAGTGGTTCAGTGCTCCACCGGCGATGCGGTGCTCCTGGAAGTGCTTCTCGACGCGCGCGACGATTCGACCGCCCTTGGCGGTCAGGTCGCCGACCTTGATCTTCGTCTTGTAGGCCCCGTTGACGAGGTCCAGATAGAACGAGTCGGTGAACAGATCCTCAAGGTCCGCGTCGGCCTGACCGGCGACCTCGCTGACCAAAATGAGGGCATCGGAGGCAAGCCTGCCGTTTTGCTGGAGCGTTGCGACCCGCGCCCTGTCCTTGCTGTTGGAGTCCATGAGCACCGCCACGTTCAACTGGTTGGCGCCGATCAGGCTCACGAACGTCGACAACTTGTCTGCGCCGCCGACCGGCGTGACCGTCCAGCGGTCATCAAGCGTCGATCGGCCCTTTGCCTCACAGGCCTGCGACAGCAACTGGAGGTAGAGGAGGTCGCTGGGGCCTTCGACCAGGAGGCAGTTCGGGCCTACGAAGAGAGTTTGGGCAAGGTCATAGCCGAGTGCGCCCTGGAGCGGAAAGAGGGTCTCGCTGTCGGTGGTGTAGACCTCCGATGACACCTTCGTGCCCTTGTTGTCGACGTCTTGCACCGTGCGGACCCGGTCGATCCGATTCGGCTGGATCAGGAACGGCGAGTGAGTGGAGTAGATGACCTGGTGGTTCTGCTCGTCTGCGAGTCGGTCCTGAATAAAGCGGAGGAAGTCGCCCTGTGCGGTCGCGTGGAGGTTCAGACCGGGTTCGTCGAGCAGGATGATCGTCGCTCGGTTCTCGTCCACCTCGATGTTCGAGAAGTAGGCGAAGAAGGAGAAGAACCAAACGAAGCCGCGCGAGCGTTCGTCAAACGGCACCGTCACTCGGTGGCGCTGGTTGCGGATGCGTACGTGGACCACGGGGCCGGTGTTGAGCGGCGGCTCGTCGCTCGGGTCCGCGGGCGCAACGTCGATGAAGACTTCGAGATCCTTGTTCTGGGACCAGAACCGCATCACGTCGTCGGTGATGCCGTTGGCCGCGCCTTCGAGTTCGCGCATCATCGCCTCGTAGGAGTTGTTCTCCAGGTCGTCGAGGTCCGCATTGACGGTCGCAAGCAGTGACAGGAACGTCTGGTCTGCGGGGGTAAGCGTTCCGTTGTTCTGCTTCTCGCGCAGGTTGGGGATCGAGACATCGCCCTTCATGACGTTGTAGTCATCGAAGTAAAAGAAGCGTGGCAGCCAGGGGTGCAGGTAGTCGTCGATGATGTGGCGTGCCAGGTTCTGGTCACGCCATCCTTCAATCTCGGCGATCAGTTCCTTCACGGTCGAATGCGGTTCTTCGACCTTGGACAGGATGTCGAGCAGGTCGGCGAAGGTCTCGCTTCCCGCTGCAACCTTGGCGGTGTCGGCGGGCAGTTGAAGGGCCGACACCTTGTGCGCGACGGCAACCTCCTCGTGCCGTGGCAGGTCGTACGAGATCCCCGATCCGTAGCCCTTTGTCACGATGACCTCGCGACGCTGAAGTACGCCAGCGCCGAAGTCACGCTCGATCGCCTCGAACTCGCCGTCGTCCAGACGGAACGTCGCTGTCAGAACGTTTGCCGGGCCCTCCTTCACCTTGGAGCGCTTGTAGGCCGACGAATGGCGACTGGGATAGTCCATGACCTCGTCGTAGGTCTTCTTGCCCTTGATCGGGTTCAGCGGGTTGAGAAGGTGCAGCGCCTGAAGCACGGCCGTCTTGCCTGACTCATTCTTTCCCACGAGACAGGTCACATCGTTCTCAAAGACGATCTCACCGGAGTCTTCAATGCTCCGGTAGTTCTGGACTCGCGCATTTACGAGACGCACTCGCAACCTCCTTTGTCAGGGGTGGTGACCCCGTTCCCGCGGACGACCGCCGCCCAGACCACCGCCCGGCTTGTCCGGTTTCGAAGTTACTTGGAGCCCCCGACAATTGACCTCTACTACCCAACGTCCAGTCGCATGCGGAGGCTAGGCGCACGGCCTCTTCGCTGCGGCAATTCCGCAATCGTGGCCCGACGCCGACTGGCACCATGGTCGCGTGCAACACGACCTGGACCGCCTCGGCTCGCAGTCCTTTCAGGACCTCGCCGCGGCACTGGTGGTCGCCGAGTTCGGCCCTTCGGTCCAGATCCTGGGTGCCGGTCGCGACGGTGGTCGCGACATGTACTTCAACGGTGCACTGAATTGGCCAACCCAGTCTGAGCCCGAGGAGACCCTCGATGGCTACACCGTCTTCCAGGTGAAGAAGAAGGACCGGCGCGCAGAGGAACCGCACAAGAATGCGGCATGGCTCTGGGGAGAGATTCGCTCGGAACTTGAACTCTGGGCTGACCCGGAAAAGCGGCGAAACCCGATCCCAGACAACCTCGTGTTCATCACCAACGTGCCACTGTCGCCCGATCCCGACGCGGGTGGACTCGCAACCATCCAGAAGTACATCGCGTCGTACGTCGCCCAACTGGCGACCGACAAGTACGACGTAACCGATGGCGCCGAGCGCCGCGCGAAACTGGGCCGGATCGAGAAGATCAAGACATTCCGCATCTGGGAGGGAAACCAGGTCGATGCGATGGTTTCCGCTCATGGTGCGGTGCGGAGAGCCTTTGCGGCGTTGCTCACTGCGGCCGACGTCTTTGCGCATCTCGCCGACTTCACGGATCGGCTACCGCTCGACAAGTTGGAGGAAGGGCTCCGCGCTCACGCCCGTTCGGCCCTGATCGGTGAGCGCACCCTCTACTTCGACGATGCTGGAGCGGTCGCCTCGGGCACGCCGATCGAAACGGTCGCCATTGACCTGGACCTAGAGGCGGGCCCGGACGGCGACGCCGCTACCCTCTTTGGGCATGTCCTGGCGCAAGGGGAACGCGTCCTGCGTCCCCGCCTTGGACTGCATTCTCAGCGTCGCCACATCGTTGTGGCTGGCGGACCGGGCAACGGCAAGACGACGTTCTCAAAGTTCCTCGTCCAGATCTACAGAGCAGCCTTTCTCGACGGCGCCCCGCACCTGTCCGCCGAGCATCAGGAGGCCATCGAAGGAACGCGCGAGCGTTTGGCGTCGCTCGGGCTGGCGTTGCCGCACCACCGCCGCTGGCCCATCCGTATCGATCTTGGGGAGTACGTCGAGGAGGGCGGACTCAGCGAAGACGCCACGCTTCTGCGGTGGATCGCCCACAAGGTTTCCAAGCAGTCGAATCTCGGTGACGTGACGCCCAGTGCCTTGGACTCCTGGCGCCGCCAATGGCCGTGGTTCGTCGTCCTCGATGGGCTCGACGAGGTCACCGAGCCGCAGACGCGGAAGCGGCTGATCAGCCAAATTGCGACGGTTGCAGCCGATGCCGACGGCGACAACTGCGACCTGCTGCTAGTCGTGACAACACGCCCGACCGGCTACGTGGAGGCCATCAGCCCCAACCTCTTCCAGCGCGTTGACCTCGCCCGCCTGACTCCTGCTCAGGCACTCGCTTACGGAAGACACGTCACGCGTGTTCGCCTCGGTGCCGACGCGGAGCGAATCGAGGACGTCGAGAAGCAACTGACCAAGGCTTCCAAGGATGAGGCTCTGCTGGACCTCATGCAGACCCCTCTGCAAGTTCTGATTATGACGATCATCGCCGAGCATGCTGGGCGCCTTGCTCCCGACCGCTACGGCCTCTTCTGGGGCTACTACGAAACTGTTCTAAAGCGCGAGAAGGGCAAGTCAGGATCGCTGAGCGGCCTGATCAAGGACTGGTCGCCGCAGATCACCCGATTGCACGAGCGCATCGGTTTTGAGTTGCAGGCCCACAGCGAGAACGCAGATGGTTCTGCCGCCATCATCTCGCTCGACCGCGTTCGTGCTGTGGCGTGGAAAGTGCTTCATGAGTCGGGCCTCGACCCGTCGAGTGGTGACGCGGACCTGCTCGACAGCATCGTTCAGGCAGCCACGCATCGGCTCGTGCTTCTCGCGCCGCACGGCGATCAGGGACTCGGATTTGACGTCCGGCAACTACAGGAATTGATGGCAGGTCGCTATCTGACGACGGGCACGGTGGACCGAGTCATCGAGCGCCTTCGGCGGGCCGCTCCAAGCCCACACTGGCGCTTCGCCTGGCTCTTCGCTGCTGGTCGCTACTTCGCCGAGCCGCAGGACCACCAGCACGAAGCGATCGTGGCGCTAGTGGAATCGCTGGACGACTCGGCAACGGATCGGCTCGGGTCCCTGTGTCCAGTGGGGCCGGACCTCGCACTGGGCATCATTGACGATGGGATGGCAGCGCCCCACCCTGCTTTCCAGCGGCGCATCCTCGCTAGAGCCTGCGGGGCTCTTCGACAGCCACTCCTGACAGACAGGCTCTCGGTCGCCCGCGCCCTGATGAAGGCTGCCGACTCACGCGACGATCTCCGCAAGCAGATCGGTGATGCGATGAGGCTGGCGCTCAATTTCTCGCCGTCTGCCCGCAACACAGTGGAAGGAGTGCAGAGCCGCATCTCTGGGCTGGCTTCGAGCGCCCCAATCCGGACCGACGCCTCGATGCTCGCCGGGGTGAAGACCACCAAGGGGGGCTTTGAGAACGAACCCGATCCCGCTTGGTGGCTGGAGCGGCGAGAGCAGTTCCTGCACTATGCAGCTGGCGAATCATGGGAGTCGAGCGCCATCGACGCTGCCGCGGAATTGGGCTTCATGTATGACGGGGTGTGGACTCCGACGGCCAACTTGGTGGCTCTGATGTCGTTGGCCGATGGAGCCTATGCATTGGAGGCATCGTTGGCTGACGTGAGCATCCATGCCCCGCAATTGGCCGCAGGTCTGCGCGATGAGGTTCTCGCCGAGGTGGCGCGGCAGCCGATCGGCGACTCGCTCACTTGACAGGGCTCTCCGACCGTGGCCCCGGCAACCCTCGGCGTTGTCTCACCCCGCGCTCCTCGCTTACCAAATCCACGCCGAGCGTCTTGAACCAAATTCGCGCGAAGCCCTCTGTGGGGCCGCGCTAACACCCGTCACACGCCAGCCTCTCCCGGAAGGTGATGACTTCAACCTGATCGCTGTCGTGTGCTCCCGCCAGGTTCCCTTCCAGCCATCGGCCGTGCGCCGTTCCACGGGCGGCACATCGCGTCAGCGCTGCTCGGCTGCTGCGTCCTGCGCGAACGCCTTCCCCATGCGATAGATAGTTGCGGCGTAGGGGAATAGCGGTGAGGTCGAATACAGGACATGCGCCGGTATAGCTAGCCGGTACGACGAGGGCCGGTCACCGTGATGGTGGCCGGCCCTCTCTTCATTTTGTCCATTCTCCTGCGGGTCTCCCGTCACCCCTGGAACCCTAGCCTGGCTAGAAGTCGACTGGACTACGGGAGAGATGCTGGATGGCCGACGATAAGAAGTTGACCCAGAACGCTGGGGAAACCACAACAGCCGACATCTTTAGCACCAAGCACTTTCTCCAAGTTCCATTCTTTCAGCGGTACTACCGGTGGGAGCCGGCCAAGATCGCGCGCTTTCAGGACGACGTGTTGGGCGTCGTGGATCGACCCGATGACGCGCACTTTCTTGGCGCGATCATCACGGCGCTTCGCCCTAAACCCAGCAATGTTCATCCGAACCTTGTGGAAGTGATCGATGGTCAGCAGAGATTGACGACGGTCTACATTCACCTCTGCGCGGTTGTGCACGAGTTGCTCGAGCGTGACCTATTTGGTGAGGCAAGTGAGCTCTTCCTTAGCTGCGTGGTTCAGTACCCGTACTCGGGCCAGTTGAGCAACGTGCGGCTGCACTCGGCCGGCAAGGACCGACAGGCCATCAATGAGATGGTCGATGGCCTTCTCCAACACAAGCGGTTCCAAGACGAGCATCTCCCCTCGGAATTCAAGCTCAAGAAGCTACCAACGGTGAGTGGCGCGTCCGGGTCGAAGAGTAAGGTCGCGCCCAATTTCAGGCTGGCGAAGATCTGGCTGAAGGCTCAGGTAGCCGAGTACGGAATCGAGCGCGTTCGCGAGATCCGCGAGGCGTTGCTTGGGAACTTGACAGTGGTGGACATCCTCGTGACAAGTCCTGCCCAGGGCCCGCGGATCTTCAACAGTTTGAACTCAAAGCAGGAGCCTATGAGCACCGGAGACCTGGTGCGAAACGATGTCTTTTCAAGGCTCGCGGACAGTGATGTTTCGGAGCTCGAGGCGCTCGATGAGGAGCACTGGTCGCCCTTCTACAAGCGCTTCGATGTCGACCAGAAAATTGATCCTTTGTTCGATGGCTACTTTTTCCCGTTCGGCCTGATCCGGAATCCTCAAGCAACGACGGCGACGGTGTATCAGGGCCTGCTGCGTGATTGGCAGGGCAAGACACCCATACAGGTCATCGCGGAGCTGACCGTCTACCAGGATGCGTATCTCGCGTTGGCTTCTTCGCGTCCACTCGAGAGCGGGCCGAAGAATCTCGAGGCAGCCATGAAGAAGTTGGTCGATGCCCGCACGCCGTCATCGATCTATCCGTTTGCAATGCGCTTGGTCGTCGAGGCCCAGAGCGGCGGCGATGGCGACATCGCCGTTGCGGTCCAGATTCTCGATCTCCTGCAGGCTTTCCTGGTGCGCCGTGGCTTGACTGGAAAGGAGCCAACTGGGCTGCACGCGGTGTTCAAGAAGCTCTGGGCCGACTTGCAGGATGACGTCACCCCAGCTCGGGTGGCGAAGGAAATCGCCAAGCACAAGACCGTTGAACGGCCTACGGACGCCCTACTTGCTCAACAGATTCCGACGCGAAACGCGTACAGCATGAAGATCACGCCATTCGTACTTCGTGAGTACGACCTGAGCTTGCAAGGCGACGACGTCGGCATGCCTGCTGACATTGAACACGTGCTGCCCCAGAATCCCGACAAGGGCTGGGATTCATTCAGCAAGGAGGACCGCGTCGCTTTGACCCACACGCTCGCGAACCTGATTCCACTCACAACAAAGATGAACTCGGCAGCCTCCAACGATTCCTATGACGCCAAGCGACTGAGGTTTAAGACATCGGCGTTCAAGACGCCCCGAGCGCTGGCCGAGGACTATGTGATCTGGACGCCCGCCGATCTCGCTCATCGCGCGCAGCGGCTGACCGAGTGGGCACTTGAGCGCTGGCCGGACCCTTTTGCGGCCGAGTAACGAGCGACTGACGTAAAGCGGCTCGTTCTTTCGTTTTCAAACGGTGAGGCTGGGGTGGAAGTAGTCGAAGAGGCTGCGCTCGATCGGCCTGCTGAAGTGCAGCAGCATCTTCACGACATCGAGTGACGCGCCGTTGTCGGACGCCATCTTGGTCTGTTCGGCGGCAGCCGCTTCGGCCTTGCCGAGGTAGTAGAACTCAGTGCCCTCGGCGTCGTCCTTCTTCACGAACACATGCAGGTCGACCGTGTTGTCAACGATTGCCTTCACCTCAGGGCTGGCGAGCGTCCTGCGGCTACGGGTGAACCACCGCATCGTCTGCTGATCAAGCAGTTCGTCCTCGTAGGCAGTGCTCGCTGTGACCTCGTCGGACTTGTGCAGAGTCACGAAAATCGGGCACTGGCCGGTTGCCGCGTCCACCTTGTAGCCGTAGAGCGTCGAGGTCCACTTGCGCGGCCAGTTCAGGAGCCTGCAGACCTCCTTGCGGGAGTACTGCCGTCCGACCACGAACGGATTGGCCGGATCGAAGTAGTCGGCAGCGAGGTGGCGGCCCGTGTGCAGCAGATCTTCGACGGCCTGGCCGAGGTGTCCGTTCTCTCGAAGCGCCGCGGCCATCGAGTCGGTCCACGCCAGGCGTCCGTCCGGGGTCCGCACGACGATCGGGTCGCGGTAGCGGTTGCGGTCGGCCTCGGCGTGTTCAGCGAGTGTGAAGGTATCGATTGCGCTCTTCACGTGCGCAGCGCCAGCCGGAAGGCCAGCGGCGACGAGCGCTGCGGCGTACTCCGTGGTGGTTGTCGAGCCCTGACGCACCAGGAGGTCGAGCAGGACGAACTCGTGGAGACGCTTCGACGGAAGAACCTCGTGGGAAAGCAGGCCGAGGGCGCGGTGCTCGGCAGGGGAGAGGCCTGCGTCGACGCGGAGGATGCTCTGGGCGAGCGCCGGATAGTTCTCCTTCTTCGTGGCGAGCAGGACCGGGTCAACTGACTCGAAACGGAAGAAGTCCCACAGCTTCGGCACACCGCCGACGCGATTGCGCATCGCGATCAGGGCGGCCTTAAGGCGCAGCATGCTGTCGAGTGAGGTGTCGGTGATCGATCGAAGGATCCGCTCCTGGGAGATCCGATCGAAGCGCACGCTCGAGAGCCCCGGAAGGACGCCGGTCTCCTCGGCGGAGATCAGGCCCTGGCGCAGCGACTCCTTGTTGAGCGACTCATCGCCGAAGAGTGCAATCGGCACCAGGAAGTTGTTGGCGTAGTTGCCGATGAAGTCGATGACGACGAGGTACTCCTTGCCATCGGCCTTGCGCAGGCCGCGGCCGAGCTGCTGTACGAAGACGATTGCCGACTGCGTCTGACGCAGCATGATGACCTGGTTGACCGAGGGGATATCGACGCCTTCGTTGAAGATGTCGACGGTCAGGATGTAGTCGAGTTCGCCTGCCTCGAGTTCTCGAACGATTTCCTCGCGCCTAGCAATCGAGTCGTCGCCGGTGAGTGCGACGGTGCGGAGCGTGCGGCCGCGAAGCTCGCGCTCGTTGAGGGCGAGTGACAGTTGATGAGCCTCGTCCTTGCGAGCGCAGAAGATGAGGCCACGCGGTGCGACGCCGGCATGGCTGTAGGTGTCGATCGCTTCGATGACGTGGTCGACGCGCTCGGGTGAGATCAGCAGCCGGAGATCGGTGTCGCCCGTAGTCGTCGTGCCGTCTGCGTAGGTCACGTCAGCGACGCCGTAGTAGTGGAAGGGCGCCAGCATGTCGGCTTCGAGCGCGTGGTTGAGCCGGATCTCGTACGGCACCGTGTAGTCGAAGAGCTCGAAGACGTTGAAGCCGTCGGTGCGCTCAGGGGTGGCCGTCATGCCCAGCAGGAACTTCGGGTTGAAGTGGTCGAGCACCCTCTGATGCGAGGCGGCACCCGCACGGTGCGCCTCGTCAATCAGCACGTAGTCGAACTCATCGCGATCAAACTGATCGAGCATGCCGGAGAGAGTCTGGACGGTCGCGAAGAGGTAGCGACGTTCAGGCTGCTTGACGGTGCCCGACAGCTTCCCGAAGTCGTGCTCGGGTCCGCCCAGGACTCGGCGGTACTCCTGGATCGTCTTGTCGAGGATCTGCTCGCGGTGCACGACGAAGAGGCAGCGTCGAGGGTTCATCGCGCGCACATCGAGCGCGGACAGGATGGTCTTGCCGGTCCCCGTGGCGGAGATGACGATGGCGCGGCGGTGCCCGGCCCCACGCACGTCGGCGATGGCTCGGAGGGCATCGACCTGCATGGCGTTGGGTTCGATCAGGTCTGGGGTTCCCGTCAGGTCGGCGCTTCCGTGGGGAACGCGTGGCCCACGGGGTGCAGGCGGCCTGTACGACGCGGCGTACTCGGCGATCCACTCCTCGGTGAGGGGCACGGAGTCGGTGAGCTGTCGATCGACGAGCGCTGAAAACTGCTCGGCAAGGTCGCTGCCGGCGGCGGCCGAGACCTTGAGGTTCCACTCGTGGTTCGTCACGAGGGCGCTCTCGGTCAGGTTCGAGCTGCCGACAACGGCCGTGACGCCGTCGTTGCCGCTGAAGATGTAGCCCTTGGGGTGGAAGGCCGCCGCGTTGTGGAGCCGCACGTCGAAGCCGTGCTTCGTCAGAGCCTGCAGTTCGGCGAACGCGGCCGGCGAGTTGAAGCCCAGGTAGTCGGAGGTGATGATCCGCCCGGTGCCGCCGAAGTCGAGGAGCTCCTGCTTGAGCAGCGCAATCGCTCGCGGCGAGACGAACGCGACCGAGAAGGCGAATTCGTTGCTCCGCTTGAGCTCCTCACGAAGCACACGCAGCATCGAGGTCTCGTCGTCGTTGACGACCACCTTCGGGTGGAGGCCGCGCGGCGCTGAGCCGTGACGGTCGAGATACCCGAAGCGGATGTCGACCTCGAGGTTGCTCCAGGCAGGGTCCATCGTCATCGGGCGAAGTCCGCCTGAATCCGCTCGACCGCGGGAATGTCCGCCGGGGCCCACTCCAGGAGGTGCATGTCGGCCGGCTTCTCCCAGCGAACGGCGGCGTGCTCGGTCAGCTCGGGGGTTCCTTCGATGAGGTCGCAGTAGAAGGTGGTCAGCGTGACGATGCCGAAGTCGTACTCATACGCGGTGGACGCGACTTCGTCGCCGACCTTCACGGCACAATGGAGCTCCTCGTCAATCTCGCGTGCCAGCGCCTCCCGTGGAGTCTCGCCCTGCTCGATCTTGCCGCCGGGGAACTCCCACATGCCTTCGAGTGCCCCGGGACCGCGCTGCGCGCAGAGGATCTGGCCTTCGTCGACGATCACAGCGCCGACGACGTTGATCTGCTTCTTGCGGGGCGTGGACTCCATATGCGTGAGCTTATTGAAGGCGCCCGACGCGGGTGCCCAATCGGACAAGACCCCAGTGCGGACCGTAGCCAGTCCGGGTGGTTTGCGAGCAAGCAGGCATGGCGCGGCGCTCTCGCACGAGACGTTGGGCGCGACGACGTTCAGAGGGGGAGTCATGGCGGGTGAATCGGCCGAGGACGTAGCGCGGCGCGCGAGGGAGAAGGCGGAACGTCTGATCAAGCGCGCCGAAGCTTTTGAGAAGGGTGCGACCGGCGAGCGACTCGTCGCGGAGGCGCTCAAGCAGTTGCCGCCCGACTGGTTCGTCTTGAACGATCGTCGGTGGCCCGGTCGGTCACGAGCGAACATCGACCACGTCGTTGTGGGGCCGAGTGGCGTCTACGTGATCGACGCCAAGAACTGGTCGGGTCGGTTGGCCGTCAAGGACGGAGTCCTCCGTCAGAACGGCTATTCGAGGATGAACGCGGTGGATGGCGCCCTGGAGTCGGCGAAGGCGGTTGCGGCCCTGTTCGATTGGATGTCGCCCGGCTACTTCTTGCCCGTCCTTTGCTTCGTGGGTGAGGCAAAGGTCGACGCGACGATCAATGGCGTGGCGATCTGTTCGCTCGAAGGCCTGCCGAGGCTGTTGCAGAGCCGCCCGCCTGTTTTGCCGCCGGAGACCTTGCAGTTCTTGCGCTTCGACCTGGACATGTCCACCGGTAGTGCGGTCGGGGGCGAGCCGTTTTCGCCGCCTTTGGGTGCCCGCTTGCCCACAGTGAACGGCGGGGCAAGCAATAGCGCCCAGCCTTCCTCGCGCCCCGTCGTCCCACGGACCCCTCGGCTTGCCAGGTTTGCCCTCGCGTTCCTTTGGTTCTTTCTCGGCTCAGTCGTCCTCAGTCTTGCCTTACCGGCTGCCCACGTGCCCGCCGATGTCCAAGGTGGTTTGGGCTTCGCGCTGTTGATCGGGTGCGTCATCTACTTCTTTCGAAAGCGATGACTGCCTTATGCCCGGCCATTGGCGTCCGCAAACAAATGGCGTTTCGGGCGCGCGCGAGCGCCTGCGCCGCTAACTTCGATCAAGGCATTTCGTGCACAGGAGGCGAAGGCGTGGCTGAAGAGACCTGGAACGCGGCAAGGCTGATCCCGACTAGCGGCATCAACGGGTCCGAGGAGCAGGAACGTCGCGCGACGTCGGCCCTGCTCGCTGTGATGGCCGTCGTGAAGGAGTTCTCGCGTGCGGTGGTCACCCCGCTCGGCGCTCCCGCCGGGAATGTGGAGACCTACATCGAGGTCCCCTTCATGCTCGGAGACAAGCGCGTGTACCCCGATGGTCTGATCCGCGTGACGCGCGGTGCGAGGTCGTGGACAGCCTTGGTCGAGGTGAAGACCGGTCGCAACGAACTCCAGGCCGAGCAGTTGGAGAACTACCTCGACATCGCGCGCGACCACGGTTTCGATGCGCTGCTCACGATCTCCAACGAGATCCCGGCTGTCGCCGATCAGCACCCGACCAAGGTCGACAAGCGCAAGCTGAAGAAGGTCGCGATCCATCACCTGTCGTGGTCACAGATCCTTTCGGTGGCGGTCATGCAGGCAGAGCACAAGGGAGTTTCGGATCCGGAGCAGGCCTGGATCCTGCGCGAGTTGATCCGCTACCTCGAGCACCCCAAGTCAGGCGCACTCGAGTTCGAAGACATGGGCCAGAACTGGGTTACGGTCCGTAACTCGGTGAAGGCAGGCATCCTGCGTGGCGCCGACAAGACGATCCCCGACATCGTCGCCAGGTACGACGCGCTGCTCCGTTTCGCAAGCCTTCGGCTCGGCCGCCAGCTTGGCACCGAAGTGACGCCACTGCTGAGTCGCAAGGAGCAGGCCGACCCGGTGCTGCGCGCGCAGGCTCTCGCGGACTCGCTCGTCACCTCCGGCGTGCTTTCGGGGGTCATCAAGATCCCGCATGCAATCGCGCCGGTGCACTTGACTGCCGACCTTCGCGCGGGACAGGTAGCGGCTCACATCGAGATTGACGCGCCCAAGACTGGCCGGGCCACGACCCGCGTCAACTGGCTGGTGCGACAGCTCAAGAGCGCGCCGGATTCGGTCCGCGTCGAGGCATTCGTGGCCAACGGTCGAGGTGCGGGTGCAGCCGCTCTGCTCGGTGCGGTCCGTGCCGACCCGAATCTGCTTGTGCTGGACCCTGCGAAGGACATCCGTTCGTTCCGCGTCGCCTACACGATGCCGATGGGCGCCAAGGGCGGACGCGGTCGCGGGACGTTCATCGACTCGATGCTCGACATCCTGGACGGCTTCTACGGCGATGTCGTACAGCACCTGAAGGCCTGGACGGCCGCGCCTCCGAGGATGAGGGAGCCGGACCCTGTGCCTTCAGGCGTGGCCGAAGCACTCGTCTCGACGGCGCTGTCTTCACAGGATGGTGCGGAGAGGACGAACGGCACCGCCCCTGAAGCTCGCGGCACGATGGACGAGAACGCGGCCCCAGAGCACGCCGGGCTCTGAAGTCGACGCCCCGCTCGCAACCGGGCGGGTACACCTCGAGCGCTCGCGCGGAGGTGGCGGCGACGAACGACCGGGACGGCCACGCCCGCGGCGTACGACCACAATTGAGCGGACTATCAAGACGACGCATCGTGGCCGGACAGCCTTCCACGCAGCCGTTCGGGGTGCCGCGCCCCTTGTTTGCGGCTCGGAAGTGCTCTAGTCCAGAATGCGGGGCTCTACTGCAAGGCACCATTCGGGGGAACCATGAAGAAGACAGTGACCATCATCGCCGCGATTGCGATCACGGCCGCGCTGGCCGGGCCGGCCGAAGCGCTGCGCCGCATCGGCACGAGCGCGTCGGAGACCATCCACGGCTCGGACTACGAGGACTACCTTGCCGGCGGTGGCGGCAACGACACCATCTACGGCTACAGCGCCCGCGACGGGATCGACGGCGACCCTGGCAACGACACGCTGTACGGCCACGGCGGCAACGACATCCTCAACGGCGAGACCGGTAGTGACGCGGTGTACGGCGGGGCTGGCGGCGACTTCATCACCGCGTCCGCCTTCGACCGGGTGATCTCGGGTGGCGTCGGCGACGACACGTTCTACTTCTACCGCTCGACGACCTACACGGGAACGATCGGCTGCGGCGACGGTTACGACACCGTCAACGTCTACAACGCTGGCAACAAGCCGGTGCTCCAGAACTGCGAGGTCGTGAAGTACCTCTGACCTCGGGTCACGCACGCCCCGGTCCTCCTGGAGGGCCGGGTCGTGCGCGCGAGGTGCGTCTCAGGACAGGTCGCCAGGATCATCCGGTACGTCGACGGAGCACTGCTTCAGCGCCTCGAGCGGAAGCACCTCGAGCGCGCGCTCCGAGGTGGCGGCGAGGACGACCGGGGCGGCCACGCCAGCGGCGTACGACTGGAGCCAGCGGACGGCGACGACGCACCAGCGGTCGCCGGGGACGAGGCCGGGGAAGTGCCATTCGGGGCGCGGGGTGACGAGGTCGTTGCCGATCGAGCGCTGGTGCTCGAGGAACTCCGCGGTCATGACGGCGCACACGGCGTGCAGGCCGGGGTCGTGCGGGCCGCAGGCGCAGGAGCCGTCGCGGTGGAAGCCGGTCATCGGGTCCGTGCCGCACTCCTCGAGGACGCCGCCGAGGACGTTGCGCTCCACGGGCAGCTCGAAGGTCATGGGACGAGCCTGCCAGAGACCGGCTGCCCAGCGGTGCTGGCACAGCACGTCGCGCCGGTCGTGGCGACAGCACGCGGTGCTGGTCGTGCGGGCAGGATGACGCCCATGACCGAGCACTTCATCGAGCATGGCACGCCGGCGGAGCTCCTCGACGTCATCGCGCAGCTCCCGGGCCTGCCGTACGCCGCCCACGGGAAGCAGCTGGATTGGAGCGTCGACGGGCACGAGGGGGAGTCGTTCGACCGGCTCCACATGTTCGGTCTGGCCTCCCACCCGGACAAGGGGAAGGTGCGCGAGCTCGCGACGCGGGTCGCGCTTGCGGCGGACGAGCGCTGGGGGAAGCGGAGCCGGTTCGCCTGCGCGGCCGTGACGCCGCAGGACGACCCGGCGTACATCCTCGACCCGCGAGCCGTGCCGGCCGCCGCGCTGCGGGCGATGGGGGCGAGTGAGGCGGAGGTGTGGCGGTTCGGCGAGAGCGCTCTGCTGCTGGCGGTCAACCCCAAGCACGCGTCGGGGGTGGCGATCTGCGTGGCGCTCGTGGTGGAGGCGGAGTGCCTGGCGAAGCCGGTGGACACGCTCGCGGTCGCCGACGCCGAGATGGAGTCGCGGCTCCGCAAGGCGAGCAATGCGGGCAAGGGCGGCAAGAAGCGGACGCGTGCGGACTCCGAGCTGCTGCAGGAGTTCCTGAGCCGCGACCAGAAGCGGATCAGCGCAGCCATCGACGTCGTCAACCGCTCGAGCGATACCGCGCTGCTCACCCCGGTCGCCGACGAGCTCCGCGCCGTCCTGGCCGCGCTGAATGCTGCCGACTTCGTGATCGTCGACGGCAACCCGGTCGAGCTGGCGGTGGACCGCCTCGAGATCGTGAGGGACGGCGGGTGCCTGTGTGCGACGTACGCGCGGCGCAGCGTCGACCCCGAGCGGGAGGCCGCGCAGGGCTGGGTGCGGATCGAGAGCGAGACCTGCGAGCTCGGGGGCCGCCCCCAGCGCGTCGTCGCGTGTACGTCGTGCGCCGCGGTCTTCGACGTCGAGGAGGGCGAGTACCACTACACGTGGTGGAAGTGGGTGCCGCGGCGCTGACGCGTCGGGCCGTCAGGCGTGGTCGGCCTGGATCCGGCGTACGGCGGGCAGGTCGGCCGGCGCCCACGGCAGCTCCTGCATGCGCGCGGGGGAGACCCAGCGGAGCTCGGCGTGCTCGAGCGGGTCGGGTTCGCCGTCGAGGAGCAGGCAGTAGTACGTCGTCAGCGTGATCACCATGGTGGCGGCCTCGTGGGTCGTCACCGCGACCTGGTTGCCGATCCTGATCGCGCAGCCGAGCTCCTCCTCGATCTCGCGGGCGAGCGCATCGCGTGCCGTCTCGCCGGGCTCGACCTTGCCGCCGGGGAACTCCCACATGCCTGCGAGCGCGCCGGTGCTGCGCTGCGCGCAGAGCACGAGCCCGTCGCGGAGGATGACGGCGCCGACGACCTCGATGCGGGGCTTCTCTGCGGGCGCGGGCTGCATGGGCGCTGACCCTAGCGGGCGGACATGCGTAACCCCGGGCCGCTGTCCCGGTTGAGGGTGCATGCTCCTGCGCCGCGTGCTCGCCACTCTCGTCTCGGTCCTGCTGATGACCGCCCTCGCCACCTGCCTGCCTGCCGCCAATGCGGCGACGGGCGACGCGACGTACGCACCGGTGAGCCGGAGTGGGCCGGCGCTGCGCGTGCCGACGACGACGCTCAAGGCAGCGATGACCTGCCACGGCGACCCGAAGACGGGGCCGCGGCCGGTCTACCTCAACCCCGCGACGAGCGTGACGCCGGAGGAGAACTACGGCTGGAACTGGATGAAGGTCTTCAACGCCCAGGGGCGCTACTGGTGCACGATGACGATGCCGCACCACACCTTCGGCGACATCCAGACGGCGGCGGAGTACATCGTCTACGCGATCCGCACGATGAACGCGCGCACCGGCCGCAAGATCGCGATCCTCGGGCACAGCCAGGGCGGCATGAGTGGTCGCTGGGCACTCCGCTTCTGGCCGGACGTGCGCGCGAAGGTCACCGAGGTCATCGGCATGGCCCCGTCCAACCACGGCACGACCGCGCTGGTCGGCTGCATCCCCGGCGTCACCACCTGCGTGCCCGCGGTGTGGCAGCAGAAGGCCGGATCGCGCTTCATGAAGGCGCTGAACTCGCGCGCCGAGACGTTCTCCGGCATCGACTACACCAACATCTACACGCGGTACGACGAGGTCGTGACCCCGCCGGCGTCCTCCGGCCTGACGACGGGCACGGGCCGGATCAGCAACATCGAGGTCCACTCGGTCTGCCCCGTCGACCCCTACGAGCACGTGCTCATGGGCACGGTCAGCCCGGCGACGTACGCGATCGTCATGGATGCGCTCAACCACGCCGGCCCCGCCGTGACGTCGCGCGTGAACCGCTCGCTGTGCAGCCGGCTCTACATGCCCGGCGTCAATCCCCTCGACCTCCGCGCGAACGCCGCCCCGCTCCTGGCGCTGCCCAACCTGCTCAGCACGCTGCTGCCGCTGGTGACCTTCTCCGGAGCCCCGCTGCTGAAGCAGGAGCCGTCGCTGCGGTGTTACGTGTACGCCGCGGGCTGCTGAGCGGGGCCGGCCTGCGCAGCGTCGGGGCCCGGTTGCGGGACCCGCTCGAGCCGCCGACCTGACTCTGGCGTGACACTCATGCGCATCCATTGGACGAGCCATGCCGCGGTGCCGATGGGGATGAGGACGACTCCTGCCCACGCGGCGGTTTGAGCGAAGCCCTCGAGCGTGCTGATCGCGCCAACAGCAATGGCGAGCGAACAGAGGGTCATCACGGCTCCGCTGGCGACTGTGAACGCCGCGTGCGCAGCAGGGATGGCGACCAACCTTTGCCGGAAGACCAAGCCGAGGCCGATCAGCCCGAGTCCCAGCGTGCTCAGGGCCTCCAACGCGCTGTCTGGTCGCGTTGCCAGCTGCCACACGCCGTACGTGATGAAGACGGCACCCATCAGCACGAAACGGACCTGGTGGAAGCGCCACCCGAGACTCTCGATGCTCACCATGGCTCGACGCTAGCCGGATGGCTCGGCGCTCGCCTCCTCGTGTGGCGGTGCCTGTGGAGAAGGGTCGCGGGAGCCGTGAGCATGTTGTCGAGCCCGGTTTTCGTCCACAGGCAAACAGGGTCTGACCTGCGAAAACATGTGAATTGACCCTTGACATCGAACAGGCGTTCGACGGACAATGGAGCCATGGATCACTTCTCGGGGTCCAGGTGCGAGGCGCCGCTGGTGGCGACGGTTCACGCGCTGGACGAGCAGCTCAAGCAGGTCGCGGGCAACGACCCGACGTTCCTGAGCGTGCTCGAGAAGGAGGAGCTCCTGATGACGCTCTCCTCGGTCCTCGGCAGGGTCGAGGGGCTGCTGGTGGACACGCTTGCCGTGGCCAGTGACGTCGCCGATGAGCACGGAGCGAGGTCGGCCGGTGCCTGGTTGGCTGCCGTCACCCACGACGACGGAGCGGTCGCCGGCCGGCTGCAGCGACTCGCGGCGGAGACCGAGCGCCATCCGGAGGTCCGCATCGCGATGCGTGACGGCCGGGTCAGCCCGCGGCACGCCCAGGTCATCGTCCGCGCGGTCGACGCGTTCGGCCCCGAGGTCCCGACAGCGGTGCGCGACGAGGCCGTGGCTCATCTGCTCGGGCTCGCGGCGGAGTTCACGCCCAAGGAGCTGCGCCGGCTCGGCGACGGCATCCTCGCGGTGATCGACCCCTCGACGTATGACGAAGCGGAGCGCGCCAAGCTGGAGGCCGAGCTGGCCAAGGCACGTGCCGCGACCCGCCTCTCGATCCGCCCGACCGGCGACGGCGCCGCGCGGATCAGCGGTGTGCTGCCCGAGTCGGTGGCGGCGCGGCTGCGGAAATACCTCCACGCCTTCTCCTCCCCGCGGCACGATGCCGCGTCGGGCGGCGCTGCGTCGGACGGTGCCCCGAGCGACTCGCGCTACCTCGATCCGGTGACCGGCAAGCGACTCCCGCACGAGCGGGTGATGGGGGAGGCCTTCGCTGCCTTCCTCGAGGCCGCCGACCCCGAGCGGATGCCGATCCACGGTGGCGATGCGACGCAGGTGATCGTGACCATCGAGTGGGAGAAGCTGCTCGCGGGCGTCGGCGTCGGGATGGCGGACGGCGAGTCGATCCCGGTCTCGGAGGTCCGACGCCTGGCGTGCCAGGCGAGGATTCTGCCGGCGGTGCTGGGTGGGAAGTCCGAGCTGCTCGACCTGGGCCGGGCGCAGCGGCTCTTCTCCAGGCCCCAGCGTCGAGCGATGACGCTTCGGCAGTGGACCTGCGCGTTCGAGGGATGCGATGTCCCGATCGAGTGGTGCGAGGCGCATCATCTCGACCCCTGGTCGCGCGGCGGCCCGACGGACCTCGACAACTGTTTGGGGTGTTGTTCGCGCCATCACCATGTGATGCACGACCCGCGCTATGACATCGAGCGGGTGGGCTCCGGCGAGTTCCGCGCCATCCTGCGGAGCTGACGCGCGCCTGTGGAGAGGCCCTTCCCAGCGCAGGCGGCACGGCCTACGGTGCTGCTGGCGCCTGCCGTCCGCTCAGGTGCCGCTCTCGGGAAGGGGACAGTCATGGCCGTACGCCGGATCGCCGCCACTGCAGCTGCTGCAGTGGTGTGCGCGGGTCTTGCTGGATGTGGTGGTGACGCTTCCTCGGCTGACCCCACGCCGACGGTGACGGCTTCAGCGTCGGCATCGTCGCCGACGGGGCCAGTGGCGCCTGTGCTGCCGGAGCTGGCGAAGCGGAACGACGCGGTCGGAGCGAAGGCGTTCCTGAGGTACTGGTTCGCCGCGGTCACCTACGCGATGAAGACCGGCGACACGGAGCCGTTCATGGCCGTGTCGGCGAGGGAGTGCAAGACGTGCACCAACCTCCGTGGGGAGGTGCTGGCCATCCGCGATGCCGACCGGAGGCTGATCGGAGGAGGTTGGGAGGTCGTCGGCGTCGAGCAGGATCCGTCGCTCGAGCCGCCCTATTACCGGTTCGCAGTGAAGGTCCACCAGCCGAGGCAGAGAGTGGTCGAGGCGTCCGGGAAGGTGGTGAGCAAGTCCGCAGCTCAGACGTTCATGTTCCTGGTCGGCGTGCAGCACCGCGACCATTTCGAACTGCACGGGGTCGAGCGGGCAGATGATTAGCAGCTCCGCGCTCGTGATCGGTCTCCTGTCGATGCCGTTCTCGATGATTCATTTGGGTGACACTGAGGTCACGCCTGGCACAGGACATTTCGTCGGTGGTGCCGTGGATGATGAGGCTGGTTGGGGCCCCGATGAGCCTGGCTCGGGCGGAGCGAGGTCGGGAGCCGAGGTAGCCGACGCCACCATCCCTTCCTGCGGTGCGGTCATGGACGTCGCGTGTCGGCCGGTGAAGCAGTGCGTGCCGATGATGGAGTCTCCGACGGGCTTCGCGGAGCAGACGATCTTTGCTTGGGAGACGACCCAGGCCACCGACTTCTCCTTCGGTGCGCCCTGCACGCCGGCCTCGGGTGCGCCCGCGAGTGTTCCGGCGCTGGTGCTGAGGGCGTTCGAGCGGGTGCCACTGCCGGAGCCGGTGCTGAGCATCCAACCGCCGAAGGGCAAGACGCTGGTGGGGCTGGAGACGATCTTCTCCACGGAGGCCGAGCCGTTCACGCGCACGCTGCAGCTCTTGGGGAGGCGCGTGGAGCTGCGGATCGCGCCGAGCGAGTTCGCCTGGGTCCACGGTGACGGCACCACGCAGTCGACCGACTGGGCGGGCAAGGCGTGGGATCGCGACGAGCCGGAGATCGACGGCTACATCACGCACATCTACGAGCGGACCGGCACGGTGCGGCCACGGGTTGAGGTGACGTGGTCGGCGGAGTACCGCGTGAACGGCGGTGACTGGCAGGTGGTGGACGGGACGGTGAGCCGCGAAGGTGCGCCGGCGGAGCTCGCCGTTCTCGAGGGGCAGCCCGTGCTCAATTCGTATTGAGCCCCAGGCGGGTCGGGGCATCGGGCTGCAACGTACGGGCGCACCCTCAGACAGGCGGAGGCGTCAGGTCGTCGAGCAGCGCAGTGATGCGCTCACCCGAGCGCCGCGCGCGGGTGATCAGCTCCTCCAGGGAGGCGACCTCGGTCAGGGCGGGCTCGGACTCGAGCAGCTCGACGCTCGCCAGCAGTGCGGTGAGCGGGTTGCGGATGTCGTGGTTCACCTGGTTCACGAACTCGGTGACCCGCGCCCGCGTGCGCGCCAGCTCCCGTGCCTGGGCACGCATCTCGAGGATGTCCACGACGCGGTCCGCGAGGACCGCGAGGGTCTCCGGCGAGGCGAGACCGTCCGCGTGGGGCACGTCGTCGAAGGCGCAGAGCCGCCCGACGTACACGCCGCGCAGTGTCACGAGTGGGGCGGAGGCGTAGAAGCGCACCTCGCCGATCTCTCCGGTCACGAAAGGGTTCGATGCGAAGCGGTCGTCCTCCCGCGCATCGGGCACGACCACGGGCGCAGGCTCGGTGAGGACTGCCGCACACATCGAGTCAGCGCGCGTGCAGATCCCCGGATCGAAGCCGTACGCCGCCAGCTGGTGCTGGTGGTCGTCGGTGATCAGGTTGATCGCAACCTTGGGTACACCGAGCACGCGAGCGGCCAGGGCCACGAGCTCCTGAAGGTCCGCGCCGCTGGATGCGAGGGCGCCGAGGCGGTTGAGCTCGCTCTCCCTGCTGCTGTCTTCCCTGCTGGCGTCTTCCCTGTCGACGTCGGACGACGGCGTCATCACGGCGTCCCGTCGAACCGGAAGCCCACGCCCCGCACGGTCGTGATCAGCCCCGGCACGCCGGCGTCCTCGAGCTTCTGCCGCAGTCGCCCCATGGTCACGTCGAGCGTCTTGGTGGAGCCGAACCAGTTCTCGTCCCACACCGCATCCATCAGCGCCTCACGCGTCAGGACCGTGCCGCGGGAGGTCCAGAGCTCGGCGAGCAGGTCGAACTCCTTCTCCGTCAGCGCCAGCTCGGTCGTGCCGGCCCAGGCTCGCCGCGCGCTGCGGTCGACGCGGACGCCGTGCACCACCGGCAGGTCGTCCGGCCCGCCGGTTACCCCGTTCACGCCAGCACCGGCCACGCCAGCACCGTCGCCGGCACCGCCAGCCCCCACCCCTCCAGCACTGCCCCCGCCAGCAGCGGTCGTGCCAGCCGCAAGCCTCGCCGTACGCCGGAGGAGGGCGCGGGTGCGCGCTTGCAGCTCGGCCAGGCCGAAGGGCTTGGCGAGGTAGTCGTCGGCACCGACGTCGAGGCCGTCGACGCGGTCGAGCTCGGAGGCACGGGCAGTCAGCATCAGCACGCCACCCTCGTACCCGTTGTCGCGCAGCTGACGACAGACCTCGAGGCCGTCGATGTCGGGCAGGCCGAGGTCGAGGAGGACGAGGTCGATGCCGCCTTCGGCGACCCGCGCCAGGCCGTCGGCACCGAGCGCGACCCGGGAGACCTCGTGGCCTTCGCGTGCGAGCGCGCGGAGCAGGGGAGCGGCGACGTCATCGTCGTCCTCCATGACGAGCAGGCGGGCAGTCACGTCCAGAAGCATAGGGAAGCGGATCGCGCCAAGGGTCCGTCGATCGGTCAGAAGTCACGGTCGAGGCTGCCCGTCTCGGTGGCCGGGGTGACCGCGCAGGCTCGCCCGGTCGTGGAGAGCGCCGAGGCTGACGGCGTCCAGACCATCGCGCCGGCGGTGCCGGTGCGGACGGCGGTGCCGCCGCTCGCGACGGTGCCGAGGGTGACCGTGACGACGGTCGCGGCTGTGCCGTTGATGGTCGTCGCGGTGGCGGTCAGCGTCGCGTTGAAGGTGACGGTCTTGCTGGACTTCACGTACTCCTGCTTGAGGTTGACCGAGCCCAGCGGCAGCACGGTGCCGCTGCGCAGCACGTCGAGGGTGTCGCCCTTGGCGCCCAGGCCGAGCAGGTTGCCGTCGCGGGCCCGCAGCTGCACCGCCAGGGCCGAGCCAGTCCAGCCGGCGCTGATGCTGGTGGTCTGGAGCGCGCCGGTGTAGGTGAGGACGAGCTGGTCGCCGGCGTCGAGCTTGCCGAGGGAGGCGCCGCCGTTGACCGCCTGCACGTCGCGGGCCCGGAACGGGTTGTTGTCGACGCGCCGGCCGGTGACGAGCGACGAGAGGGTCGTGGCCGAGCGACCGTCGAGCGCGACGGCCCGCAGGTCGTAGAGCCCGTCCGCGACGGCCGTCGTGTCCCACGAGCAGGAGTACGGCGAGGTCGTGTCGGTGCAGAGGTCGGTCCAGGTCGAGGCGCCCGCGGGGGAGCGCTGCACCGTCACGTTGACGATGCCGGCCGAGGACGAGGCCGTCGCGCTGACCGCCACGGTGCCGCTCAGGAAGGCGCCGGGGTCCTCGACGGAGACCGAGGTGACGGTGTTGTCGACGGCCCGGTTGGCGATGGCGGTCGAGGTCGCGGTGTTGCCCGCGACGTCGGCAGCGACGGCCCGGAAGGAGTAGGTGCCGTCCGCGACGGCGGTGCTCGCCCAGCGGCACGTCGTGGTCTCGCCCGCCACGCACGCCGTCGTCCAGGTCGCGCCGCCGGAGACGGCGTACTGGAAGGTGACGGAGGCGAGGCCGGAACCGGCGTCAGCGGCGGTGGCAGCGAGCGTCACCGTGCCACGCAGCGGCGTGCCGGGGTCGGTCATGGTGACCGTCGGCGCGACGTTGTCGACGATGACGTCGGCCCAGACCGCGGAGGTGTACGTCGTCAGGCCGACGACCGCAACCGCGCGGAGGTCGTACTCCTGGCTGGTGACGCCGGTGGTGGCCCACGAGCAGGTGAGGGTGGCTCCGAGGCCGGAGCATGCGGTCTTCCAGCTCTCGGCGCCCGCGACGGAGTACTCGATGCGCAGCGTGAGCGACAGCAGCCCGGCGTTGTGGACGCGGGCGGCCAGCGGCGCCGAGCCGCGCAGGACCTCGCCCGGGTTGTCCAGGACGACCAGGAGGTTGTTGGCGACCACGACGTTGATCGTCGACCAGCTCGAGACCAGCCCGGTGCGGTCGGTCGCGCGGGCGCGGAGGGTCCAGTTGCCGTCGGCGACGGCGGTGGTGCTCCAGCTGCAGGTGTACGGCGCGACGGTCACCGTGCACAGCGTCGACCAGGTGCCGCCCGACGGCAGGGCCTCGAAGACCACGGAGGCGACGCCCGTCTCGGCGTCAGAGGCCGTGGCCGAGAGCACGACCGTCCCCTTCAGCGGGGAGCCGGGGTCGGCGAGGCTCACGGTGGGGGCCGTCCAGTCGGCAGCCGCGCGCACGGAGGCGGTCGCGGTCGAGGCCGCGACGTAGGTCGCTCCGGAGGTGGCCGGCATCGCGAGCGTGCCCAGGAGCCCTGCGACGAGCAGGGCCAGGAGCGACACGATGCGGTTCACGGCGGACCTTCCGGGGCGAGCGAGGGGAGAGAGGGGAGAGGCAGGTCAGGTCAGGTGCGGGGTCCGGGCGGCCGACCGTGCGTCGGTCTCCTCCCTCCCGGGAGACCGACGCACCGCCCCCGCCAGCTCGATCGCCGCCAGCAGGCCGATGATCACGGCAGGCCCGCCGAGCAGGAGGCGACGCTTCTCCGGGTCGGCCAGCGCGATCAGCGGCCACCCGACGTACGGGACGTGGAAGGACATCCGGTTGACGGTTGGCTGCACGAGCTCGAAGCGCCACGGGTCCGGGTCGGGGTTCGCGTCGCCCTGCGTGCGCAGGACGCGGTGGCCCTCGGGCGAGGTGCCGATGGAGATGATCCGGTGCGTCACCAGCGAGTGGGTGCCCGAGTCGGCCGGCGGCAGGTAGGTGATCACGTCACCCACGACGAGCTCGTCGACGGACACCTCGCGCTCGAAGGCGACGGCGTACTTGTCCACCGTGCCGGTCATCGAGCCGCCCGTGATCACGTAGCGGTCGAAGCCGAGGAGGGCAGGTACGACGAGCACCAGGCCCAGGGCGAGGCCGAGGAGGAGGGCGGCCCTGCCGAACCAGCCCAGCAGGCGGGTCACGGCGCCGCGGAGGGTGCGCAGCTGCGTCATCGAAGGCTCCTGGTGATGCCCGGAGGGGCGGGGGTTGGGGCTGTCACCGCCCCTCCGGGAGTCCGATCACTGGTTGGTGGTGGTGCCGTCGAGCTGCACGGCGTCCCAGCGGTACGACGCGGAGGCGGTCTTGCCCTGCTGCGTGTTCGGGGCGTCCTGGTCGAGCTTCACCGTGAACGTGTACTGGTGCGCGTCGCCGTTCTGGAAGGTGCCGAGCGCGCTGGCAGCGCCGTCGACGAGGCCGCCGAAGTTGCCGTCGTACACAGTGGTGCCGGCGGTGACGTCCTTGATGGTGAGCGTCAGCCAGGTGGCGGCGAAGCCGTTGGCGGAGGCGACCTCGGTGAGGCTGAACTTCGCCGGCAGGGAGCCGGTGTTGGTCAGCGTCAGCGAGCCGTTGAGCACGTCACCCGGCTTGATGTCGACCAGGTTGAAGATCGCGCTGCCGTCCTTGGAGTTGGTCTGGGTCAGCGTGCCGGAGGTGACGGCGCTGATCGTGTTGCCGGACTCCGAGGTGAACGTCGCGCCCGAGCCGACCGCGATCGCGCCGGCCGCGGCCAGCGTCGCGAGGGGGACGAGGATCTTGGTGCGGTTGCTGGACATGTGGGTCTTCCTTCTGGTCATGGAGCGCTTCCTGCGCTGTGATGACAACGCTAGGAAGAGTCACTCCACGGCCTGCCCACCCGTTTTCCACACCAGGGCAACAGTTCGGCAACAAGCGGAGGCAGCCGGCGACACGCCCTAGCCACAGCGGAGCGCGCCGAGGCGCTCGAGTCCCTCGCGGTCGCCTGGTCCCCACGTCGTCTGGCCGACGTTCTCGCGGTACATCAGCTCTCCGGGATCGTCGACGTGGTCGAGCCCGACCAGGTGGCCGAACTCGTGGTCGACGATCGCTTGCGCTGCCTCCTGCTGGCCACGGTCGAGCATCTCGTCGAAGGCATCGGTGTCGAGCACGACCGCCCCCGACGTGAGCCGGCCTCGTCCACCGATCCGGAGCATGCCGCTGCCGCCGATGCCGGCCACGTCGCCGGCCAGCTCGGCGTACTCGTCCTCGGTGCTCCAGCCGACGATCGACGGTCCTCGCTTCCCGTCGTCGCCGCGGCGCAGGAAGCGCCGCGAGTCGGTCGTCCCGACCAGCTCGAACCGCAGCCCCGACGCCTCGCTCACGTGCTCCATCGCCGTACGGACCAGCTGCTCGTGGATCTCGGGAGCGCCGTCGGGGTTGATCTCCACCTCGATCGGGCGGCAGGGGTCGTAGCCGATCGGTGTCCCGTTCGCCGTCGCGTAGGTGAACGCGTAAGCGCCGCCGCGGTCGCGCACGCCGGGCGCTGCCTCGTTGCGGACGCCGGCGGTCCCGGCCCGCACGAGGATGCCGCCCAGCACGGCGAAGCAGACGACCATGAGCACGCCGAGCTTCCAGCTCCGCGGCTCCCGGGCGTACGCCGGCGGCAGGTCGTAGCGGTCCAACGCCCCTCCTCGGGTGACGGTGCCTCCGACGCTAGGCCGCTGCCCCCAACGACCGCAGCTGAACGCGTTCGTCACGACTTCTCACGTTGAAGTGACAGCGCTCACAGTCAGCCGCAACAATCGCACCCATGGAACTGCTCGCCCCGTGGCTCTGGGCTCGCTATCGCGCCCACTACGCGGGGTTGCTGATCTTCCAGCTGCTCTTCTGGCCGGTCGGCGTCATCGGCATCGGCATGCTGGCGTGGGCGATCGCGCTGCACCGCAGTTTCGGTGACTTCCTGCTGGTCAGTGGGGTCTTTGTGGCCGTGACGGAGGTCTGCGGCGCCGTCGCGCTGCTGGCCTCCACCCGGGAGGCGCGGCCGCTCCTCAACCGCTGGGGCCGGGGAGACCAGAGCGACCCTCGGGGCACCCGCGCGGCACTCGCCCGCCTCGACCAGGTGCCGCTGATCTGGGGCTTGGCCGGCGGCCTCCCGATGGCGGTGGTCGCGCCGTACCTCGGTGACGCCCTCGGCCTGAGCTGGCCGGTCAGCGTGGCGATGGGCATCTCCGCGGCCGCGCTCGTGGTGGGCAGCGGTGCGCTCGGGTCGGTGATCACCGAGGCGGTGCTCTGGCCCGTGCAGGCCGAGCTCGACGCCGTCCTGCGCGAAGACCCGCCCCGGAAGCCGCGCCGTGCCGTGGCCGGGCGCCTCCTCACGATCATCCTGCTCGGCAGCATCATCGGTTGCTGGGTCAGCGCCCTGGTGGTCTCCTGGGCGGAGAGCGACGAGCAGCAGTACGTGCTCGCGCCCGTCGTCGCGCTGCCGTTCGCCATCGGCACCGCGATCGTGCTCGCGCCGTTCGGTGTCGGGCCCGTGCTGCGACCGATCCGCGACCTGCGCGAAGCCACCGAGCGGATCGCGCGCGGCATCCTCGATGTCCGCGTGCCGGTCACCACCGACGACGAGTTCGGCGAGCTCGCCCGCTCCTTCAACCGCATGCAGTCCGGTCTCCTCGAGCGGGAGCGGCTGCAGAACGCCTTCGGTGCGTACGTCGACCCGATGCTCGCCCATCGCATGCTGGAGCGCGACTCCGAGCTCTTCGAGGGCGAGGAGGTCGACGCCACGGTGGTCTTCGTCGACGTCGTCGGCTTCACGGCGTTCTCGCAGTCGAGCACCGCGGCCGAGACCGTCGCGCGGCTCAACGAGCTCTTCGGGATCGCGGTGCCGGTGTTGCGCGGCCACGGCGGCCACGCCAACAAGTTCCTCGGCGACGGCCTGCTCGCGGTCTTCGGCGTCCCTGAGGCCCAGGCCGACCACGCCGAGCGCGCGGTCGCGGCCGCGACCGAGATCCAGGACGCCGTCCACGCACGCTTCGGTGACGAGCTGCAGATCGGCATCGGCATCGCCAGCGGCCCGGTCATCGCCGGCACGGTCGGCGGGGGCGGCAAGCTGGAGTTCACGCTCGTCGGCGACACGGTCAACGTCGCGGCGCGCATCGAGGAGCTGACCCGCCTGACCGGTGACCCGATCCTCCTGGCGGACTCGACGGTGCAGGGCCTGCGCACCGACTGGCCGCTCGAGGATCGCGGGGAGCGCGAGCTCCGTGGCCGCGACGGTGCGATCCTGCTTCACGCACTGACGACGTGGGAGCGCGCGGTCAGCTGATCGTGCGCTTCCCGCGCCTGTTGCGTCGGCGTGGGTCAGCGCGGCGCGGTTGTCGCGGCGGTCAGTACGGCGGGGTCAGTCGCAGAAGTCGCACTGGCCCGACGCGGGCAGCTGCGTGTAGCACGACGGGCAGAGCCTGATCTCCGGCTCCGGCTTCGCCGGTGCCTTGGGAGCAGCCCGCGATGGACGCGGCGTACGCGGGGTGGTCGTGCGCGGGGCGGCGGTGCGCGGGGAGCCCGGGACGCGCGTGGGGGCACGGGAGCCGGCCGGCCGGTCGAGCTCGGAGGCGGACGCGACGGTGAAGCCGAGGTCGGTCAGGACCTTGATCCGCTCCTCCCCGATGCCGGTCGCGTCGGGGGTGGTGCCGGTTGCCTTGCCGTGCGCGAAGGCGAGCAGCGCCCGGTAGTCGTAGCGCTTGCCCCGCTCGACGAGGACCAGGTCTCCACGCTCATCGATCCCGTGCGAGCTCAGGAACTCCTCGGCGCCGCGCTGGTCGTGGATCTTGATCGCGGTGAGGACGTGGATCCGGGTGACCAGCGCGTAGTTCTGCACGGCACAAGGCTAGTTGGGGACGAGGGGTGGTCGCGACCCGGCCGGGGTTTCCCGCGGTGACACTGGCCACCTCCTGGCGCGGGCCCGCTCAGCCCCGGTGGTGCTCGAGGAGCTCGGCGGCGAGCGCCGGACCGGCGGCGA
>NZ_DATIHB010000012.1:0-2988 GCF_035481145.1 Nocardioides sp. | reverse complement strand
CTACGGCCCCTACCGCCAGTCCGAGCGCTCGGAGATCTACGCCGACGTGCTCGCCCGCCTGCGGGACTCGTCGTACACCTACGACTGCTACTGCACCACCGACGAGGTCACCGCGCGGCGCAAGGCCGCCGGCTCCAAGGTGATGGGGTACGACGGGTTCTGCCGCGAGCTGACCGACGACCAGGTCGCCGCCTTCCGCGAGGACGGGCGAGCGCCTGTCGTCCGCTTCCGGATGCCCGACGGCGAGATCACCTTCACCGACCTCGTGCGCGGGGACATCACCTTCCAGACCGAGCACGTGCCCGACTACGCGCTGGCGCGCGCCAACGGCGACCCGCTCTACACGCTGACGGCCCCGGTCGACGACGCGACGATGCGGATCACCCACGTCCTGCGCGGCGAGGACCTGCTCTCCAGCACCCCGCGCCAGGTCGCGCTCTTCGAGGCCTTCAAGGCGATCGGGCTGGCCGAGGAGACGCCGCAGTACGGGCACCTGCCCTACGTCATGGGCCAGGGCAACAAGAAGCTCTCCAAGCGCGACCCCGAGGCGCACATGGAGCTCTACCGCGAGCAGGGCTTCCTGCCCGAGGGGCTGCTCAACTACCTGGCCCTGCTCGGCTGGTCGATCGCCGCGGACCGCGACGTCTTCACGCTGGCCGAGATGGTCGAGAAGTTCGACATCAAGGACGTGAACCCCAACCCCGCTCGCTTCGACCTCAAGAAGGCGGAGGCGATCAACACCTCGCAGATGCGGCTGCTCTCGCTCGACGAGATCACCCACCGGGTGCTGCCGTTCCTCAAGGAGGCCGGTGTCGTCAGCGACCCGGTCAACGACGCCGATGCGCGGATGCTCGAGCTGGCGATGCCGCTGGTGGCCGAGCGGATCAACAAGCTCACCGAGGCCGCCCCGATGCTCGGCTTCCTGTTCGTCGACGAGGCCGACTTCGAGCGCGACCCCGACGACGTCGCCAAGGTGCTCGACGAGACCGGCCGCGGCGTGGTCCAGGCGTCGTACGACGCCCTCTCCGGCCTGCGTGAGTGGTCGACCGCCGCGATCGAGGAGGCGCTGCGCGTGGCGCTGATCGAGGGCATGGAGCTCAAGCCGCGGGTGGCGTTCGGTCCCGTGCGCGTGGCCGTCACGGGGCGACGCGTGAGCCCTCCGCTGTTCGAGTCGATGGAGCTGCTGGGCCGCGAGCGCAGCCTCGCGCGGCTCCAGTCGGCCCTGGCCTGACCCGCCCATGGCCAGACCGCTGCCGCCCGAGTTCCAGCCGCAGTACCACCAGCTGCACCGCGTCGGCCGCCCCGGCGAGTGGCGCTCGATCGTGGGCGTGCTGCTCCTGCTGGTCCTGGTCTTCGGCGTGGTTCCGCTCGTCGCGGGCGGCGTCGCGTTCGCCGTCCTCCTGCTGGCGGGCAGCAGCATGGAGGAGGCGGGCGCCGTCCTGGACGTCACGGGCGAGGCGACGCCGGCCGGGCTGGCCCTGCTCAACGCCATCATCGCGGCCGCGATCCCGCTGACCTTCTTGGTCACGTGGTGGCTCCACCGCCTCAAGCCGCGGTGGCTCTCCTCCGTCGCCCCCCGGTTGCGCTGGGGCTACCTCCTCGCCTGCATGGGCCTGTCCGTGGTGGCGCTCCTCGCGTCCGTGGGGGTCGGCCTGCTGCTTCCGCTGCAGGCCGGCGACGCCCCGGTCGGCGAGGTCAACGACTTCACGACCCAGACCCGCGACTTCATCATCGTGATCCTGCTGCTCACCCCGCTCCAGGCGGCCGGCGAGGAGTACCTCTTCCGCGGCTACCTGACCCAGGCCTTCGGCTCCCTGGTGTGGGGCCGGCGGGCCTCGCAGGCGCTCGCCGTGCTGGTGCCCGCGCTGGTCTTCGCGCTGTTCCACGGGCTCTCCCAGGACTGGCCGGTGTTCTTCGACCGGTTCGCCTTCGGCGTCGTCGCCGGCATCCTCGTCATCCGTACGGGCGGGCTCGAGGCGCCGATCGCGATGCACGTGCTCAACAACTTCCTCGCCTTCGGCCTCGCGCTCGCCTTCGGGGACCTCACCACGGCGCTCAACGCCGAGGGCGGCGGCAGCTGGTGGACGATCCTGTCGACGCTGACCCAGTCGCTGGTCTACCTCGGCCTCGCGAGCTGGGTGGCGCGCGCGATGGGTCTGGTCGACGTCGGACCGCCGGTCGGGGGAGCGCCGCTGCCGCCGCCCGCGGGGGACCCCGTTTTGGCCGTGCCGCCACCGCGCGTGTAACGTTCGGGGTCGTTCCGCAGTGGTCATCGCTGCCGGACGTCGTGGGTGGTCGGAGACGATCCGATACCCCCATGGGGTATGGTGTAATTGGCAACACGGCTGATTCTGGTTCAGTTGTTCTAGGTTCGAGTCCTAGTACCCCAGCAAGATCCGGGCCTGTGGGCCGGGATTTGGAGCGACACTCCGGCCCCGCTAGAGTTCAGCTCCGTTGCTCCTCGGAGCAGCACCTGCAAGCCCCCGTTGTGTAGCGGCCTAGCACGTCGCCCTCTCAAGGCGGTAGCGCCGGTTCGAATCCGGTCGGGGGTACAAGCAGATCGAGGCCCGGTCGGGAGACCGGGCCTCGATCCATTTCTCCGGGTGCACCGACGCCGGTGCACTAGCATCCGCGCCCATGACTCGCGCTCCCCGGCTGGTCGCCGGCATCGACTCCTCCACCCAGTCCTGCAAGGTCGTCGTCCGCGACGCCACCACAGGCTCGCTCGTGCGGCAGGGACGTGCCGCCCACCCCGACGGCACCGAGGTCCATCCCGACCACTGGTGGGCCGCCCTCCAGGCCGCCGTCGACGACGCCGGAGGGCTCGACGACGTGGCCGCGGTCAGTGTCGGTGGCCAGCAGCACGGCATGGTCTGCCTGGACGCGGACGGGGAGGTCGTACGCCCTGCGTTGCTGTGGAACGACACCCGATCGGCCGGCGCAGCGCGGGACCTGGTCGACGAGCTCGGGGGCCCCGAGGAGGGTGGC
>NZ_DATIHB010000011.1:0-4060 GCF_035481145.1 Nocardioides sp. | reverse complement strand
GGTCGAAGGAGTACCGCGCCGAGTTCGTCGACGCCACCGGCGTCGTGGAGGGCGACGACGTGCGCATCGCCGGCGTCAAGGTCGGCGTGGTCGAGGACATCGAGATCGTCGACCGCTCCCGCGCGATGATCTCCTTCACGGTCTCCGACGAGGCGGTCGTCAACGGCGGCACCAACGCCGCGATCCGCTACCGCAACCTCGTCGGACAGCGCTACCTCTCGCTGACCCAGGGGGTCGGCGACTCCGGCACCCTTCCCGACGGGGCGACCATCCCCGCGTCGCGCACCAAGCCGGCCCTGGACCTGACGGTCCTCTTCAACGGGTTCAAGCCCCTCTTCCAGGCGCTCTCGCCCTCCGACATCAACAAGCTCTCCTACGAGATCATCCAGGTCTTCCAGGGGGAGGGCGGCACGCTCGAGGGGCTGCTGGCCGACACCGCGTCGCTCACGTCGACGCTGGCGGATCGTGATGAGGTCATCGGTGACCTGATCGACAACCTCAACACCGTCCTCGAGCACGTCGCCGAGCGTGACGACGAGCTGGCACGCCTGATCACCAGCTTCCGCACGCTGGTCAGCGGCCTCAACAAGGACCGTGACGCCCTGCTCGGCCCGCTCGACCAGATCTCGAGCCTCTCGGTGGAGACGGCCGGACTGGTCAAGGGTCTGCGCCCGGAGCTGGTCACCGACCTCAAGCAGTTGCGGCGCCTGGCCGGCAACCTCGACCGCAACAAGGGCGAGATCGACCGCGTGCTCCAGGTCCTTCCGGTCAAGCTGAACAAGATGGGCCGGACGGCTGTCTACGGCTCCTTCTTCAACTTCTACCTGTGCGAGTTCCACGGCCGGGTGATCCTGCCGACCGGACAGCGTCTGCCGATCGACTACAAGACCGCCGCCTCGAGGTGCAGTCTCTGATGATTCCCTTCCGCGAGCGCAACCCCGTCGTCGTCGGCGCAGCCAGCCTGGCGGTGATCGGCACCCTCATGGTCGCCGCCTTCCGTGCGGGTGACCTGCCGATCATCGGCGGGGGAGACACCTACTACGCCGCCTTCAGCGAGTCCGGCGGCCTCAAGGCCGAGGACGAGGTCCGCATCGCCGGCGTCCGCATCGGCAAGGTCGAGTCGGTCGACCTCGACGGCAACCAGGTGAAGGTCGCCTTCAAGGTCGACTCCGGTGCCGACTTCGGCCCGGACACGGGTGCAGCGATCAAGGTGAAGACGATCCTCGGCCAGATGTACCTCTCCCTCCAGCCGTCGGGCTCCGGCCAGATGAAGGAGGGCGCGACCATCCCGGTCGACCGCACCAGCTCGCCGTACGACGTCGTCGACGCGTTCAGTGGTCTCGCGGAGACGGCGGACCAGATCGACACCGATCAGCTCGCCGACTCGTTCCGCACGCTGGCGGAGCTGACCCGTAACACGCCGGAGGAGTTCCGGGCCGCCCTCGAGGGCGTCTCCGCCCTCTCCCGCAACGTGGCCAAGCGCGACGAGCAGATCAACACCCTGCTGAAGAACCTGCACACCGTCGCAGGTGTTCTCGACGAGCGCGACGACGACCTGATCGGCCTGATGAAGGATGCCGACGTGCTCTTCCGCGCGGTCGTCGCCCGCCGCGAGGCGATCCACAACCTGCTGGTCTCGACCTCGACGCTCGGTCAGGAGCTGACGGCGCTTGTCAAGCAGAGCCGTGCCGACCTCGCGCCCGCGCTCAGGCACACCGAGAGCGTGCTCCGCGTGCTCAACAAGAACCAGGACAACCTCGACCAGTCGCTGCGGCTGATGGCCCCCTTCTACCGGGTCTTCGCCAACACGCTCGGCACCGGTCCGTGGTTCGACACCTGGATCGCCAACATGCCGCCCGGGCCGCAGCTGCCGCGCGTGGCGCCGGCGGAGGAGGGCCGATGAAGAAGTTCCTGGTCCCGGCCGTCCTGGTGATCCTCGTGCTCGCGACGGCCCTGGTCCTCTTCACCGGCGAGGACCGCAAGACCCTCGTCGCCCACTTCCCGCGGACCGTCTCGGTCTACGAGGGCAGCGAGGTGCGCGTCCTCGGCGTCCCGATCGGCACGGTCGACAAGGTCGAGCCTTCGGGCACCGACGTCCGGGTGACGGTCTCGTATCCCGCCGACGTGAAGGTCCCTGCGGACGCGAAGGCGGTCATCATCGCGCCGTCCGTCGTCGGTGACCGGTTCGTCCAGCTCACCCCGGCGTACGACGGTGGGCCGACGCTCGCCGACAACGCGGTGCTCGACACGTCCCGGACCGCGGTGCCGCTCGAGCTCGACCAGATCTACCAGAGCCTCGACGACCTGACCCGGGCGCTTGGTCCCGATGGGGCCAACAAGGACGGCGCGCTCAGCGAGCTGCTCGTCTCGACCGCGAAGAACTTCAGCGGCCAGGGCGAGAAGTTCAACCAGACCGTCCAGGACCTGTCGAAGCTGACCAGCACCCTCGACAACAACCGCGAGGAGCTCTTCGGCACCGCAGCGCGGCTGGAGAAGTTCGTGAGCACGCTCGCGAAGAACGACGACACCGTCCGTCAGTTCAACAAGTCGCTGGCTGACGTCTCCGCGCTGCTGGCAGGGGAGCGTGACGACCTCGCTGCCTCGCTGCGCAACCTCGCCGTCGCGATGGGCCAGGTCTCGACCTTCGTCAAGGAGAACGAGGCCTCGCTCGGCCGCAACATCCGGGGCCTCAACCGGGTCGCGAAGGTGCTGGTGCGCCAGCGCGCAGCGCTCGACGAGACGCTCTCGGCCGCTCCCGTCGCGCTCGTCAACCTCGGACACACGTACAACCCCCAGAGCGGCACGCTGGACACCCGCGCCAACCTCGGTGAGGTGGTCAACCAGCTCACCGCAGACCCCGCGGCTGTGCTGTGCGGGTTGACCAACAGCAAGACCGTCTGCAACCTCCTCGGCGGCCTCAAGCTTCCGGGCCTGGGGCGCGCGGGAGCGCTGCAGCCCGGCGGTCCGACCCAGCCGTACGACCCCTCGCTCGGCGGACTCGTGGAGGTGGCCCGATGAAGCCCACGCGCGTCGTGCGCCAGGCCGCCGTGCTCGTGGTCGGCATGCTGGCCCTGACCGGCTGCCGCTTCGACATCTACAGCCTCCCGCTGCCCGGTGGTGCTGACACAGGCGACAACCCGATGACGGTGACCGTGGAGTTCCAGGACGTCCTCGACCTGGTGCCCCAGTCGTCGGTCAAGGTGGCCGACGTGACGGTCGGCAAGGTCTCCAAGGTCGACCTCGAGGGGTACCACGCCAAGGTGACGCTGGAGATCAACGACGAGGTCGACCTGCCGGCCAACGCCGTCGCCACGATCCGCCAGACCAGCCTCCTCGGTGAGAAGTTCGTCTCCCTCGCCGCGCCGGCCGAGGGGGCCAGCACCGAGCGCCTGAAGAACAAGTCCGAGATCCCGCTCGAGAGCACGGGCCGCAACCCCGAGGTCGAGGAGGTGCTCAGCGCGCTGAGCCTGATCCTCAACGGTGGTGGCGTCGCCCAGCTGAAGACGATCTCGAAGGAGCTCAACCTCGCGCTCGAGGGCAACGAGGGCTCGGCCCGATCCGTGCTGCGCCAGCTCGCCAGCCTCGTCGGCAAGCTCGAGCAGAACAAGGGCGACATCGTCCAGGCGATCGAGTCGGTCAACCGTCTCGCGATCAGCGTCGAGAAGCAGATGCCTGCGATCGACGCGGCATTGGAGGAGCTGCCGGCGGCGCTGGAGTCCCTCGACCGCCAGCGCGACGACCTGGTCACGATGCTCAAGGCGCTCGCCCAACTCAGCGACGTCGGTGTCCGCGTCATCCAGGCGTCGAAGACGTCGACGATCGATGCCTTCCGCCAGCTCGACCCCGTGCTGACGGCGCTCGCCGACGCTGGAGACGCACTGCCCAACGCGATGCAGATCTTCTTCACCTACCCGTTCCCGGACGCCAACCTGATCTCGCGTGACCCCCAGGCGGCCCGCAACCTGCACATGGGTGACTTCGTGAACCTCTCGGTCCAGCTGGACGTCGACCTGCGTGGCGGGGGTGGCGGGACGGCACCGCCGACCGGCGGCGGGGGGGG
>NZ_DATIHB010000010.1:0-13455 GCF_035481145.1 Nocardioides sp. | reverse complement strand
ATCTGGCCCCACGTCGAGGAGCACGTCGCCGACCTGATCGAGCAGCACCGCTCCACGATCGTCTTCGCCAACTCGCGCCGCCTCGCGGAGCGGCTGACTGCACGCTTCAACGAGATCGCAGCCGACCGCCAGGAGCAGCGGGGGGCGCAGGGCGGACCGGAGGGGGTGGGGGTCCGTGGATGGGACTGGCCCCCTCGGAGCGACGAAGGAGCGGAGCGGGTGGTTGGACCCCCACCGCGTCCGGGGAGCCCTGCGGCCCTCATCGCCAAGGCGCATCACGGGTCGGTGTCGAAGGAGCAGCGCGCCCTCATCGAGGACGACCTCAAGCGAGGCCGCCTCCCCTGCGTCGTCGCGACCTCGTCCCTCGAGCTGGGCATCGACATGGGCGAGGTCGACCTCGTGGTGCAGATCGAGTCACCGCCGTCGGTCGCCTCCGCCCTGCAGCGCGTCGGCCGTGCCGGTCACCAGGTCGGTGAGGTCTCGCGAGGCGTGCTCTACCCGAAGCACCGCGGCGACCTCGCCCAGACGGCGGTCGCAGTGGAGCGCATGCGCGCGGGCGCGATCGAGTCGCTCCGCGTGCCCGCCAACCCGCTCGACGTGCTCGCCCAGCAGGTCGTGGCGATGACCTCGCTCGACGCGTGGCCCGTCGACGAGCTGTACGACCTGGCGCGGAGGTCGGCCCCGTATGCGACCTTGCCCCGTTCCGCCTTCGAGGCGACGCTCGACCTCCTCGCCGGGCGCTACCCGTCCGACGAGTTCGCCGAGCTCCGACCGCGCGTCGTCTGGGACCGCGTGACCGGTGTGGTGACCGGGAGGCCGGGCGCGCAGCGGCTGGCCGTCACGTCCGGCGGCACCATCCCCGATCGCGGCCTCTTCGGGGTCTTCCTGGTCGGCTCGGAGAAGACCGGCAAGCGGGTGGGTGAGCTCGACGAAGAGATGGTCTACGAGTCGCGTGTGGGCGACGTCTTCGCCCTCGGTGCGACCAGCTGGCGCATCGAGGACATCACCCACGACCGGGTCCTGGTGACGCCTGCGCCGGGTGTCCCCGGCCGGCTCCCCTTCTGGAAGGGCGACACCCTCGGGCGCCCCGCCGAGCTCGGCGAGGCCGTCGGCGCGCTCGGGCGCGAGCTCGCAGCCCTGCCGCAGCCGCGCGCCGTCGAGCGAGCGCGTGAAGCCGGCCTCGACGACTGGGCGGCGAGCAACCTCGCGGCGTACGTCGGGGAGCAGGCGGAGGCCACACGGGTCGTGCCCAGCGACCGCTCGATCGTCGTCGAGAGGTGCCGTGACGAGCTGGGTGACTGGCGGCTCGTCGTGCACTCGCCCTACGGCACGCCGGTCCACGCGCCGTGGGCCCTCGCCATCAACGCGCGGCTGCGCGTGCGCTACGGCGTGGAGGCGTCGGCCGTGGCCTCCGACGACGGCATCGTGCTCCGGGTGCCTGACACCTCCGGCGAGCCGCCGTCGGGTGACATCGTCGTCTTCGAGCCGGCCGAGATCGAGGAGATCGTGACCACCGAGGTCGGTGGCTCGGCCCTCTTCGCGTCGCGCTTCCGCGAGTGCGCCGCCCGTGCGCTCCTGCTGCCACGACGCAACCCCGGCAAGCGCTCCCCCCTGTGGCAGCAGCGCCAGAGGTCGGCGCAGCTGCTCGAGGTGGCCGCGAAGTACCCCTCCTTCCCTATCGTGCTCGAGGCGGTCCGCGAGGTCCTGCAGGACGTCTACGACCTCCCGGGCCTGGTGGCCCTGCTGCGCCGCATCGACCAGCGCGAGGTGCAGGTCGTCGACGTCGACACCCAGCTGCCCTCGCCCTACGCGCGGTCGCTGCTCTTCGGCTACGTCGCACAGTTCGTCTACGAGGGCGACTCCCCCATCGCCGAACGCCGTGCGGCGGCGCTCCAGCTCGACCAGGGGCTGCTGGCCGAGCTGCTCGGTCGTGCCGAGCTCCGCGAGCTGCTCGATCCCGTCGTCCTCGCGGAGACCGAGGCCGAGTTGCAGCGGCTGGCAGAGGACCGACGGACCCGCGATGCCGAGGGGGTGGCCGACCTGCTGCGGCTGCTGGGTCCCCTGTCGCCCGCCGAGATCGCGCAACGGTTCTCGGGTGAGTCCGCGGCGGCGGCGGTGGCGGCCCTCAAGGAGGCCCGACGCGCGGTGCTCATGCGGGTGGCCGGCGACGAGCGATGGGTCGCCATCGAGGACGTCGCCCGCCTCCGTGACGGCCTCGGGGTCCCGGTGCCACCGGGCACTCCGGCCGTCTTCACCGAAGCGGTCGAGGATCCGCTCGGCGACCTCGTCGCGCGCTACGCCCGCACGCACGGGCCCTTCACCGCTGACGAGGTCGCGGCACGGTTCGGGCTCGGTGTCGCGGTCGTGCGCCACACACTGGCCCGTCTGGCCGGTCAGGGCCGGGTGCTCGAGGGCGAGTTCCGGCCGGCGGGCGCCGGTGCCGAGTGGTGCGACGCCGAGGTGCTCCGTAGGCTCCGACGCCGCTCGCTGGCCCGGTTGCGCGCGGAGGTCGAGCCGGTCGATCCTGAGGCACTGGGGAGGTTCCTGCCGCACTGGCAGGGCGTCACGCGAGCGAAGGGTGCCCTGCGTGGCGTCGATGGCGTCGTCGCGGCCGTCGAGCAGCTCGCTGGCTGTCCGATCCCGGCGTCGGCGCTCGAGTCACTCGTGCTCCCGGCACGCGTGCGCGACTACTCCCCCGCCTTCCTCGACGAGCTCACGGCGACCGGCGAGGTGCTCTGGGCGGGCCACGGCGCCCTTCCCGGCGACGACGGCTGGGTCTCGCTCCACCTCGCCGACCAGGCGGAGCTGACCCTGCCGGTGCCGGCCGCCTTCGAGCACTCCGAGCTCCACCAAGCGGTGCTCGATTCACTCGCGCCCGGCGGGGCATGGTTCTTCCGCCAGCTCTCCGACGCCGTCGGCGCCACCGACGACAACGCACTCGCAGCGGTCCTGTGGGAGCTGGTCTGGGCCGGCCGCATCGGCAACGACACCCTCGCCCCGCTCCGTCCGCTGGTGGGCGGTGGCGGTGCGCACCGCACGCGGCGTCCGGCACCGCGTGCGCGCACGGCCTCCCGGCGTCCAGCGATGCCGTCGCGCGGCGGCCCGCCGTCAACCTCGGGGCGGTGGAGCGCGCTACCCGCCGTCGACCTCGACCCGACCCGGCGCGCCCACGCGCTGGCCGAGGGCCTGCTCGAACGCCACGGTGTCGTCACGCGTGGGGCGGTCCAGGCTGAGCGTGCCCCGGGCGGCTTCGCCGCGGCGTACAAGGTGCTGAGTCAGTTCGAGGACACCGGTCGCTGCCGCCGGGGCTACTTCGTCGCCGGGCTGGGTGCCGCACAGTTCGGCTCCTCGGGCGCGGTCGACCGGCTCCGCACGTTCAGCGAGCCTGGCGAGGAACAGGTCGCGGTGGCGCTCGCCGCTACCGACCCGGCCAACCCGTTCGGCGCCGCACTTCCGTGGCCGGAGCGACCAGTCTCCGACCCCACCGCCGAGACCGGTCCCGGGCACCGTCCCGGCCGGAAGGCGGGCGCGCTGGTCGTCCTGGTCGACGGTGCACTCGTGCTCTACGTCGAGCGCGGCGGGCGCACGCTGCTGACCTTCTCCGACGACCACGAGCGGCTCACGCCTGCGTGCGGTGCCCTTGCCGACGCCGTACGCCGCGGGCAGCTCGGCCGCCTCACCGTCGAGCGCGCCGACGGCGAGCAGGTGCTGGGCGCCGGGTCGACGCCGCTGCGCGAGGCGCTGACCGCCGCCGGATTCGTCGCCACGCCGAAGGGGTTGAGGATCCGTGCCTGAGGGCGATGCGGTCTGGCGGACGGCCCGGCTGCTCGACCGTGGCCTGTCGGGTCGCGTGCTCACGTCCACGGACTTCCGCGTGCCGGCACATGCGACTGCCTCGCTCGCCGGCGAGCAGGTCGTCGAGACGATCGCCCGCGGCAAGCACCTACTCACCCGCATCGGCGACGACTTAACCCTCCACACCCACCTCAAGATGGAAGGGTCGTGGCGCGTCGGCCACGTCGGCGAGCGGTGGAGCAAGCCCGCCCACACCGCCCGCGTGGTGCTCCGCGCCGAGGACGTCGAGGCGGTCGGCTTCTCACTGGGCGTGGTCGAGCTGCTGCCGCGCTCGCGCGAGGGCGATGCCGTCGGACACCTCGGGCCCGACCTGCTCGGTCCTGACTGGGATGCGGTGACGGCGGTGGCTCGCCTGCTCCGCGATCCGGACCGACCCCTGGCGGAGGCGCTCCTCGACCAGCGCAACCTTGCAGGCATCGGCAATGTCTACGCGGCCGAGCTCTGCTTCCTCACCGGCCGGCTGCCGACCACGCCCGTCGGCGACGTCGCTCGCCTCGAGCGACTCGTGGCGAGGGCACACCTGCTGCTGACCGCCAACCGTGAGCACCCCGGCATGCCAACGACCGGCAACCTGCGGCGCGGCAACATGCACTGGGTCTACGGCCGACGCGAGTGCGGACGTTGCGGCACGCAGGTGCGCGTCGAGCACCAGGGCGAGCCAGGGCGTGAGCGCGTGCGCTACTGGTGCCCGAGCTGCCAGCGCTAGGTCGACCAGCGACCTGACCAGGTCATGCCCGACTGGTCTCGGCATTCCGCGACCGGGCATCGGGTAACAACGACGCATGCACCCAGCGCTCACCGCCGACGAGTACATCGCCCTCCGCGCCTCGGTCGGGTGGCCGACGATGACCCCGGACGTCGCCGAGACTGCCCTCGACCAGTCCCTAGCCCTCGTGACGGCGCGCGACGACGAGGGGCGCCTGATCGGCCTTGCCCGGGCGGTCGGCGACACCTTCTACGCGATCGTCGTCGACGTCATGGTCGCCCCCGACGAGCAGGAGAACGGCGTGGCCGCGGAACTGATGGAGTCACTCCTCGCCGACACCCACATCGAGCGGGCTGGGCATGTGGCGCTCTTCTCCGCCCCCGAGGCGATCGAGCTCTACGAGTCGTTCGGCTTCACGGCCGAGGGCGGCACCTACATGCAGCGCTGACCTCCCCCATCGCCGGCGCAAGCTCACCCCCGCCGACGCGCCCGCAGCACCGCGTCGTTGACCACGATCTCCTCGCCGGAGTGCGGGTGCACAGCCGTACGCCGGCGGGTCTCGCACACCTCGACCTCGAAGTCGTCCCCGAGCGCCGGCAGCAGCGACTCCGCCGTGAAGAGGAACGAGTGGTGACCGTGCCGCAGGCCGGTGACGTGGTCGTCGGGGTGGTGCCCGACGACCAGGAGCGTGCCTCCGGGAGCGACAGCCGAGGCCAGGGTCCGGGTCAGGTCGATCATCCCCGAGTCCGGCAGGTGCACGAACTGTGACGACACAAGGTCCCAGACCTCTCCCCCGGGCTCCCAGGTGCGGAGGTCAGCCCGCGCCGTGGTCACCCGGTCACCGACGCCTGCCTCTGCCGCATGGGCCGTGGTCCGGGCCAGTGCCCCGTCGGCGAAGTCGAGTGCCGTCACCTGCCAGCCGCGACCAGCCAGCCAGATCGCGTCGCCGCCCTCGCCGCAGCCGACGTCGAGAGCGCGCCCCGGCTCAAGCCCCTGCGCCTCCCGCTCGAGCTGGGGGTTCACCCGCCCGCTCCACACCTGCTCGCCGGCGTACCGCTGCTCCCAGGACGGCCTCTCGAAGAGCTCCGCGCGGCGTGCCTCCACGGCGCGGTCCGCATCCTCGGCAGCGAGGTGGGCGTTGATCAGGGCGCCGACCCGGTTGCCGTGAGCAGCGGCCGCCATCAGGGTCATGCTGACGTCGGTGACGTTGCCGGCCGCGTAGACACCAGCGACGCCGGTCGCGCCCATCTGATCGACAGCGATCACCTCACCGAGCGCCGTGCCTGCCATCTCGACCGGGGTCGGTTCAATCGCGAGTGACTGCAGGAACGATGTCTCCACCACGGGCACCGACGCGACCACGATCGCCTCGCGCTCCAACACCGAGCCGTCCGCGAGCCGGAGGCCGACCAGCCGGTCACCCTCGGTCACGACCTCGGCGGGCGTGCCGTACTCGAACCGGACGCCGATCGCAGCGAGGCGCTCGAGGTCCGCGGACGGCAGTTCGACCCCGTCCAGGACGACCATGGCGACGTCATCCGAGAGCTGGCGGAAGAGCAGGCCGTGGTGAGCAGCCATGGGCGTCGAGGCGAGCACCGCGATCGCCGTGTCGCGCACCTCCCACCCATGGCAGTACGGGCAGTGGAGGACGTCGCGACCCCAGCGCTCGGCGAGGCCCGCCACATCGGGCAGGCGGTCGACCACACCCGTGGTCACCAGGACACGCCGCGCAGTGACAGTGCGTCCCGACTCCATCGACACCACGAAGCCGCCGTCACCACGGACGACGTCGACGACACGGTCGGCGGCGACCTCCACGTCGTACTGCTTCACCTCGTCGCGGCCGATCCTCAGCAGCTCGAGCGGCGGGATCCCCTCCCGTCCGAGGTAGTTGTGGGCATGGCCCGCGGGGGCGTTGCGTGGCTCGCCGGCATCCACCACCAGCACCCGCCGGCGCGAGCGCCCCAGGGCGAGCGCCCCGCTCAGGCCGGCCGCGCCGCCACCGACCACCACCACGTCGAAGATCTCGTTCTCACTCATGTCTCCCACTGTGCGTCGCCTTCGCCGTCTTGACAAACATTGTTGCCATCCCGGCAAACTTGTCCGATGGACGACGACGTACTGCGCAGCGTGGGACCACGGCTCCGCCAGCTCCGCCTCGAGCGGGAGGCGACCCTCACCGACCTCGCCGCGGAGACCGGCATCTCGGTGAGCACGCTCTCCCGGCTCGAGTCAGGACAGCGGAAGCCCACCCTGGAGCTCCTGCTGCCGCTCGCCCGCGCACACCGGGTCGCCCTCGACGAGCTCGTCGACGCGCCCGACACGGGCGATCCGCGGATCCGGGCCAAGCCGATCACGCGCCATGGCCGCACGTTCATCCCGCTCACGCGGCGCCCCGGCGGCCTGCAGTCCTTCAAGCTCGTCATCCCGGTCGAGAGCGAGTCGACACCATCGCTCAAGACCCACGAGGGCTACGAGTGGCTCTACGTCCTCAGCGGACGCCTCCGGCTCGTCCTGGGGAGGCGGGACCTCCTCCTCGACCCGGGCGAGGTCGTCGAGTTCGACACGCGTACGCCACACTGGATCAGCAACCCCGGTCCGTCGCCAGCCGAGGTGCTCGCGATCTTCGGCCCCCAGGGCGAGCGGATGCACGTCCGGTCGTAGGACGCACCTACGATGCGACCGTGCCGCCCCGCTCCCCGCTCCCGCTCCGCCACGGGCTGAGCGCCGCCTGGGTCCGTACGCCACACGCGGGAACGGTCCCGGAGCACGAGGCGACGATGCGTGACTGGCTCCTCCACCGGCTGCCACCACGCAGCAGGGAGGCCAACGGCCTGCACGCACTCGCGCCCGGCGCCACGGCCCAGCTGGCCGACGGCGAGCAGCCGAGCGTCGACGTCGACGGGTTCCTCAGCGAGGGCCGGTTCGTGTGGGATGACGGCACCCCGGTCCGGGCCGACGACGCCTACCGCGCGCACCGGTTCGTCTTCTTCCACCGCGACCTGCGTGAGGAGCCCGTCGTCCCCGGTGACCTGGTCGTGCTGCACCAGGACGAGCGGATCGTCGTCGTGGACAAGCCATCGTTCCTGAGCTCCATCCCCCGGGGCAGCCACGTGGTGCAGAGCGTCGTCGTGCGTGCCCGCGCGGAGCTCGGGATGCCCGAGCTATCTCCTGCTCACCGCCTGGACCGGGTCACCTCGGGTGTCCTGCTGCTCACCACCCAGCGACAGTGGCGCGCGGCGTACCAGGGGATCTTCGAGGACCGCACGACCCGGAAGACCTACCGCGCGCTGGCGGCGTACGACATGGCACGCGAGGAGCCGACCGTCATCCGCAACCACATCACCAAGCCGACCGGTCAGTGGCAGGCGGCGGTGGTGCCCGACGCACCGGTCAACGCCGAAACTCTGGTCGAGCTCGAGTCGCGTGTGGGTAACGAGCTGGCGATCTACCGGCTCACGCCGCGCACAGGTCGCACGCACCAGCTCCGCCTGCATCTCCACGGCCTGGGCATCCCGATCGTCGGTGACCCGCTCTACCCGACGGTGACGGTGACCGACGTCGACGACTTCAGCACGCCGCTCCAGCTGCTGGCCAGCGAGCTCGCGTTCGTCGACCCGGTCGACGGGAGCGCGCGCCACTTCACCGCGCGGCGCACGCTCCCGCTCTGACCGATCCAGAGCTCACCAGAGGGCCTCACCAGATGGCGTCGGCCCACTCGGGGTGGTCGATGAACGGGTTGCGGTTGCCCTGCCACGCGGAGTGGATGCGGTCGTTGCGGCGCATCTCGAACGCAGAGACCGGGTCGGCGGCGTTCCAGGCGAGCAGGGTCTCGAGGTCGCCCAGCAGCGTCGAGGACGTGCCGACGGTCGAGCTCATCTCGAGGTTGTTCCAGCCGTCGCCGCCCTCGTAGCGCACCGCCATGTAGAGCAGCATGCGCGCCACGTCGCCCTTGACGGCGTCGCGCGGCTCGAACGAGTCGGCGTCGGTCCAGCAGTCCGTGCACCCCGAGACCGCCGTGCCACCGTTGTCGAAGTCCTTGTTGCCACGGATCGAGTTGACGGTGACGTCCTCCGGGCGGATGTGGTGCAGGTCGGTGCCCGGGCCGGCACTGGTGTCGAAGCCACCGCGGGACTGCGCCCAGACGTGCTCGCGGTTCCACTGGCCGGTGTTGCCGCCGTTGCTCGTCTCCGCGATCGAGCGACCGGTGTAGAGCTCGATGACGTTGTTGGCGTTGTTCGGGTCCTCGTCGGTGTCCTTCAGGGCGGTCCACACCGTCGTGTAGCTCAGCATGGTGTGGCCGTCGATGATGCCGTGCAGCGTGGACTTGAGCTGCGCACCGGACTGCCCCATCGCCGGGGCGTAGTACGTCGAGTCCCACGGCGACGTGCCACCCGGCGGCGGCTCCGTGCCCCCGCCACCACCGCCCGTGAGGGCGAACGCGGACGTGCCGGTCATGCCCGGGTGCGAGAAGTACGCCGACAGCGCACCCGTCACGTCGATCTGGTCGCCCATGAGCGACGGGTTCGTCCGCAGGCCCCACTGCGCGCGGAACGCACTCGGGATCTGGACGTAGAGCATCTTGCTCGTCGCGGTCTCGGTCGCGGTGTCCGCGATCGCGAGTGCGTAGTCGTTGGGGAAGCCGGACGTGACCACGGTGCTGGTCGCGGTCGGCTGCCCGACGACGTAGCCACGCACCGTCTGCGTCGAGCCGTTCTGCGTGGCGATCGCCTGCGCGACGGTCAAGGGCGTCACCGCCTGGGCGGGCGCCTGGAGGAGGGTGAGGACGAAGGCGACGACCGCGAGGATCGCCGTGCGTTCGAGACGTGAGGTCATGCGCCTGAGAATGGCCCTCCCGGCGCAACGGTGGAGTCAACGCCGGATGAACAACCGGTCTCGGTTCGATCTCGGCGCTGACGTGGCGCGCGTGCGGCGCCCGTCAGGCAGCTGAGGAAGCGACGGCCTCGGTGCGGACCGGGAGCGGGATGGGGGCCAGGGCGGCCTCCTCGAGCGCGACCTGGTCGGAGACCTCGCGGATCACCTGCGAGAGCGTGAGGTCCATCGCACCGCAGAGCGAGGCGAGGAGCTCGGAGGAGGCTTCCTTCTGGCCACGCTCGATCTCGGAGATGTAGCCCAGCGAGACGCGGGCGCCGGCGGAGACCTCGCGCAGCGTCATGCCGCGCTGCACGCGCTGGTTGCGAAGCACGTCGCCGAGCACTCGACGGAACAGCACCATGGCGATCTCCTTTCCTACCGGGTGAGGGCAACGCTACCCGAGCCGTGGATCTTCCCGCGGCACATGTTCCAGAAGGAGAGCCAGCGCGGCCTCCACCGTCGCCTCCCGGATGCCGACCCGGTCGCGATCACCATCGAGATCCAGCTGGTACGACGTGACGCCGGCGGGCGTCGCCAGGCCGACGAAGACCGTGCCGACGGGCTTGCCCTCCTGCTCCTCGGGCCCAGCCACGCCGGTCGTCGCGACACCGAACGTCGTGGCGAGCAGCCGGCGGACGCCGGTCGCCATCGCCTCCGCGCACTCGGCGGAGACGACGCCAGGGCCTTCGATCACCTCCGGCGGGACGGCGAGCAGCTCCTCCTTGGCGCCCGTGGCGTAGGTGACCACACCCCCGGTGTAGACGGCTGACGCCCCGGCTGCCGCCGTGATCGCGCCAGCGACCAGTCCGCCGGTCAGCGACTCCGCAGTGGCCACCGTCTCGCCTCGGACCTGGAGCGTCGCGACCAATTGCGCGGCCACGGTGGGCGACTCGGTGATCTCCTCGGGAGCCATGTCCCGAGCCTAGCCACTCAGTCGATGCCGACGACCTCGACCGGCACCTCCACGCTCGTACCGGTCTTCACGCCGGTCACCGTGAGCACCTTCGTGCCGGGGCGTCCGACCGGCAGCCGGAAGCTGACCGCGGCGGTGCCGACCTCGTCGTACGGCGTCGCGGGGACCGTGGCGTCGACCGGGAAGGTGCCGAGCACCTCGCCGTCCAGGGAGACCGTCACAGCCGTCTCGTCGAGGTCGGCCGGCGCGCTGAACGTGAGCGACGACAGCGTGAAGGCGACGCGCGACCGGGGCTCGAAGGTGCGCACACCAGCGGGGAACGAGACACCCACCGAGCGCTGGCTCCAGTCGGTGGCGAGCGGAGCGTCCGCGGCGTGCACGGCGAGGTATTCGACCATCGCCGCGAGGTCCACCTTGCCGGTGTCGCGCTTGAGCGACGGCGCCACGTTGAAGGCACCGAAGTTGTCGCCACCCGAGGCGAGGAACGAGTTCGCGGTGACCGAGTACGTCGTGCCGGCGACCACCTTGGCGCCGTCGAGCCACATGCCGGTGATGTGCGAGCCCGCCGGTGCGGCCGGGTCGTAGGTGTAGGTGAAGCCCTCGGAGGTGCCGAGCCGCAGGAACGGCCGCGAAGCACCGGCCGGCTGCCACTGCTGCTCCAGCGCCGCCTTGATCTGGGCACCCGTCATCTTGAGGTTGACCAGCGTGTTGGCGAACGGCTGCACGGTGGCGGCCTGCTTGTAGGTCAGGGTGCCGTCGGCGGCGGCGACCATGTCAGCCCGCAGGCCACCCGGGTTCATGAACGCGATCTGCGCTCCCCCGGCCTCCGGCGTGGATGTGCTCCAGCGCTGCGCCTCGGCGACGAGGTTGCCGAGCGTGGACTCTCCACCGCGGTTCTCGCTGGTGCCGTCGGCTCGCCGGGCGCGGTAGTAGGACGACTCCAGACGACCCAGCGGCTGCGCACCCAGGACTTCCGCATCGGCGACGGCCTTGTCAACGATCGTCTTCGTGGCCGGGTCAGCCGGGTAAGCGCCTCCGGCGAGCGGGAGGAGCTCCTGCGTCGTGGCCTGGACCTCGCCCGTGGCGGAGTCGACCGAGAAGACCAGCTTGTTGAGGTTCATGCCGTACTGGCCCGCCGAGACGACCGGACGATCGGTGACCGGGCGGCCCGCCCAGCCCGCGACCGGGAAGGAGCAGTTGTAGGCCAGGTGCGTGTGGCCCGACACGATCGCGTCCACGTTGTCGTTGACACCGTGGATGATCTGCCCGAAGTCGGACGTCGGGTCGTCTTCCATCGTCGCGCAGTCCGTCGACGGAGCCCCCTCGTGCACGAGCAGCACCACGACGTCGACGCCCGCGGCGACGAGACGGTCCGCCTCGCGGTTGGTCGCGGCAGCAATGTCCTCGACCGTCACGCCCTCGATGCCCGCGGGCGAGACCAGCTCGTGCAGGTGCTCGGTGACGGCACCGACGAAGCCGACCTGGGCCCCGCCGAAGTCACGGACGTACGTCGGCTCGAGCAGCTCGCTCTCCGGCGCTCCGGGCTTGTGGACGTTGGCACCGATGTACTCCCACTCGGCCCCGCCGTGCGGGTTGGTCGACGCGTCATACGGCGCCATGACGCGGTGCAGCAGGTCGTCGTAGCCGGCGTCGAACTCGTGGTTGCCGACCGCGGAGACGTCGAGGCCCGCGGCGTTCAGCGCGTCGATCGTCGGCTTGTCCTGCGCGATGAACGACTCGAACGTCGAGGCGCCGATCAGGTCGCCGGCCGCGCTGAAGACCGTGTTGGGGTTGGCGGCCTCGAGCTGCTTCACCGCACCCGCGAGCACCGCTGCGCCCGCCTCCGCGCCGTTGGCCCGCAGGCGCCCGTGGAAGTCGTTGGTCGCCAGGATCTGGATGTCGACCGGGGCGGCGTACGCGGGCGCCTGCGTCACGAGCTGGACTCCGCCGGCTGCGAGCGCGAGGCCGACTCCGGCCACGATGCGGTTCTTCATCAGTTGCTTCCCTTCGAGGTCCGGATGCCGACGAGCTCCGGATTGTGGTCGGACGCGGCGAACGGGTCGTCGGCGTCGAAGAACTGCGTGACGTTGTAGTTGTGACGGCTGTACTGGTACGCGATCGACTCGTCCGCGTTGATCTCCCAGATGTCCGCACCGGTCACGGTGGCGGCAGCCGCGTTGCTCGCGAGGACGTGGTCGAGAGATCCGGAGAGGCCACTGAAGCTGTAGCTGTCGTCGTCGGCCTGGCCGGACTCGACCGCCGCGAAGCCCGCGTCGTACAGCACGTGCATCGGGTCCTCCTCGGTGTAGGAGTTGAAGTCACCGGCCAGGAAGACCTTCTCCGTCCGGTGGCTGGCGGCGAAGTCCTGCGCGAAGGCCACGAGCCGCTTCGCCTGCCGGACCCGGTCGCCGTTCCAGCACGACTGGCCGTCGCCCGCGTCCGCGTTGTCGCCGCTCGCGCCCGAGCAGCCCTTGGACTTGAAGTGGTTGACCACGACCGCGAACGCAGCCGAGGCCGGGGCACCGACCGGCTTGAAGAGCTGGGCCAGCGGCTCGCGCGCGTTGGCGAACTCGGTGGTGTCGAGGAGCAGGTCCGACTCCCCCAGCGCCTGCACGCGCGCGGGCCGGTAGATGAAGCCGGTGCGGATCACGTCCTGCTGGGCGACGGCCTCGGGCGTCAGCGCCTCCGCCGGCGACGGGACGTAGCGCCACGTGCCCGCGCCGGCGGCCGCGTTGAGCGCCTTGACCAGCTCGCGGATCGCGTCGTCGCGGTCGGTCTCGCCGAGCAGCTTGATCGAGTTCTCCAGCTCCTCCAGCGAGACCACGTCGGCACCGAGGCCGTCGATCGCACGGACGATCTTGGCCTGCTGCCGCTGCAGGTCCTCCCACTCTGCGGCGCCGCGGGGCCCGTCGGGGTTGCAGCTGTTGACCGCGACCGGGTCCTGGTCGCGGTCGGTGTAGTAGCTGCAGGTGCCGCCGTTCGCCTCGAACTCCTCACCGGTGGTGTTGAAGTAGTTGAGGACGTTGAACGTCGCGAGCCTCAGGTCGCCGCCGACCGGCTGGGGTGCTCGGTTGGCCGCACGGGTCTCCTCGAACGACGCCACCTC
>NZ_DATIHB010000009.1:0-1841 GCF_035481145.1 Nocardioides sp. | reverse complement strand
GTCCATGACCGCGTAGCCGCCGTCGTTGGGCGCCGGACGCGGCGTCAGCAGCGGCATCAGGTGCAGGTAGCCGATGCCGAGGTCGCGGAGGTAGGACGCCCGCTCGCCGACCCCACGCAGCGTCCCGGCGAACCGGTCGGCGTACGCCGCGTAGCCCACCATCGAGGGCCGCTGGAACCAGTCCGGCTCGCGCAGCCGCTGCGCGTCGAGCTCGCGCAGGTCGGCGGGACGCGCGTCGTGCGCGGCACGGGCGATCCCGACGAGCGTACGGGCGACGGCGGGGGCGGCATCCGCCCCGTAGACCCGCGCCAGGGTGGCGAGGAGGTCTGGCTCGAGGTCGGCGAGGCGGTCCTCGAAGCCCATGTCGGTCGCGGTCACGGCCCCAGTATGGCGACGCGGAGCTGCCGATCGTCCTCGGTGGTCGAGCAGCCTCGCTCGACCACCGAGGACGAGCCGGTCACTCGGAGAGGCGCTCGCCCGACTCGGTGTCGAACACGTGGACGTGCTCGGGGTCGGTCGTGACGTAGAGCATCTCGCCCTTCTGCGGGTGGTGCCGGCCGCCGCTGACGCGCACGATGACGTTGGACGGCGTGCCCTCCACGTCGCAGGTGCCGTAGACGTAGCTGTCGGCACCGAGCTCCTCGACGACGGTGACCTTGACGGGCAGGCCACCCTCCTCGGCCGTGACGAGGCGCCAGTTCTCCGGGCGGACGCCGACCGTGACCTTGCCGGACATCTTCTTCTCCGCGGTCGGGTCGACCGGCACGTTGTAGCCGCCGACCTTCACCGTGCCGTCCTCGGCCGCCACGCCCTCGAGGAGGTTCATCTGCGGCGAGCCGATGAAGCCGGCGACGAAGAGGTTGACGGGCTTGTCGTAGAGCTTGAGCGGGGTGTCGACCTGCTGGAGCACTCCGAGCTTCATCACCGCGACCCGGTCGCCCATCGTCATGGCCTCGACCTGGTCGTGGGTGACGTAGACCGTGGTGACGCCGAGGTCCTGCTGGAGGCGGGCGATGTCGGTGCGGGTCGCCACGCGCATCTTGGCGTCGAGGTTGGACAGCGGCTCGTCCATGCAGAAGACCTGCGGGTTGCGGACGATCGCGCGACCCATGGCGACGCGCTGGCGCTGACCACCGGACAGCGCCTTGGGCTTGCGCTCGAGGTACTCGGTGAGCTGGAGGATCTCGGCGGCCTTGGCCACCCGCTCCTTGCGCTCGGCCGCGGGGACCTTGGCCATCTTGAGCGAGAACGCCATGTTCTCCTCGACCGACATGTGCGGGTAGAGCGCGTAGTTCTGGAAGACCATCGCGATGTCGCGGTCCTTGGGCGGGATGTTGGTGACGTCGCGGTCACCGATGTAGATCTTCCCGTCGTTGACCTCTTCGAGGCCGGCGAGCATGCGCAGGGTGGTCGACTTGCCGCAGCCCGAGGGCCCGACGAGCACCATGAACTCGCCGTCCTTGATCTCGAGGCTGATGCCGGGCACGGCCGGCTCGTCGGCGCCTGGATACCACCGCTGCGCGTTCTCGAACGTCACTGATGCCATTGTCTGCTCCTTCACCGGCAGGTACGTGCCGGACGATCCGTAGTGAAGTGACCGGGGTCACAGACCCCGAGGTCACAGTAGGGCCCGGCCCACAGCGGGGCAATGGCGCGGCCGCGCCGTCTCACGCCGTGCCGTCGCGAGCGGTGCGCACCGAGCCTCCGTGGCGCACCGCCATCGGTACCGAGTCGGTGCCGCCGTGGTCGTCGGGGTCGAGGAGGCGGCGTACGGCGAGCGCGCCGAGCTCGGTGAAGGGCAGCTCGACCGAGGTGAGCACCGGACGCAGCCACCCCGCGAG
>NZ_DATIHB010000008.1:0-81216 GCF_035481145.1 Nocardioides sp. | reverse complement strand
GCTCGCCGCGATCCGCACCCGCGTGCTCTTCATCGGCAGCCGCACCGATGCGATCGGCCCCGGTCCCGCCGTCGAGGCCGGCACGCGGTCGGTGCCCGGTGCGAGGTACGCCGCCGCCGACGGCCTCTCGCACCTTGGCCTCATCGCCGGGCCGAGGGCCGCCGACGTGTCGTGGCCGATCCTCGACGCGTTCCTCGCCGAGGTCTGAGCCAGCCGGCGGATCCCCGCAGGTCAGTGCCCGTGACCGCCGGGTCCCGCGGTGGTGCGAGCCGGTAGCAGCAGCGACATCGCGAGGACGACGACAGCGAAGGCAGCGCCGGTCAGCAGCGCCCAGTCCAGGCCGCCGACGAAGGCACTGGCTGCGCTGCTGCCCGTCTCGACGAGGTGGGTGGCGCGGCTCTGCAGGATCGCGATCAACAGCGCCATGCCGGCCGCTCCCGCAACCTGCTGGAGCGTGCCCAGCAGCGAACTGCCGTGGGAGTAGAGCTCGGGCGGCAGGGCACCCAGGCCGAGCGTGAACACCGGCGTGAAGACGCAGGCGAGGCACGACATCAGCGCCACGTGGAGCAGCACGATCTGCCAGTACGGCGTGGAGAGGTCGATGACCGAGGCCAGCGTGACGAGCGCGACGACCAGGCCCACCGCGCCCGGGATGACCAGCGGCCGCGTGCCGACACGGTCGAACACCCTGCCGACCCGCGGACCGAGCAGACCCATCGCGAGGCCGCCGGGCATGACCAGGAGGCCGGTCTCCAGCGTGCTGAGGCCGCGGTAGTCCTGCAGGTAGAGCGGCAGCAGCACCATCGCGCCGAAGAACGCCATGAAGGCCGCACACATCAGCAGCACGGCGACGGCGTACGTGCGGATCTTCAGGGTGCGGAGGTCCAGCAGCGGCGTGCCCCGGCCCTGGAGGACGATCTGGTAGACCACGAACGCGGCGACGAGCACGACGCCGGCGATCGTGAAGCCCAGCGGCTTGGCGAGGCTGCCCGCACCGAAGTCGCTCAGGCCGTAGACCAGGCCTGCGAAGCCCGCACCGGCGAGGATCACGCTGAGCCAGCTGACCGGGCCGGCCTTGGCCTCGCCGATGTTCTCGATCAGCGTGCGGCCGACGAGGCCCATCAGCAGCGCGAGCGGAAGGATCGCGCCGAAGATCAGGCGCCACGAGCCGAGCTCCAGGAGCAGGCCCGACACCGTCGGCCCCAGTGCGGGGGCCACCGAGATGGCCATCATCATGTTGCCCATCACGCGGCCGCGGTGGGCGACCGGGACGACCGTCATGACCGTCGTCATCAGCAGCGGCATCATCACGGCCGTGCCGGCACCCTGGACCGCGCGAGCCACCAGCAGCACGGCGTACGTCGGGGCGAGCATGCCGAGCAGCGTGCCGACGCAGAAGGTCGCCATGGCGACTGTGAACGCCGTCCTGGTCGTCACCCGCTGGAGGAACCAGCCGGTCAGCGGGATCACCGACGCCATGGTCAGCATGAAGACGGTGTTGACCCACTGGCTCGTGCGCGCGTCGATGCTGAAGTCGGCCATCAGGCGCGGAAGCGCGTTGATCATCGTGGTCTCGTTGAGGATCACCACGAAGGTGGCCGCGACGAGGAGCTTGACGACCAGCGGCGTGGTGAACGGTGCGTCGGGTGAGTCGACCGGCGCACCCGCGGTCGGATCGGCGGTCGGATCGGCGGTCGGATCGACCTCGAGGGAAGCAGACATGGTGGGGCCTTTCAGGGAGGGCGCGGGGTGGCATGACGCCGCCCGCTCATGCAGTCCACGAACGGGGCCCGGAGATCCGACAGCGCTCACCGCGACAGGAGCGCTCCGGTCAATACTGGGGGGCCAACTCCTGCAGGCGCCAATGAATTCCCTTGGTGGCCGATGCCAGCATGGAAGCCATGGACGTCCTCGGACCGACCACCCGCCTCGACGACCCCCTGGCGCCGTACCTCGCCGTCGACCGCTCGCGACCAGCAGGTCCGTGCTGGGTCCTGGCCAACATGGTCGGGGGCCTGGACGGCTCCGCAGCGATCGGCGGCCGGGTCGCCGCGCTCTCCACGAAGCCGGACGCGGCCCTCTTCCTCGCGATGCGGACGGTCGCCGACGTCGTGCTCGTCGGCGCGGAGACGATCCGGCGCGAGGGCTACGGGCCTCTGCTGCTGCCCAAGGTGCGGGCACAGGCCCGCCGTGACGCCGGCAAGCCCTCCTCACCCCGCCTGGCGGTGGTGAGCCGGTCACTCGACCTCGACTGGGCGGGTCGTGCCTTCACCGATCCGGCGCTCGACCAGCCGCCGTACGTCATCACCTGCGCGGCAGCCGATCCGCAGCGGCTGGCACGTGCGCGCGAGGCCGCCGAGGTGGTCGTGGCAGGTGACGAGCGGGTCGAGCCCGGTCTTGCGCTGCAGGAGCTCGCCACGCGCGGTGCCTCCGTCGTCCTCACCGAGGGCGGACCGACCCTTCTCGGCGAGATCGTCGCCGGCGGCCACCTCGACGAGCTGCTGCTCACCCTGTCACCCCTGATGGGCGGCGACCCCCTGCCGGTCGCCATCGCTCCCACCGGTGCGCCGCTGTCGGGCTTCGCGCTGCGCACCGTGCTCGCCGAGGGCAACACCCTCTTCCTGCGCTACGAACGCGGCGAGGTGCCCTCCCATGAGCAGTGACGACATCAGCACGGGCGACTTCGACGCACTCGCCGCGGCGACCGATGCCGCGATGCTGATCGTCACGACCGCGGACGGCGAGGAGCGCGGCGGCTGCCTCGTCGGCTTCCACAGCCAGTCGAGCATCGACCCGCCCCGCTACTCCGTGTGGCTCTCCAAGGCGAACCACACCTACCGGCTGGCGCTCCGCACCGATCACCTCGTGCTGCACTTCCTCGGCGAGGAGCACCGCGAGCTCGCCGAGCTCTTCGGCACCCGCACGGGCGACGACACCGACAAGTTCGCCGGTCTGGCCACCGGGACCGGCCCACACGGTGTGCCCGTGCTGCTCGACGTTCCCGGCCGTCTCGTCGTACGCCGCCTGGCGCTCCTGGACGAGGGCGGCGACCACGTCTGCCTGACCACCGAGCCGGTCCGGGTCGACGGCGGGGCACCACATGCGCCGCTGCGCCTCTCCGCGTGCTGCGACTTCACGCCCGGCCACAGCAACGACGAGCGGCACAGCCCGCCGACGGAGCGGGCCGCCGACTGACGCGGGTCAGCGCGGCCCGGGCCGGACGCTGATCTCCGGCATCATCGCGTCGCGGGGCAGGTCGAGCACGTGCAGGATCGTCGCGGCGACGGTCTCCGGCTGGATCCAGCGCTCCGCGTCGTACGCCGCGTCCTCCTGCTCGTGGACCTTCTCCTGCATGGGCGTCGCCGTGCGGCCCGGGAAGACGCTGGTCACGCGCACGCCGTGCGGCGCCTCCTCGCCGCGGAGCGCGTCGGCGAAGCCGCGCAGGCCGAACTTCGACGCCGCGTAGGCGCCCCAGCTCGGGTGGGCGTTGAGGCCGGCACCGCTGTTGACGAAGAGGACCGTGCCACGGGCGGCGCGGACGGCCGGGAGGCAGAGCTGCGTGAGCAGCATCGGCGCGACGAGGTTGACGGCGATCTGCGCCTGGACCTCCGCCGCGACCAGGTCGTGCGCGGGAGCCAGGTCGACGACGCCCGCCACATGGAGGACGGAGTCGAGGTGCGGCGGGAGGTTGGCACCGCCCAGCGCGTGTTCGAGGTGCGCCGGATCGGCGAGGTCGGCGACGACGACCCGCGCTCCGTCGTAGCGCTGCTGGAGCTCATGTGCCCGCTCGACGGAGCGGGCGAGCAGCACGAGCTCGTCGCCACGGGCGCGGAGCGCATCGGCCACGCAGGCTCCGATCCCGGAGCCTGCGCCGGTGACGAGGTGGACCCGGGCGCTCATCGGGTCAGGATGATCTTGCCGAAGACGTCACCGGCATGGAGCGCCGCGAACGCGTCGCGCGCCTGCTCCATCGGCACGGTGTGGTCGATGAGCGGCTTGTGGCCGGTCGCGTCGAGCATCTGCACGAGCGAGGCGAGCTCGGCGCGGGTACCCATCGTCGAGCCGATTACCTGCAGCTGCAGGAAGAAGATGTGCGGGAGCATCGCGTTGTCGAGGTGGGGGCCCGAGGTGTTGCCCGAGGTGACCAGCTTGCCGCCGGGACGGAGCGAGCGGATCGAGTGCTCCCACGTGGCGCGGCCGATCGTCTCCATGACCGCATCGACCTTGACCGGCAGCCGCTCGTTGGAGCCGAAGACATCGTGGGCACCGATCTCGAGCGCCTTCGTGCGCTTCTCCTCGTCGCGGCTGGTGGCATAGACCCTCAGACCGGCAGCGCGGGCGAGCACGATGCAGGCCGTCGCCACCCCGCCACCGGCGCCCTGCACCAGCACGGAGTCACCGGCCTTGAGGCCGCCCTGCGTGAAGAGCATCCGGTACGCCGTGAGCCACGCCGTCGGCAGGCACGCGGCCTCCTCGAAGCTCATGGACGCCGGCTTGGGCACGATGTTGCGGCGGGGCACGACGACCTTGTCGGCGAAGGTGCCCTGGTGCAGCTCGGAGAGGAGCGAGCGCTTCGGGTCGAGGGTCTCGTCACCCACCCAGTCCGGCGAGGAGATCACGGCGTGGACGACGACCTCGTTGCCGTCCTCGTCGTAGCCCGCGGCGTCGCAGCCCAGGATCATCGGCAGCCGGTCGGCCTTGAGGCCCACGCCCTTGAGCGACCACAGGTCGTGGTGGTTCAGGGAGGCTGCCTTGACGGTGACCGTGGTCCAGCCGTCCGGGGCGATCGGATCGGGGCGCTCCCCCACGACCAGCCCGTCGAGGGGTGACTCTGCGTTGAACGACTCGGCGTAGACGGCGAACATGCGGCCAACGCTATCGAGAACGTCATAGGACCTGGCCGCTAGGGCGACCAGGTCCTATGACGTAAGACGGGAGAGGTGTCAGGCGCGGGCGACACCGTCGCGACGGGCGGCTTCGGCCACTGCCTTCGAGACGGCCGGACCCACGCGCGGGTCGAACGGACCCGGGATGACCATGTCCTCGGCGAGCGCGTCACCGACGAGCTCGGCCAGCGCGTCGGCCGCCGCGAGCTTCATGCCCTCGGTGATCGCCGTGGCGCGGACGTCGAAGGCACCGCGGAAGATGCCCGGGAAGGCCAGGACGTTGTTGATCTGGTTCGGGAAGTCCGAGCGGCCGGTGGCCACGACGCGGGCGTACTTGTGCGCCACGTCCGGGTGGACCTCGGGGTCCGGGTTCGCCATCGCGAAGATGATCGCGTCGGCGGCCATCGTCGCGACGACCTCCTCCGGCACGGTGCCACCGGAGACGCCGAGGTAGACGTCGGCGCCCTTCATCGCGTCCGCGAGCGAACCCGTGCGGCCGTTGCGGTCGGCGGTGATCTCGGCGAGCGAGCGCTTGACCGGCGTCAGGTCGGAGCGGTCGGAGCTGACGATGCCGCGGCGGTCGATGACCGCGATGTCGGTGATGCCCGCGCCGATGAGGATCTTGGCGATCGCGACACCGGCAGCACCGGCGCCCGAGATCACGACGCGCGTGCCCTCCGGCGTACGGCCGGTGAGCTTGAGGGCGTTCTTGAGGGCGGCCAGGGCCACGACGGCGGTGCCGTGCTGGTCGTCGTGGAAGACGGGGATGTCGAGGCGCTCCTTGAGGCGGTCCTCGATCTCGAAGCAGCGCGGCGCCGAGATGTCCTCCAGGTTGATGCCGCCGAAGCTCGGAGCGAGCCGGACGACGGTCTCGATGATCTCCTCGGTGTCGGTCGTGTCCAGGCAGATCGGGATGCCGTCGACGCCGCCGAACTGCTTGAAGAGGATCGCCTTGCCCTCCATCACCGGCATGGCGGCGGCGGGGCCGATGTCGCCGAGTCCGAGCACCGCGGTGCCGTCGGTGACGACCGCGACGGTGTTGGGCACCCACGTGTAGTGCTGGGTGAGCTCGGGGTTCTCGGCGATCGCGGTGCAGACACGGGCGACACCCGGCGTGTAGGCGAGCGAGAGCTCGTCGGCGCCGGCGAGCTCCACCGACGACTTGATCGCCATCTTGCCGCCTACGTGGAGGTCGAACACCGGGTCCCCGGCCAGCGGGTGGCCCTCGGACTGGACGGCGGTCTCGAGCTCAGACATTTCGGCAGGACTTTCGGGGCGTTCGACAGATTCGGGAGCGCCGCTCGACGCGAATGGTGTGTCGCGGAGCAGCCAGACAGGGGTTCACCCTCGCTCGGCATCCTTTCACAAGGGAGCGCAGTCCGACACGGGCGGTACGGGAATGTGATGCAACCGGCACCCGCGACGCACCAGCCGGGCGACCGCCAGCACGTCCGCCTCGGGAACGGTTCCGCGGTGCCGCGAGTCGATCCCTTCGGTCGCGTTGTCGCTGAGCAGCCACCAGCCCGGCGCCCCGGTCCTCGTCGTACGCCGCTCGGCCGCGCGCTTCACGGCCAGGGTGCCGTCGACGAACCGGGCCAGGACGACGTCGCCGACAGCGGGCTCGCGGCCCCAGCGCACGAGCAGCCGGTCGCCCTCGCGCAGGCCGGGCTCCATCGACCGTCCGCGCACGACGGCCCAGCCCCACCGACGTCCTCGCATGGGGAGTAGTGTCGCAGTCGCACAGATGTCACCCACGAAGGAGCTGTCGAGCATGCTGTTCGCCCCCACCGTCGAGGCCCAGGCCCACTGCGACCTCCCCTGCGGTGTCTACGACCCCGCCCAGGCCCGCATCGAGGCCGAGTCGATCAAGGCGCTGATCGCCAAGGTCAACGACTCCGACGACCCCGACTTCCGCACCCGCGCCGTCCTGATCAAGGAGCAGCGCTCCGAGCTGGTCAAGCACCACCTCTGGGTGCTGTGGACCGACTACTTCAAGGCCCCGCACTTCGAGAAGTACCCGCAGCTCCACACCCTCTTCAACGAGGCCACCAAGCTCGCGGGTGCTGGCGGCACGAAGGGCACTCTCGACGCTGGCGTCGCCGACGAGCTGCTCGCCAAGATCGACGAGATCGCCGGCATCTTCTGGGAGACCAAGAAGGCCTGATGCTCTCCCGACAGGGCCCGCTCGCTCCGGCGCGCGGGCCCTGTCGCATTTCATCCACCCGGCGCAGGGCCTGTGGATGGACAGATGCGTGCGTGCCGGATCCGGCGTCTGATGGAGCGGTGGACACCGAAGCCCTCGTGATCGCACACCTGCCACTCGTCGACCGCTGCGCCCGGCGCTTCCGCGGCTGGGGCGAGGCGCACGACGACCTCGTCCAGGCAGGGCGCCTCGGCCTGCTCCACGCCGCCAGGAGGTACGACGCGGCGCGCGGCGTCCCCTTCGCGGCGTACGCGGTGCCGACGGTGCTCGGCGAGATGCGCCACCACCTGAGGGACCGCAGCAGGTTGCTGCGCGGACCGCGGGGTGCCAACCAGCCGGTGGTGGAGGAGTTGGCGGACGGATTCGTGACCGACCCCGCTCCCGCGGAGGCCTACGAGCAGGTGGAGCTGCGGCTGGTCCTGCTCCCCCAGCTCGACCTGTTGCCCGACCCTGAGAGCGCGGTCATCAGGCTCCGCTTCCTCGACGGGCTCACCCAGGATGCCGTGGCGGATCGGCTCGGGGTCAGCCAGGCGCAGGTCTCCCGGCTGCAGGCGCGGGCGCTCGCCCGGCTGCGCCGCAGGCTCAGGCCTCCGACTGCGCGAGGTGGTTGATCGACTTCGGGTGGAAGAGGCCGACGAGCACGACGACGGCGGTCGCGGCGATGGCCCACGCGGTGACCGCCTGCCACCGTGCCGGGTCGCCCTTGACGAAGCTCCACGCGACGCCGAGATGGATCAGCTGGGCCATGACGATCGGGCTGCGTGCCCAGGACCTGCCACGGACGACCTGCCCCCCACACGCACCGAGCATGAGCGCCCACAGGAGGAAGCCGAGGATCGTCGTCCAGTTCATCGCAGCCCGCTCGGAGGCGAAGCTGAGTGCCTGTGCGATCGCCAGACCGAGGAAGGTGACTGCCTGGAGCAGCGTCACCGCTGACGCTACGGCGAGCGGGCGCGGAGCGACGGAGCCGGGGGAATTAAACACGGCGACAATCTACTTGTGACCAAAGTGACGGCCCGCAGGGGTTGTCGTTCGTGCGTAGGATTGACAACCTTGCGTGTGCGTTCGTGAAAAGATTCGCGACGCCACCTCATCTTTCCGCGCGTCCGCGGCCTTCACCCGAGGCCGACGCGCAACACCCAGCAACCAAAGGGAGTACACCCAGCCGTGGATTGGCGTCACGAATCAGCCTGCCTCGACGAGGACCCGGAGCTGTTCTTCCCGATCGGAAACACGGGCCCGGCGATCCTCCAGATCGAGGAGGCCAAGCAGGTGTGCCGACGCTGCGACGTTCGCGAGCAGTGCCTCGCCTGGGCCCTCGAGGCCGGTCAGGACCACGGCGTCTGGGGCGGCCTCAGCGAGGACGAGCGCCGCGCGCTCAAGCGCCGCAACGCCCGGGCCCGCGTCCGCACCGCTTAAGTCCCCGGGGCGATCAGCCCCGCTGCACGACCGGCACGTCGATCTCGACGCGAGTGCCGGTCGTTGTCATGTGGGCAGCGCCCAGCGTGAGCTGACCGTCGAGCTCCGACTCCACGAGGGTCCGGACGATCGAGAGCCCCAGGCTCGTCGACTGGTCGGGGTCGAAGCCGTCGGGCAGGCCCACTCCGTCGTCCTCGATGACCACGTGCAGCCGGCCCACCGCGCGTCGCACCTCGACGGCGATCCGCCCGACCCGGTCGGAGTCGGTCACGTCGAGCTGCCGGTAGCCGTGCTCGACAGCGTTCTGCAGGACCTCGGTCAGCACCATGGCCAGCGGCGTCGCGGTGTCGGAGTTGAGGATCCCGAACGTCCCCTCGCGGCGTACGGCGACGGCGTGGCCGATGCCGCCGACGTCGGCCACCATCCGCCCGAGCCGGTCGGCGATCTCGTCGAACGCCACGGTCTCCTCCACCGCCTGGCTCAACGTCTCGTGGACCAGCGCGATCGAGCCGACGCGGCGGACGGCCTCCTCGAGCGCGAGTCGCGCGTCCTCGTTGCCCATGCGGCGAGCCTGGAGCCGCAGCAGCGCGGCGACGGTCTGCAGGTTGTTCTTCACCCGGTGGTGGATCTCGCGGATCGTGGCGTCCTTGGTGACGAGCTCACGGTCGCGACGGCGGAGGTCGGAGACGTCGCGGACCAGGATCACTCCCCCGACCGGCTCGCCGTCGGGCGCGAGCGGTAGGGAGCGCAGGATCAGTGCCATGCCGTCCGAGGCGACCTCGGTGTCGCGGGCGACCCGGCCCCCGAGCACCGCGCTGAGTGTCTCCTCGTCGGGGCGGTCGCGTGGCGGCACCAGGTTGCGGGTCAGCTCGGCGAGCTCCTGGCCGACGAGGTCACCTGCGTGGCCGAGGCGGCGGTAGACCGAGAGCGCGTTGGGTGAGGCGTAGCTGACCCGACCGCGAGCGTCGAGCCGGATGAAGCCGTCGCCGACCCGCGGCGTGTCGGCGTGGTCGCTGCGCGGCCCGGGCACCGGGAAGGCACCGCGCGCGATCATCCGGGTCAGCTCGCTCGCCGTCTGCGTGTAGGTGAGCTCGAGGTGGCTCGGCGTCCGCACGCCCAGCAGGTTGGTGGTGCGGGCAACGACCGCGAAGACCCGGCCACCCCGCCGGACCGGTATCGCCTCCTGGCGCACTGGCACGTCGAAGACCCACGCAGGATCGCCCTCGCGGGCCAGCCGGCCGGTCTCGTACGCCGTGTCGAGCAGGTTGCGCCGCCCCTGCGGCAGGAACGTCCCTGCGACGTCGTCGAGCAGTGCCGTCGGGCCCGTGGTCGGGCGCTGCTGCGCACCGGCCCAGAATCCGCGCCCGTCGCGGTCCGGAAGCCACAGCACGAGATCGGCGAAGGAGAGGTCCGCCACGATCTGCCAGTCCGCGAGGAGCAGCTGGAGCCAGGCCAGCTCGTCGGTGTCGAGATCCGTGTGCGCACGGGCGATCTCGTCCAGGGTCGGCATGGGCCGAGAGTACGGCCCTCCGGTAGTCAAACAAGCCAATTCGCCTGGGGTGGGCCCGGCTGGCACCATGTGCCCCATGCCGCTGCCGACAGATCGCCCCCTGGACGACCTGACCGCCGAGCTGACCCGGCTGCTGGGCAGCACGGACCCGCGCCAGCGCACGCAGGAGGCCTACCGGCGCCTCTCGGGCTGGATCCGCGAGGGCGCATACGACGACGTCCTGGTCGGGCTGGGCGACGGCATGGTGACCGGGGTCGAGGTCGGCCTCGGCCAGTCCGAGAGCGACACGGTCTTCCGCCGGAGCTGGTCGGTCAAGGTCCTCGCCGACTGCATCGCACGCGACAACGAGGCGCAGGTCCTCTCCCCTCGCCAGCTTCTCGTCTGGGGCGACCGGATCGCCACCTGGTTCGTCCGCGAGCGCGACCTCCGGGGTCACGTCACGGGCAAGGGACCCGCGCTCGCACTGGCACACGGTGCCGACGCGGTGGCCGAGCTGGGCCGCTCCCCCCACTTCGGCGTCGCCGAGCTGACCGTCCTGCTCGACGTCCTCGCCGACCGCCTGCTGCTCCCGACCGGCTGCCGCCTGGTTGCCGGCGAGCCCGACCGGCTCGCCCGGGCGACGGTGACGATCCTCGCCCGCGACCTGGTCCCGCTCAGCATCCTGGAGCCGTGGATCGCGCGGCTCGCCAACGGTGCCGTGGCCGTCGACCCCGAGGGGGCCGTCGCCTGTCGCGCGTTCAACACCCAGGCGTTCCTGCGGGCCCTCTACCTCCAGGTGGCCCACGGGCCGGAGCGCCCCGGCGTCCGGTCCGACCTGCTGCTGGTCATCGTGGAGGCGCTGCGCGAGACGACACTCGAGCTCCGCTCGCCTCGCCCGAACCTCCGCCCCGTCCGCTGAAATGCGACGAACCCCCGGGGCCAGAGGCTCGGGGGTTCGGTGCGCTTGGCGCTGAGTCGGTGACTCAGGCGTTGGGGCGCTTGCCGTGGTTTGCGCCCTTCTTCTTGCGAGCGCGGCGCTTGCGGCCAGTCTTGCCCATGGGATCCTCCTCGATCGCGGAACGGCTCATCTTCCCAGACGACTGCGTCCGGGTCGAATCCGGGGGTCTGGCGCTCGAATCGGTCAGTCGGTCGTGGTGATCCGGACCTGGACCTCGCGCAGCTGCACGAGCACCCGCGCCCGGAGGCCCTCCGGCGCCGACTCGTGGCAGGAGCGTGCGACGACCTGCTTCACGGTGCGCTCCAGGTCGTACTTCTTCAGACAGGGCCCACACTCGTCGAGGTGGTGGCGGACTGCACTGCAGTCGGCCTCGTCGAGCTCGTTGTCGAGGAAGAAGACGATGCGCTCGAGGTAGTCGGCGCAGTCCTCCCCCCGGCGGTGCTCGTGGCCCTCCTGCTCAGGTGCGCTCACGAGACGACCTCCTCACGGGTCAGACCGAACATGTCGTTCTCGCGGACGTAGTCCTCCAGCAGCGTGCGCAGCTGGCGGCGTCCGCGGTGGAGCCGGGACATCACGGTGCCGATGGGGGTGTCCATGATCTCGGCGATCTCCTTGTACGGGAAGCCCTCGACGTCGGCGAGGTAGACCGCGAGACGGAACTCCTCGGGGAGCCGCTGAAGGGCGTCCTTCACCTGCGAGTCGGGCAGGTGCTCGAGCGCTTCGTGCTCCGCCGACTTCAGTCCGGACGACGTGTGCGACTCCGCGCGCGCGAGCTGCCAGTCCTCGACGTCCTCGGACATCGACTGCTTGGGCTCACGCTGCTTCTTGCGGTAGCTGTTGATGAACGTGTTGGTGAGGATGCGGTACAGCCACGCCTTGAGGTTGGTGCCCGGCTTGAACTGGTGGAAGGCGGCGAACGCCTTCGCGAAGGTCTCCTGCACCAGGTCCTCGGCATCAGCGGGGTTGCGCGTCATGCGCAGCGCCGCCGAGTAGAGCTGGTCGAGGAAGGGCAGGGCATCGCGCTCGAAGCGGAGCGAACGCTCGGCATCGGTCTCGTTCTCAGGCACCACGTCAGTCATCGCCTCCCAGAATAGTTCAGCGCTGGCGGGCGCGGCGGAACCCGCGGTGCTGCGGGCTGCGCGGTCGAGTACGGCGTTCACGTCGATGCTCAACGGCACCGCCGTCCGATTTCTTCCGCCGGGGTCTTTTCAGCTCCGCGCGATCTCTCTCACGATCCACTCCAGGGTGGCTTCGACGACCACCGAGAGGGCATCAGCCTGGGAGAGCGGAGCGGACTTGGGAACCTTGAAGGCGTGGTCCGCGGCGGGGACGACCGCCATTTCGGTCCCGTCGGGGAACTCCTCGGGACGGCCGAACGGGTCCCGCTCCCCCTGGATGACCAGGGTCGGCACGCGCGACCCCGTGAGCTCGTCGACGCGGGACTTCTCCGGCTTCCCCGGCGGGTGGAGCGGGAACGAGAGCGCCAGACAGCCACTCGCGCCGAGCTCGCGCGCACAGCGCGCTGCGGAGCGGGCACCCGCCGAGCGGCCACCGACGACGAGCGGCGTACGCGGCCGGATCTGGTCAGCCACCGAGCGGAGCGCCACGTCGAGCGACGCCGGGGAGCCGGCGATCTTGCGACCTGCCACGCGCCACGGCTGCTCGAGGAGCAAGACGCTGATGCCCTGACCGGGCAAGTGATGGGCGAGCGCCGCGAGGTCGGCTGCATCGATGCCGCCACCCGCGCCGTGGCTCAGCAGGAGGTTGGCGATCGGCCGCTTGGACCGGTGGGCGACCAACCGGGCGGGGCCCTGCGGCGTCTCGAACGTCCGGCTCTCGGTCACGCGTCCATCATGCCTGTAGCGGGAGTGGGGCAACCAGCTCCGGGCCGTTGTTGCGCACGTTGCCCACGGCCGAGGAGACGGGGTAGGCCGTCAGCCGGCCGGGGGCAGCAGGCTCGAGCAGGTCGAGGAGCGCCGCCCCCTCGCGCGCGGGATCGAGCCACTCGTCCCACCGGTCGCGCTCGACCATCAGCGGCATCCGGTCGTGGATCATCCCGAGCTCGTCGGTCGCCTCGGTCGTGATCACGGTGCAGGTCCACAACCAGCGGTCGGGTGCGTCGTCGGCCTTAGTCGGATCACGCCACAACTCGTAGAGGCCAGCCATCGGCAGCACTCCCCCGTCCGTGGGCCGGATGAAGAAGGGCTGCTTCCGCGCCTTCCCCTTGGCGTCGAGCTCCTCCGTCGGATACCACTCGTAGTAGCCGTCGGCGGGCACCAGGCAGCGACGTACGGCGAGGGCCTTGCGGAAGGCGGGCTTCTCCGCGAGCGTCTCGAGCCGGGCGTTGATCATGCGCGGACCGATGGAGCGCTCCTTGGCCCACGAGGGGACCAGGCCCCAGCGGACGACACGTAGCTGGCGCTCCTCGTCCTTGGGGTGCTCCATGACCGCGTAGACCTCGTCGGTGGGAGCGACGTTCCAGCTCGCGTCGACCTCGTGGGCGAGGTGTGCCGTCGCGTCGAACTCCTCGATCAGCTCGTCGGGACGGCGGGAGGAGGCGTAGCGACCGCACATGGCGCCACGATAGACCCGGGCCGGCCGCGTCCCCCCGTCAGGCGCGGCCAGCCCGGACGTCCCCCGAGAAGGTCTGTGTCTAGCGGGCGAGCTCGTCGAGCAGGAGGGCGGCGACCTCGTCCGAACCCGGGAGGCCCTCGATCCACACGCGGGTCGGGAAGTCCGCCGACGCCAGCAGTGTGCGTACGAGCGCGACCCGACGTCCGAGAATCGGGTCGCGCTCGACGACAGCGACGACCCGGCGAGCGCCGAGGCGGCCGATCGTCTCGGCGCCATCGAAGACGGTGCCGGCAGACTGGCCGACACGTGCCAGGCGCAGGGTGCGCGAGAAGCCGGCGTCCGGAGCCGTGAGCGTCTCGATGGTCTCCGGCAGGTCGATCACGACAAGCGCGTGCTGCTGCGCGACGTCACCGCCCGAGCGGGCTGCGCCGCGGTAGAGCTCGGCGATCCGGCTGCGCACATGGGCCAGGCTGGCGAGGCCCGTGAGCGGGTCCTCGCAGGAGATCTGGTGGAGGTAGGCGAGCGTCGCCTCGCTCCAGGCGATGCTGATGGCACGGACGGCGTCGTACGCCGGGTCCGTGCCGAGCACGGCCTGGGTGGTCTGGCGCAAGGCCTCGAGCACCTCGTCGAGGGCGGCACCGTCCTGGGCGAGCCGGCGACCGACGACGTCGTAGACGTCGAGGGAGCGTGATCCCGAGGCAAGGACCTCTCCCACTGCCTCGAACCGGCGCGGCAGACCTGCGCGCACCTGCTCGGACAGCTCCCGCCCTGCCTCGGAACCGCCCGCGTGGCCACGGCGACGTGTCGTCAAAAGCCCCACGGTTGCTCCCCTCTGTGTCTTGCTCCACCGAAAGTCCTACGAGACCCGCCCCCGTCATGCGGGCCTCGTACGCCGATGGAACGGTGCAGTCACGCGGCCATGACGTGGTTCTGCGAAGAATTTTCGGACCACCCCGGGAAAAGGTCGCTGCTGCGTACGATTGGCGTCATACATCCGCGAGCTGATCGTTGAGTAGACGTGACCGACACCCTGACGCCACAGGAGACGGGCGATGCCGAGCTGATCTCGGCCGTCCGTGGTGGTGACGTCTCCGCGTACGGTCCCCTCTTCGAGCGCCACGTCGAGGCGGCCCGCCGCCTCGCACGCCAGCTGGTCGGTGCGGCCGACGCGGACGACCTCGTGTCCGATGCGTTCGCCAAGGTGCTGCGCGTCCTGCAGGGCGGCGGTGGCCCGGACGTCGCCTTTCGCGCGTACCTGCTGACGTCGATCCGCCGGCTCCACGTCGACAAGATCCGGGCCAACTCGCGGCTGCACTCGACTGACGACATGGAGGCCTTCGACCCGGGCGTCCCGTTCCGTGACACCGCGGTCGAGGGGTTCGAGAGCGCGGCGGCCGCGAAGGCGTTCGCGTCACTGCCGGAGCGCTGGCAGGCCGTGCTCTGGCACACCGAGGTCGAGGGCCAGAAGCCTGCCGAGGTCGCCGCTCTGCTCGGGATGACCCCCAACTCGGTCTCCGCCCTCGCCTACCGGGCCCGCGAGGGCCTGCGCCAGGCGTTCCTCAACTCCCACGCCATGGACGTCGAGGACGACGCCTGCGCCTGGACCCACCAGCACCTCGGCGGCTACATCCGCAACGGCATCAGCAAGCGCGACGCGGGCAAGGTCGAGAAGCACATCGACGAGTGCCGCAAGTGCATGGCGATCTACCTCGAGCTCACCGAGGTCAACAACAACCTCGCCGCGATCCTCGCGCCGCTGCTCCTCGGCAGCGCAGGCATCGGCTACCTGGCCACCGCCGGCGCAGCGACCAAGGGCGCGTTCCTTCTCTTCGTCGACCGCATCAAGGACGGGATCAGCTCCAACGGGCCCGCTGCCGCTGCGACGGGTGTCGTCGCCGCCGGCGTCATCGCCGCCGGCACCGTCTTCGCGCTGCAGAGCGGTGGCGAGAAGTCCACGCCTCCCCAGGCCGACGCACCGGCGCCGCCCGCAGCGACAGCCCCTGCGGACACCGCTCCCCCGGCAGACGTCCCGCCACCGCTGGACGCACCGGAGTCCGCAGCCCCGACCAGCACGGCGCCTTCGCCGACCACCACGTCCAGCCCGACCTCCGAGCCCACCAGCGAGCCGACCGACGAGCCGACGGTCGACCCCACGCCGACCCCGACGCCCACTCCGACGCCGACGCCGACGGACGAGCCGGTCGGCTTCACCGCCTCGCCGACGGTGACCCCGTCGTCGAGCGGCGACGGCACCTCGACCATCGAGATCGCCGTCGACGGGATTCCCGCCGGCGAGACCGTCGAGGTGACCTGGGCGAGCGCCGCTGCTCCGCAGCGCACCGCTGCGCGACGGCAGTACCTCGAAGGAGAGGTCACGACCGAGCCGACGGGCGTCGACGTCGCGTGCTCCGACAACGACTGCGTTCTCACCGCGACGCGCGACAGCCTGACGCTCACCGCGAAGGTCCTGGGCGACCAGCCGCAGAAGCTGACGATCACGCTCATCCCGTCTGCCGGCATCAACGACACCGACAGGAGCGACAACAGCACGACGGTCACGCTCCAGCCGGCTGTCGTCGACCCGGAGCCCACCGGCTACGACGCCGTCCTGGACGTCACCGAGCTGGGCAAGGGCTCCGGCAAGTACACCGCCACGGTCACCGGCGTTCCCGCTGGCCTGACGGCGACGCTCACCGCATCGGTACCAAGCGTGCTCGGTGGCTTCAGCGAGGTCCCCGACGGCTGCCAGGTCAGCGGTGTTCTCGCCATCGGGATCCTGGGCCAGACCGTCGTGTGCACGAGCGTCACCAACGGCGCCGTCCTTCCCTTCCGGGTCGACGGCATCGTGACCGGCGACCCGACCTTCCGGGTGGACGTCCCTGGCGACACCGAGGCGGGCTACGCGGAGTCCGACCCGTCGGACAACGTGTGGCCGCGACCCGGATCAGGGTCGATACCCTTCTCCCCGTGACGATCACCCCTACCGATCCAGCAGAGCCCTGGCCCGCTCCTCGCGCACTCGCACCCGTCGACGTGACGGTCTCGCTCCCCGGATCGAAGTCGCTCACCAACCGTGCCCTGCTGCTGGCAGCGATCGCCGACGGCCCCTCCGTCGTACGCCGTGCCCTGCGGTCGCGCGACACCCTGCTGATGGCAGGCGCGCTGACCGCGATCGGTGCCGCCGTCGACACGAGCGGCGAGGACTGGACCGTGACGCCGGGCGCGTTCGACCGGGACGCCGGGGTCGACTGCGGCCTCGCCGGCACCGTGATGCGCTTCGTGCCTCCGGTCGCGGCCCTGTCGACCGGGGCGATCTCCTTCGACGGTGACGAGCACATGCGCAACCGCCCGGTGGGCGAGGTCCTCTCCGCGTTGAGGAGCCTCGGCATCGAGATCTCCGAGGGCGACCGGCTCCCCTTCACCGTCCGCGGCGCGGGCTCTGTGCCGGGCGGCGCGGTGACGGTCGACGCGTCGAAGTCGTCCCAGTTCATCAGCGCGCTCCTGCTGGCTGGTGCGCGCTACGACAAGGGAGTCGATGTGAGGCACGTCGGAGCGCCTGTGCCCTCGCTCCCCCACATCGAGATGACCGTGCAGATGCTGCGCGAGCAGGGCGTCGAGGTCGACGACTCCGACGCGGACCGCTGGAGGGTCGCCCCCGGCCGCGTCGCACCGGTCGACCTGGTGGTCGAGCCAGACCTCTCCAACGCTGCGCCGTTCCTCGCCCTGGCCGCGGTCTCGGGTGGGTCCGTCACGGTCCGCGACTGGCCCCGACGGACCACGCAGGCAGGCGATGCGCTGCGCCAGATCCTCGCCGACATGGGCTGCACCGTCTCGCTGACGACCGACGGCCTCACCGTCGAAGGACCCGCCTCGCTCAACGGCGTCGAGCTCGACCTCCACGACGTCGGGGAGCTGGCTCCGGCCGTCGCCGCGCTGTGCGCGCTCGCGGACACCCCGTCCCGGTTGACGGGGATCGAGCACATCCGGGGCCACGAGACCGACCGCCTCGCCGCGCTCGCCACCGAGCTCTCCGCGCTCGGTGCCCACGTCACCGAGCTCGAGGACGGGCTCGAGATCAGCCCCGCTCCCCTGCACGGTGGCCTCTTCCGCACCTACGCCGACCACCGCATGGCCCACGCCGGCGTGATCATCGGCGCCGCGGTCGAGGGTGTCCTCGTCGAGAACGTCGCAACCACCTCCAAGACGTTCCCCGACTTCGCCGACTTCTGGTCGGGGCTCTTCCCGAGCTGATGGTGACCAGGCGATGAGCGGACGACAGCGGTACTCGGAGCACGACCACGAGCACTACGAGCGCCCCCGGCGCCGCACGCGCCCACGCACCAAGGACCGCCCGACGTACGACGAGGCCGTCGACGGGCTCGTGGTGACCGTCGACCGCGGCCGGTTCACGCTGCTGGTCGACGGTCGGCTGATCTACGCGATGAAGGCCCGGCCGCTGGGGCGCAAGGGCGTCGTCGTCGGTGACCGAGTGCGGGTGGTCGGCGACGTCTCCGGCGACGACGGCACGATGGCCCGCATCGTCGAGGTCACGCCGCGCAAGACCACGTTGCGCCGGACGGCGGACGACGACGACCCGGTCGAGCGGATCATCGTCGCCAACGCCGACCAGCTGGTCGTCGTGACCGCCTTGGCCGACCCCGAGCCGCGGCCGCGGCTCATCGATCGCGCACTCGTGGCGGCGTACGCGTCGGGGATGAAGCCGGTCCTCTGCCTCACCAAGGCGGACCTGCGCGATGCGGAGACGCTGCTGTCGACGTACCGCTCGCTCGGAGTGCCGTACGTCGTGACGGAGCGCGGCGGCGACCTCACCGAGGTCCGTGCTGTCCTCGGAGGGCACACCAGTGTGCTGGTCGGCCACTCGGGCGTGGGCAAGTCGACGCTGGTCAACGCGCTGGTGCCCACCGCCGGGCGCGAGGTCGGCCACGTCAACGCGGTCACCGGCCGTGGTCGCCACACGTCCACCAGCGCCTACCTGCTGGAGCTCCCGGCCTCGACGGGCTCGACCGACGGAGCCGGCTGGATCATCGACACCCCCGGCATCCGGTCCTTCGGGCTGGCCCACGTCGAGCCGGAGATGCTGATCGAGGCGTTCCCCGATCTCGACGAGATGACCGAGGAGTGCCCGCGCGGCTGCACGCATGGCACGGGCGAGCCCGAGTGCGGCCTCGACGAGGCGATCGCAGCGGGCGAGGTCGACACGGAGCGCGTCGAGTCGTTCCGCCGTCTGCTCGCTGCCCGCGAGTCGACCGACTACTGACGCGGCCCGAAACACCACACAGGCCATTGCCGAGGGAGGTCTCTCCCCAGGCGCCGCTTCTGGTCGGACGGAGCGTGGTGATTCGGGTCATCGTCGGGCCATGGACACGATCGACCCCGTGGAAGCCGTACGCCGAGCGGGCGGCATCATGCGTCGCCAGGAGCTCCTCGAGCTCGTGCCCCGGAAGGTCCTGGACCTCACCGTCGGGGGCGGCGCTCTCGAACGGCACGGCCGCAGCTCGCTCGCGCTCCCCGGGATCGCAGCCGACCGTGCCGCTGCACACCGCGTCGGCGGGACCCTGACGGGCCTGAGTGCTGCGCGCGCCTGGGGCTGGAAGGTGAAGACCGAGCCACGACTCCCGGTCGTCACGGTTCCGCGCGACCGACACCATGCCCATGCCGGGATCGAGGTACACCGCGGGGATCTCCCGGACGGTGACGTCACCGATCATCGGCTCACCCGGGTGGCGACCGTGGTGGACTGTGCTCGAACGTTGCCCTTCGATGCCGCGCTGGCCGTGGCGGACTCTGCCCTGCGGGAGGGCAAGGTCACGCGTGAGGCGCTCCATGCACGAGCGGCCCGTGTGCCGAGGGGCCGCGCGCGGGTGTCCCGGGTGATCGAGTCCGCGGACCGAAGGGCGGCCAACCCCTTCGAATCCGTCGCACGCGCGATCGCACTCGACGTACGCGGGTTCGAGGTCGAACCCCAGGGCTGGGTGGGAGGCGACCGGCACAGTGATCTCGTCGACAAGCACCTCCGGGTCGCCGTCGAGTGCGACTCATGGAGCTACCACGCCGACGAGAGAGCCTGGCGCCATGACGTACGCCGCTACAACGAGATGGCGCTCGATGGCTGGCTGGTGATCCGGCTGCTCTGGGAGCAGGTGATGTCCCAGCAGGACCAGGTGCGCCGCATCTTCGAGCGGGCCGTCGCCCTCGCCCTCGCTCGCACCTGAAACACCACACTCCGGATCTCGACGCCGCCGCAGGCTGGTTGGTTGACGCTGGAACGGGGCGTCTCGGCGCCGAAGTGTGGTGGTCCGGGTCAGCCTCTACGGAAGGAGCCCGCCCCAGACGGCGGTCGCGCCGGAGTGGCCCGCCCGGAACGCGAGCCAGAGCACGACGACGGCGGCGAGCGGCTGGAGCACGAGGAGTGCCGGGCGAAGGAAGCGGGCGGCCGCGCCGCCCCCGACGCCGCGGACGCTCGTCACCGGGAGCACCCACCACGACGCCACAGCGAGGATCGCGAGGATCCACACCGCCCAGACCAGCTGGCGCCCGAACTCGCTGTGCTCGGTCACCGCCTGCCCCAGCGCCGGGACGTCCTCGACGAACGCCTTGCCGCTCAGGTAGGCGACCTCCACCGCCACGGCGCCCACGAGCGCGAGCCCGGCCGTCACGTGGCGCAGGATGCGCCGCCACGCCCGGACGACGGCGTACAGGAGGGCCAGGAGGGCAGCGACCGGGGCGAGCACGACGGCTGCGTGGACGACCAGGGGGTGGAGTGGAAGACCGTCGATGCTCATGCCCCGAACGTACCGAATAGCCTGTCCCCATGGCTGCTGACTACACCGACGACCTGCGCCTCGCGCACGTGCTCGCCGATGACGCCGACTCGATCACGCAGGACCGCTTCAAGGCGCTCGACCTGCACGTGATGAGCAAGCCGGACCTGACCCCGGTCACCGACGCCGACCAGGCCGTCGAGGAGTCGATCCGCCGTACGCTCGGTCGGGCCCGCAGCCGCGACGCGGTCCTCGGCGAGGAGCAGGGCTCGACCGGCCACAGCCAGCGCCGCTGGATCATCGACCCGATCGACGGCACCAAGAACTTCGTCCGCGGCGTGCCTGTCTGGGCCACGCTCATCGCCCTCGAGGTCGACGGCGAGGTCGTCCTCAGCGTCGTCTCCGCTCCCCTGCTCCAGCGTCGCTGGTGGGCGGCGAAGGGCCAGGGCGCCTACACCGGTCGCAACCTTCTGAAGGCGGTGCAGATCCACACCTCCGACGTACGCCGCCTGGAGGACGCCTCGTTCTCCTACAGCTCGCTGACGGGCTGGGAGGAGCGCGACCAGCTCGAGGACTTCCTCTCGCTCTCGCGGCGGGTGTGGCGCACGCGCGCCTACGGCGACTTCTGGAGCTACATGATGGTCGCCGAGGGCGTGGTCGACATCGCGGCCGAGCCGGAGCTCGAGCTCTACGACATGGCCGCACTCGACGTCATCGTGCGCGAGGCGGGCGGCACCTTCACCTCGCTCGACGGCAAGCCCGGCCCGTGGGGTGGCAACGCGGTCGCGACCAACGGTCACCTCCACGATGCCGCACTGGCCTTCCTCGGCTCCGTCGACGACGACACCGATCCCGACGGGGAGCGCGGCCCCGGGAGCGTTGCCCTGTTCAGCCGCCGTCCACAGGGCTAACTTGAGATCGAGGGGTCAACTCGACGAGGAGTCACCGGATGCAGATCAGCGACGTTCTCCGTGGCAAGGCCGACCAGGCGGTGGTCACCATCGCGCCCGGCGCAGGTGTGCGTGACCTGCTCGCGCTCCTGGCCGAGCACAACATCGGTGCGGTCGTGGTCAGCCCCGACGGGGAGACGATCGCCGGCATCGTGTCGGAGCGCGACGTCGTCCGCCGGCTCCACGCCGACGGCACGGTGATCAACAACGTCGTGTCGGCGATCATGACCAGCGCCGTGCGCACCTGCTCACCCGGCGACGACCTCGACGCCGTGCTCGGCATCATGACCGCCGGGCGCTTCCGCCACATCCCGGTCTGCGACGGGCCGACCTGCGTCGGAATCGTCAGCATCGGCGACCTGGTCAAGCACAAGATCGACCAGCTCCAGTTCGAGCGCGACCAGCTCGACCAGTACGTCCACCAGACCTGACCGTCAGCCCGGCTGGCGCGCTGGAGGGACTGCCTGACAAGGCGCCTGAGGGAAGGCGGTTTTCAAGCGGAGCGGGCCGTCGACCGAGGGCAACGCCGTCAGGCGCCCCTCCGCCGTGTCAGCCGACCTTGAGGAGGTCGACGACGAAGATAAGCGTCTCGTTGGGCTTGATGACGCCGAGGTCGCGGTTGCCGTAGCCGAGGTGCGGCGGGATCACGAGCTGACGACGACCGCCGACCCTCATGCCCTGCACACCCTGGTCCCAGCCGGCGATGACGCGGCCGCCACCGAGCGGGAACTGGAAGGCAGCACCACGGTTGTACGACGCGTCGAACTCCTCGCCCGTCGACAGGGCGACACCGACGTAGTGGACGGCGACGTTCTTGCCGACGACGGCCTCGTCGCCGTCACCCTCGACGAGGTCGGTGATGACGAGATCGGTGTAGGTCTGCGTGGGGTCGACGAACTCGACTTCAGGCTTCTGGCTCATGGACCGAAGTCTGTCACGACCGCCGAAGCCGGGTGCTCACCAGGGCAGGTCGTCCTCGACGGCCGCGTCGACGCCGGCGACGACGCGGGCAGCCTGACCGCGCAGCTCGACGACATCGCCGTCCTGCAGCTGGCGGCCGCGCCGGGTGTCGACCTCACCGTTGACCTTCACGAGGCCAGCGGGGCAGACCTCCTTCGCCTCCGCGCCGGTGTCGATCAGGTTGGCGAGCTTGAGGAACTGGCCCAGCCGGATCACCTCCTCGCGCACGGGCACGTCGACGGGCTCGGGACCCTTCGGGGTGCGCGGCGCGGCCTTGCGGCGCAGGCCGCTCAGGCGGGGCCTCATCCGAAGATCCAGACTGCACCGGCCACGAGCGGCACGACGCCGAGCAGGAGCCACGGCGAGAGCCAGCGCCGCTGGTGGATGACGAGCGCGGCCGCCATCCCGGCCACCCCGAACGCTGCGGCGTTGGCCAGCAGCACCCACTGGCCGGCCGGCTTCGACACGATCGTGCCCGCGATCAGCACCCAGCCACCGGCCAGGAGGAAGGCGACGACCACGACCAGCGCCGACATCACCCAGCGCTGCACCCGACGCACCGACGCGTCGTCGTACGTCGCCTGGCGCGCGGGCAGGGCGTGCGGGTCCATCAGGTGCCGGGCGCGCCGCGGCTGTGCCTGACCGGACGGGGGCCGCTCGGGGAGGTTGGTGCTCATGGAGCCATTCTCCCTCAGCCGACGAGCGCTCAGTGCAGCACGACGGTGAGTGCGTGGATGATCACGCCGACGAGGCCACCGACGATCGTGCCGTTGATCCGGATGAACTGCAGGTCGCGACCGACGTGGAGCTCGATCCGGTCCGAGGCCTCCTTGCCGTCCCACTGCTCGATGGTGTGGGTGATCACGGCGGTCAGCTCCGAGCCGTAGCGCGTCACGCCGAAGACCGCGGCGTCGGCGGCCATCCCGTCCAGACGAGCACGCAGCTCCGGCTCGGCCAGCAGCCGGCGTGCGAAGGCGACGACCTCCTCCTCGAGCCGCTGCGCGAGCGGGCCGTCGGGGTCCTGCAGGGCGCCGGCCAGGGCGTTCTTGAGGGCGGTCCACAGCGAGATCGCGGTCGTGGTGAACTGCGGGTGGTCGAGCATGCGGACCTTGAAGTTCTCGGCACGCTCCTGCGTCGCGGCGTTGGTCAGCAGGTCGTCTCCCAGCCGCGCGAGCATGGAGTCGAGCGCCTTGCGAGCCCGGTGCCGGGGATCCTGGCGGATGTCACCAAGCCAGCGGATCGCCTCGACGTGGAGCCGCTCGGTGACCATCTCGTTGAGCCGGTCGGGAGCCCACCACGGCGCGCGCTCCATCAGGACGTCGGCGAACGTCTCGGGGTTGTGGGTGACCCAGCCGTGGAGCTCCTCGAGGGCGAGGTCGACCAGGCCGTGGTGGAGGTCGTCGCGGACCGCCTCGGTGACGAACGTGCCCAGGATCGGCGCGATCGGCTCCTCGCGGAACCGGGGCACCAGCGCCATCTCCACCAGATCGGTGATGTGCTCGTCCTTCACCTTGGCCAGCGCGATCGAGGCGACCTCCATGCCCTCGGCGACCACCTTGCGCGCGTTGGCCCGGTCGACGGCCCAGGTGCCGATGCGGCGGCTCAGCTCGGCCGAGGTCACGCGGTCGCGGATGATCTCCTCCTGGAGGAAGTTCTCCCCCACGAACTCCTCCAGGCCGCGCCCCAGCTCGTCCTTGCGCTTCGGGATCAGCGCCGTGTGCGGCACCGGCAGGCCGAGCGGGTGCCGGAAGAGCGCGGTCACCGCGAACCAGTCGGCCATCGCGCCGACCATGCTCGCCTCGGCGCCGGCGTTGACGAACCCCAGGAAGCCGTCGCGGCCCAGCGTCGCGGCGTACACAACGGCGGCGAAGACCAGCAGGCCCAGCGCCACTGCGCGCATCCGCCGCAGCGCCGTACGCCGCGCAGCGTCGGCCGCGGAGTCGACGCCCGTGAGGCCGGCCGGACCAGGGGAGCTCGTCAGCGTGTCCACGCCGGCGATTGTGTCAGGAGAGCGGCGGCGCGCCGGCAGGCGCCACGACGGCGCGGTCACCGACGAGCAGGGTGGGCGTCACGCCGGCGACCACCGACGCGTCGACCGGGGTGCCGACCGGGTAGCGCACGGCGTGCTGTTGCCACGAGCGGAGCGTGCGTCCGGAAGGGAGCCGGACGGTGTGCAGCACGAAGGCGCCGTGGTACTCGACCGCGACGACCTCGGGGCCTCCGCCCGAGCGCCCGACAGCCGGGGCGAGGGCGACCTCGTGCGGGCGCAGGACCACCTCCACGTCGACGTCGGAGTGGGCCCACCCCGGGACCGTCGACACGACGCCCACCTCACAGGTCAGCAACGCGTTGTGGACGTGCGCGGGCAGGAAGTCGGCGTCGCCCATGAACGAGGCGACGAAGCGGGAGGCCGGGGACTCGAACACACGCTGGGGCGTGTCGGCCTGCTCGATGCGGCCGGCCTGCATGACGACGACCCGGTCCCCGATGGAGAGCGCCTCGGTCTGGTCGTGCGTGACGAAGAGGGCGGTCGTTCCGGTGGAGCGGAGCACCCCGACGAGCTCGGCGCGGACCTGGGCGCGGAGGTTCTCGTCGAGCGAGGAGAACGGCTCGTCGAGCAGGACCACCGCGGGGCGGGGCGCGAGGGCGCGGGCGAGCGCGACGCGCTGCTGCTCGCCGCCGGAGAGCTCGTGCGGGTAGCGCTTCGCCTTGTCGGCGAGCCGGACCAGTCCCAACACCTCGGCGACACGGGCCGCACGCTCGTTGCGCGGCAGGTCGGTGAGCCCGAAGGCGACGTTGCGCTCCACGCTCAGGTGCGGGAAGAGGGCGTGGTCCTGGAAGACCAGGCCGACGCGGCGCTGCTCGGGCTGGCGGAACCGACCCGGACCCGCCACGGTCTCGCCGGCGATCACGATCCGGCCGCTGTCAGGGCGCTCGAGCCCGGCGACGAGGCGCAGCGCCGTGGACTTGCCACAGCCCGAGGGGCCGATCAGCGTGACGAGCTCGCCGGGTGCGACCCTGAGGTCGAGGCCGCGGGCGGCGCCCACGTCCCCGTAGCTCCTCGACACCTGGTCGAGGACGAGTGCGTGCTCGACGGACGCGCTCATCGTCGGCCTCCTTCCCTGCGGTCCGCCGCGCGGATCCGCCGGCCGAGGATAGCGACCGGGATGACCGCCAACGCCACGATGATCAGCGCGGGCGCGGCAGCAAGGCCCCAGAGGTTCTCCGTGGCCAGTCGGTGCACCCAGGCCGACGCGGTGTCGAAACCGACCGGGCGCAGCATCAGCACGAGCGGGAGCTCCTTGATCGCGTCGATCATGACGAGCACCAGCGCGACGAGCACGCCCGGCCGGACCAGTGGCAGGTGGACGCGGGCCAGGACCCGCAGCGGGCTGGCCCCGAGGCTCAGGGCGCTCTGGGTGACCGCCGGCGGCAGCTTCGCGTACGACGCGTCGACCGACTGGAAGGCCGGCCCCAGGAAGCGGATCGCGTAGGCACACAGGACGGCCGCCACGGACCCGGTCGCGAGGACGCCGGGCACGTGGGAGAGCAGGAGCAGGACCCCGATGCCGATGACGGCTCCCGGGACGGCGTACCCGAAGGTGGTCAGCTGCGCGGCCCCGCGCACGAAGCGGCCCGCACCGAGGCGCAGTGCATGGCCCATGAGGACGGCCAGGGTCACGCAGGCGAGGGCCGCGAGGACGGCGACCACCGCGGAGTTGCCGAGCGCTTCCATGAACTGCGGACCCAGCGCCGGTCGACCGTCGCCACCACGAGCGTGGTCGATCGCGAAGCCGGCCAGGCGGACCACCGGCACGACGACCGCCGCGAGCAGCGCGAGCAGGCAGGCGCCCGTGGCCAGCAGGCCGCGCCCGAGCGGAAGGGGCGTCGGGGCAAGACCGGCGCCGCGGCCACCGCGCTGGGTGTAGCGGGCCCGGCCACGGACCAGCCGCTCCCCCGCCATCACGACGACGGCGAAGAGCATGACCAGGCTGGCCAGCTGCGCCGCGGAGGCGAAGGCGAACTGCTGCTTCCAGGTGATGTAGACGCCGTAGGAGACCGTCTGGACGCCGAAGTACTGGACGGTGGCGAAGTCGGTGAGGACCTCCATCATCACCAGCGCGAGGCCCGCCGCGAGCGACGGCCGCGCCAGCGGAAGCAGCACCCGGAAGAACGCCCGGACCCGGCCAGCACCGAGCATCCGCGCCGCGTCGTACGTCGTGGGGGCCTGCTCGGCGAAGGCGGAGCGGGCCAGGAGGTAGACGTAGGGGTAGAGGGTCAGGCTCATGACGACGGCACAGCCGGCCGTGGTCGAGACGTCGATCGCGACGCCATCCGCCACGTGGCTGCGCAGCCACAGCTGCACGGGCCCCGCAGCGTCGAACGTCGCGAGGAAGACGAAACCGAGGATGTACGCCGGCATGGCCAGCGGCAGCACGAGCAGCCAGACCATGAGGTTGCGCAGGGGGAACGTGTAGGCGGTCACCAGCCAGGCGAGGCCGCACCCGATCACGAGCGTGCCGAGCGCGACGCCGGCCATCAGACCGATCGTCGTGAGCACCATGGCGCCCAGGTCCGAGGGCCACACGCCACCGCCGCCCTCGGCGAGGACAGCCAGGACGGGCAGCGCCGTCAGGACGGCGACCAGCACGACGAGAGCCGACCACCCCGGACGGCCACGGGTGGGTCCGCGGCGCGACCGCGCGGCCGGCTCCAGCGCAGGTGCCAGGGCCTGGGTCAACGGCTCAGGCTCATTTGTAGCCGGCCTCGGCGAGCAGCTTCACCGCGTCGGGGTTGAGCTTGCCGTAGGCCTCGGCGTCAACCGCCATCGGCGTGAAGGAGCCGAACGCCGCAGCGGCCGCGTCGACCGGCACGGTCGGGTTGACGGGGTACTCGTGGTTGCCCTCGAGCATGTCGTCCTGGCCGTCGGTGGCGAGCCACTCGAGGAACTTCTGCGCCTTCGACTTCGCGTCGCTGGTCGCGACCACTCCGGCTCCGGAGATGTTCTCGTGGACGCCGGCACCCTTCTGGGAGGCCCAGTAGAGCTCGACGTCCTCGAGCTCGCCCTCGGCCTGCGCGCGGGCGAGGTAGTAGTGGTTGGTGATGCCGACCTCGCAGGTGCCGGCGGAGATCGCCTCGAGCAGCTCGACGTCGTTGCCCATGATCTCGACGTCGTTGGCGAGCCAGCCCTCGACCATCTCCAGCGTCTTGTCGTAGCCGTGGAGGTCGATCAGGGAGGCGACCAGTGAGGTGGTGTAGGCACCACTGAGGTCGCGCATGCAGAGGCGGCCCTTCCACTTCGGGTCGGTCAGCCCCGCGTAGGTGTCCGTCGCGTCGAACTCCTTGGCGTCCACCTTCTCGGGGTCGTAGACGACCGTGCGCGCCCGGCGTACGAGTCCGAACCAGCGGTCGTCGGCGTCGCGGTACTGCGCCGGCACGGCCTCGTCGAGAACGGGGCTGGTCAGCGGCTCGAGGAGGTCGTCGTCGGCCGCGCTCCAGAGCGGGCCGGCGCTGACCGTCATGTAGATGTCGGCGGGCGAGTCGGCCCCCTCGGTCCTGACCCGCTCGAGCATCTCGGCGTCGTCGCCGCTGAGGATGTCGACCGTGATCCCGGTCTCCTCGGTGAACTTCTTGAAGACCTCCTCGGAGCCGTAGTGGCGACCGGTGTAGACCTGCAGGTCACCGGGCTCGTCACCGAGGCCGAGGAAGGAGCAGCCGGAGGCGACGGTGGCGACAGCGAGCCCGGCGGCGGTCAGGGCGGCGAGGCGGGAGGTACGGCGCATGGCGCGATTCTAAGGTGAGGCTCACCTACGGTGGGTGTGGACCGGGTCACGGACATGACAGAATCCGGACATGGCCCGCACCGTGATCACCTTCGGCACCTTCGACGTCTTCCACGTCGGCCACCTCCGCGTCATCGAGCGAGCCGCCGCGCTGGGCGACCGCCTCGTCGTCGGTGTCTCCGCCGACGCACTGAACATGCGCAAGAAGGACCGCCTCCCCGTCTTCTCCGAGGCCGAGCGACTCGCCATCGTCGGCGCCCTCAAGCCCGTGGACGAGGTCTTCGTGGAGGAGAGCCTGGAGCTCAAGCGGGAGTACATCCTGAAGTTCGGCGCCGACGTGCTGGTGATGGGCGACGACTGGGCCGGCCGCTTCGACGAGTTCAAGGACATCTGCGAGGTCGTCTACCTCCCCCGGACCCCGGCGATCTCCACCACCGCCCTGATCGAGAAGATCTCCGCGGGCAGCTGACAACAGGGCTCGACGTCGTACGCTGGACGGGTTGCTGTCGCCGTCACGTCTCGGGTCCTCCATGCTCCTGCACCGCCTCACCCCCGCCCTGCTCGGCGCAAGCCTCGCGCTCTCGCTCGCGCCGGCCCTGGTCCAACCGGCCGCTGCGGACCCCACCGCTCCCCCGGCTGGGTCCTCTCCGCATGCCGTCCATCTGCTCGACCAGGCGCAGGCGGCCCTCGAGGGGGGCCGCGAGGACGCCACCCTCGCACTCGTCGAGCTCCGCGACCAGCTGACCCACCTGGACAGCGCGGACCGCGCCGAGGCCCGGGCGCTCTTCGCCCGCCCGGACGGCACCGTCGCGGCGACCGATCCGACGGCAGCCCGGTGGACCTCCGCCGAGCGCAGCGCCGCCCGCTCCACCTGTGATGCCCCCGCGACGTACGGCAACCATCCGTTCTGTGTCCACTGGGTGCCGGAGGGCACCAGGAGTGGCCTCCTGACCCTCAGTCGCCAGATCAGCACCGATGACGCCGTCGCGAAGACGGTCCAGACGCTCACGCGGACGTGGAACACCGAGATCGGCACGCTGGGCTACCGCGTGCCCAAGGGTGACGGTTCCGCCGGCAGCAAGCAGGTGCCCACCCGGGACCGGGTAGACGTCTACCTCGCCGACACCGGACGGAGCGGCATCTACGGCTATGCCGTGCCCGAGGGTTCCGCCTCCGTCCAGACGTCCGCGGGCTACCTCGTGCTCGACAACGACTTCTCCGCCGCCCAGTTCGGTGACGCGACCCACCCCGACGCTGCGCGCCAGGTCACGGCAGCGCACGAGTTCTTCCACCTGGTCCAGTTCGGCTACGACGCCGACGAGAGCATCTGGCTGATGGAGTCCACGGCGACGTGGATCGAGGAGCGTGTCTACTCCGCCGTCAACGACAACAGGCAGTACATCGCGGCCGGATCGCTGCGGCGGCCGGGGCAGCCGGTCGACACCTTCGGCGACGGGGCCCACTACGGCACGTGGGTCTTCCACGAGCTGATCAGCCAGAGGCTCGGCAACGGCGTGCTGCGTCAGGTCTGGCGCAACGCCGCCACGGTGGCCGGCGACAACGCGCGGGCCTCGCTCTCCTCTGCCCTGCGCACGGCGGGGTCCTCGCTCCTCAACGAGTTCCGCACCTTCTCCGGAGCCTCCATCGTGCCGGCTCGCTTCTGGCGCGAAGGCCGCTACTACCCCCGCGCAGAGATCTCCCGCACGTGGACCCTGAGTCCCACGGCACGCTCGACCGGCCTGCTGTCCACGCGGATCAACCACCTGGCCAGCGTCGACGTGGTGGTCAGGCCCGCGTCGACCATGACCGGCGCCTGGAAGCTCCGGCTCAGGATCGACGCTCCGTCGAGCGCCGCGACGGCGTACGTCCTGGTCTTCCGCCGCGACGGAAGCGTCACCAAGGTGCCGCTGCGCCTCAATGCTTCCGGCAACCGCGTGTACGACGTGCCGTTCTCCGCGTCGAAGGTGCACCGTGTGGCGGTGGCGCTCGGCAACGCGTCCGCGCGCGATGGACGCACGACGACCTTCCGGGCGACCGCCTGGCGCTGAGGCCTACGCGCCGGGCTTGCCCGGCTTCTCCGCCTTCGCCGTCTGCCCCTGCTGGCCCGACTGCTCGCGCGCGACGAGCCCGAAGACAGGAGCCGTGAGGCTCTCGAGTGACTCGACCACCGCAGCGTGCCGATGTGCGAGCGACTCGACGAGGACCGCGAGGTCGGCCTGCACCGACGCGAGCTTGGCCATCGTGTCGGCGATCTCGCGCTGCCGGGTCACGAAGTCCTGCAGCGGCTGGACGCTGGCCGAGGCGAGATCGCCCACGGCGTTCGCCAGCGCGGCGAACTGGCGCACCGCCTCGTCCGGCTGCGTCGCCGTGCGGCCCACGGCCATCAGGGCGTCGAACGCGCCGGTGGTGGCGTCGAGCGCCAGCTTCTGCGACATCGTGAGGAGTCCGAAGGGGTCGAGCGGGTTGTCAGCCATGGCCCGAGGCTAGACCCGTGGGGGCGTCGGAGACCACGAAAGCCCCCGGGTTCGCACCCGGGGGCTTTCGTGTCGTGCGTGCGCTGCTGGTCAGTGGATGGTCGTGGTCGCCTTCGCAACCTCGATGACCGCACCCACCGGCAGGTCGCCCTGCGGCTTCAGCAGGGTGATGTAGACGCCGCGGATCAGCGTGCTGCACCCGTTGCGGACCTGCTGGTTGACGATCACGGTCGCCAGGTCACCGACCTTGATCGTCGTGTTCGGCGAGACGTTGATCGGGATCGCCGCTCCGGCGACCTTGAGGTTCACCAGTGTCATCGCAGCATCGCCGGAGCAGGCGTTGCTCACGCGACGGTTGTGCGCCGTCACCTTGATCGCGTCGGCCGTCACCAGGCCACCCAGGACGTTGACCCGGGCCGTCTGGTTGGTGTTGCGGATGTCGGCATCCAGGAGGTTGGGGCCGAAGGTGGACGAGGTGCTCGTCGACTCCACCGCACCGAGGGTGATCAGACCGGCGACGTTGATGCCGGCGGTCGTGCTCTTGAGCGTCGCGCCGTTGCTGCCACCCGGCGGGGTGCGCAGCATCGCCGTCTCGGGGACCTCGGCGGAGACGCCGTCGCCGACCTTGGCCTGGACCTTGGAGCCGTAGGCGTGTCCGCTGAAGAGTGCCTCGGACGGGGTGGCCGGGACGACCGACTGGTAGACCGGGTTCACGATGATCGTGGCACCGGCCGGGACGTCGCCCTGCGCCTTCAGCAGCGCGACACCGAGAGCCCAGCCCTGGGTCGCGGAGGCGCCACCGTGCGTGCCGGAGGCGTAGGCGTTGAGGGTCACCGTGGCGATCCCGGGGATGGTCACCGTGTAGTTGCGCGGGATGTTGATCGGGAGGTTGATGCCCGCGATCTTGATGCCCACGAACTGCGTGCCACCGGTGACGGTCTGCGTGCCGTCAGGCCGGGCGACGGTCGTGAGGTTCGAGGTGACCGCGTCGGCGGTGATCAGCCCGTTGAGCACGTTGACGCCTGCCGTGCGGCCCCACGACTTGATCTCGATGCCGCCGAGGACCGCCTTGGCCGTCGCCGCCGTCTCGACCGCGCCGGTGCGGAGCACGCCACTCGCCGCGACGGTGGCGACCGACTGCGTCGAGGAGTTGGGAACGGCGGTGCCGGTGATGCCCGACTGGGCGGTCTGGCTGCTGATCAGCAGGCCGGAGCCTGTCTTGATCATGGTGCCACCAGCGGTGGCGACGTAGCCCCACTGCGTGGCGGCGCTGGCCGGCGCCTGGAGGCCTGCCAGGGCGAGCAGCGTCACCAGTGGCAGGAGGAGAATACGAAGCGTTCTGGTCATGGGCCCCATCCCAGAGAAGAGTTACGGAAAGCACCGATTGCCAAATGCAATGGTTCGTACCATCGTACCCCCGCATCGGGGCCGGAAACCCCAGTTCAGCACCCTTGGACCAGTGACGCACAACGCCCCGGGCCAGATGGCCCGGGGCGCTGCAGCGCAAGGTCGACGGAGCGATCCCGACGGGTGCCTCAGAGGTGCCGGAGGATGTCCTCGACGCGGTCCTTGGCGTCACCGAAGAGCATCGCCGAGTTGTCGCGGAAGAAGAGCGGGTTCTGCACACCGGCGTAGCCCGAGGCCATGGAGCGCTTGAAGACGATGACGTCCTTGGCGTTCCACACCTCCAGCACGGGCATGCCCGCGATCGGCGAGCTCGGGTCCTCGGACGCGGCCGGGTTGACCGTGTCGTTGGCGCCGATGACCAGGACGACGTCGGTCTCCGGGAAGTCGTCGTTGATCTCGTCCATCTCGAGCACCACGTCGTACGGCACCTTGGCCTCGGCCAGAAGCACGTTCATGTGGCCCGGGAGACGACCGGCGACCGGGTGGATGCCGAAGCGGACGTTGACGCCCTTCTTCCGCAGGTGCGAGGTGAGCTCCGCCACCGGGTACTGCGCCTGGGCCACCGCCATGCCGTAGCCGGGCGTGATGACGACCGAGGAGGCGTTCTTGAGCATGTCGGCGACCGTCTCGGCGTCCACCTCACGGTGCTCGCCGTAGTCGACATCACCCGACGGACCGGCCTCGATGCCGAAGCCACCCGCGATGACGGAGATGAACGAGCGGTTCATCGCCTTGCACATGATGTACGACAGGTACGCACCGGAGGAGCCGACGAGGGCACCGGTCACGATCAGCAGGTCGTTGCCGAGCAGGAAGCCCGACGCGGCCGCGGCCCAGCCGGAGTACGAGTTGAGCATGGACACGACGACCGGCATGTCGCCGCCACCGATGGAGGCGACCAGGTGCCAGCCGAGCAGCAACGCCAGGGCGGTCAGGCCACCGAGGACGGCGACCTGCGCCGTGGACTGCTCCTCGAGGAGCACGTAGACGACGGTCAGTGCGGCGAAGAGGACCAGCGAGCCGAGGTTGATGAGGTTCTTGCCCGGCAGCACGAGCGGCGCCGACTTCATCTTCGCCGACAGCTTGAGGTTGGCGACGATGGAGCCGGTGAAGGTGACCGCACCGATGAAGATGCCGATCGCGACCTCGGCCTCGTGGATGTTGATGAGCGAGGCGATGTCGCCCGGAGCGGCGTGCTCGAGGTGCGGGCCCTCGAGGTGGCCGTTCCAGCCGATGAGGACGGCGGCGAGGCCGACGAAGGAGTGCAGGAGCGCGATGAGCTCCGGCATGCCCGTCATCTCGACGATCTTCGCGCGCCACAGGCCGATGAGGGCACCGACGGCGACGGCACCGGCGAGCAGGCCCAGGTTGAGGGCCGCGGAGGTGTCGTCGATGACCTCGGCGATCGTGGCGACGAGGGCCACGGCCATGCCGACGATGCCGTAGGTCAGGCCGTTCTTGGCCGACTCGTGCTTGGAGAGCCCTGCCAGCGACAGGATGAACAGCAGGGAGGCGACGATGTACGCCGCACCGGTGATCGAGGTGATGTCCATGGTCAGTTCCCCTTGCTGAACATCGCGAGCATGCGACGGGTGACCGCGAAGCCACCGAAGACGTTGATCGACGCGAGCAGGATCGCCAGCGCAGACAGGCCGATGACGAGGTTGTCGTCCGACTTGATCTGGACCAGGGCACCCACCACCACGACGCCCGAGATCGCGTTGGTGACCGACATCAGCGGCGTGTGGAGGGCGTGCGCGACCTTGCCGATGACGTAGTAGCCGATGACGATCGAGAGCATCAGCACGGTGAAGTGCTGCGGGATCTCACCCGGTGCAGTCGCGTTGACCAGCCAGAAGAGCGCGATCGCCGCGAGGACCAGGCCGACCTTCGTGCCGGCCGCCATCGGCGCCTTCGGCTCCTTGGCCTCGACCGGAGCAGCGGCTGCAGCGGCAGCCGGGGCGGCCGAGACGGCGACCTCCGGCGGCGGCCAGGTGAGCTCGCCGTCGCGGACGACGGTGATGCCGCGCTGGACGACGTCCTCGAAGTCGAGGACGAGCTGGCCGTCCTTGCCCGGCGTCATCAGCTTCATCAGGTTGACCAGGTTCTGGCCGTAGAGCTGCGAGGCCTGGGCGGGCAGACGACCGGCGAGGTCGGTGTAGCCGATGATGGTCACACCGTTGTCAGTGACGACCTTCTCGCCCTTCACGGTGCCCTCGACGTTGCCGCCGTTCTGCGCGGCCATGTCGACGATGACCGACCCCGGCTTCATCGAGGCGACCATCTCCGCAGTGATGATGCGGGGAGCGGGACGGCCCGGGATCAGCGCGGTGGTGATGATGATGTCGACGTCCTCGGCCTGCTGCGCGTAGAGCGCTGCCTCCTTGGCCTTGTAGTCGTCACCCATCTCCTTGGCGTAACCCGTGGTCGAGACCTCGGTGTCGTCGGAGACGGAGAGGTACTCGCCGCCCAGCGACTTGACCTGGTCGGCGACCTCGGGACGCGGGTCGGTCGCGCGCACGATCGCGCCGAGCGAGCCGGCGGCACCGATCGCCGCGAGGCCGGCGACGCCGGCACCCACGACGAGGACCTTGGCCGGCTGGACCTTGCCCGCGGCCGTGACCTGGCCGGTGAAGAAGCGGCCGAAGGCGTGCGAGGCCTCCACGACAGCGCGGTAGCCCGCGATGTTGGCCATCGAGGAGAGCACGTCGAGGGACTGCGCGCGCGAGATGCGCGGCACCGTCTCCATCGCCAGCGCCGTGATCGGACGGGCGGCGAGGTCGTCGACCAGCTCCGCGTCCAGGCGCGCGTTGAGGATGGCGACCAGGGTCGCACCCGACTTGAGGCCGTCACGCTGCGCCGCCGTCGGCGCGTTGACACCGAAGACGATGTCGCCGATCAGCGGGTCGCCGATGCTGGCCCCCGCCTCGACGTACGCCTCGTCGGCGAAGCTCGAGAGCTCCCCCGCGCCGGACTCGACCACGACGTCGTAGCCGAGCTTCAGGAGCTGCGCCACGGTGGCGGGAGTCGCGGCAACGCGCGTCTCACCCGCCTGGGCCTCCTTGAGAACTCCGATGATCATGCGATCTCCGTTTCGCTGTGGATGCGGGCCCGAGGAGCAACACTGCTCCGGGCCCGTAGCGGGCCTGATCCTAACGACCGCACAGCCCCACCGGCAGGGTTGCCGAGTGTTGGGACTCGTGGCACCTGTCACAGGTTTTGCGCGCCTGAAGACCCGCTTTCGTCATCCACCCAGAACGCGCAACGAGACCGGCCGGCCATGGGCCGACCGGTCTCGCGTGCGGTCACTGTAGGGGTGGCGTGATCCGCTCGTGCCCCGACGGCGGTGACGCATCGGGCGTCGCGAGGGTCAGCTGGTCGGCGACCGGCAAGCCGGGCTCGGCCTCGCAGATCACCGCGATCACCGCCTGGCGTCGTTCCTCGCTGGCGACCTCTCCCGAGGCGACGACGCGCCCTCCGGCCACCACGACCCGCACCCCCATCTCGTGGGTGCGGTCATCGTCGATCAGCGCGCGTTCCAGACGGCGTTCGAGCTGGATGTCGTTCATCGGGCACCTCCAGGGACCACGTCGTAGACCCGGTACGCCGTGTGGATGACGGGCTGGGCGACGTTGCGCACGGGCACTCCACCCGGGGTGATCCCCTTCTCCACCCCGGCGTGGGCGTGCCCGTGGATCGCCAGGTCGGCGCCCGCCTCGTCGATCGCATCACCGAGCAGGTAGTTGCCGAGGAAGGCCCAGATTTCCGGCGGCTCCCCGCTGAGGGTGTCGACGACCGGCGAGAAGTGGGTGAGCCCGACCCGCACCGGAGCGTCGAGGCCCTGGAACGCCTTGCGGAGCAGCTCGGCGCTGTGCTGGCCGTGGCCGGTGAACGCCTTCATCTGCGGCTCGCCGAAGTAGGAGGCCCGGCGTCCTGAAAAGCCGAGGCAGAAGCCCTTGGCGCCGGCAACGCCGACGTCCCCGGCGGGCGTGGGAATGACGACGCCCTCACCCTCGAGGACAGTGATGCCCGCGTCGCACAGGACCTTGCGGATCTTCAGCTCGAGGTCGGCGTGGTAGTCGTGGTTGCCCAGCACCGTGACGACGGGAACCCCGAGGTCGGCGAACTCCTCAGCGAAGACCTCAGCCTCCTCGACGAGTCCGTGCTGGGTGAGGTCGCCTGCGACAAGGAGCAGGTCTGCGTCGTCAGGCAGGGCCGCCAGGGCAGGGCGGTAGCGCCCGCGGATGTCGGGACCCATGTGGACGTCGCCGACCGCCGCTATCCGGACCGCGTCAGGCGATGCGCTCATGGGTGCCTCCATCGACGCTGCCGGTGACTCCCGGCCTGTTCTCGATCCGGTGTCCTGTCACGTCGAGCGCCTCCAGCAGCTGGAGGAACGCCGCGGCGAAGGGGTTCTGCTCGGTGCGGTCGCGCACGAGCTCCCAGTCGACCTGCTCCCGCAGCGCCCGGGCGAAGCTCAGCACCGGGCCGAAGTCGCACGAGTGCTCGGTGAAGGCGAGCATCCGGCAGGTCAGCAGGTCGGTCGCGCACATGACCGGCATCCGCACGGAGTCGACGCTCCGCTCGTCACAGCGCGCCAGCAGCGCGTCGTCGACGTCCCCGATCGGCAGGCGGTGGATCAGGTCCACGACGATGTCGTCGAGGGAGACCTTCATCAGCCAGTCCTCGGAGTTGGGATGCGGGTCGTGCCCGGCCGCGTGGAGCGCCTGCACGGCGTCGTCGATCCGTGACGGCGGGATCACGAAGTCCACGTCGTGGGTGCTCTCGGGGCCGCCGCGCGACCACACGGCGTACCCGCCGGCGAGCGCGAACGGGATGCCCGCGCGCTTCAACGTGGTCGCGACCGACTTGAGCAGCTCGCGCTGCGACTGGAAGTCCCTCATGTGCTCAGTCCGGCGGCTCGGACGCCGGCTCTCCCTCCTCTGTCGTGGTGTCGCTGACGACGTGCACCGCGGCTTCCTCGGCACTGGCCGCGCCGCCGTCGATGCCGACATCGCGGGCCACCTCGTCCTTCTCGGCGTCGTCGCCCAGGCCCTGGTCGGGCGCGACCAACCGGCCGGAGCGCTCGTCGCCGACCGACCCGGCGGGGGCGGGATCGACTTCGGGTCCGTCGTCGACCTCGTCCTCCGCCAGGCCGTAGGCCACGTGGGCGGCGGGGTCGTCCTCCTCGCGCGCGATGCGCTGGTCAAGGGACTCCCCCGTCTCCTCCTCGTACGGCGTGGTGCCGAACTCCTCGACGCCGCGTGGCTTCTCGGGTGGCGAGACCCCCTCGTCCAGGACGTCGTCGACGCCCCGGTCGACGAGGGTCTCTTCCGGCTGCAACTGTCCGCCGTTGTCCATGTCGCTGTCACTCATGGACGGGCGGTACCCGGGCAGCCGGTCGTCACACGGGCGGCAGGCCGCCGTCCTGTCGACCGGTCGTGCCCATGCTGCCCAGGCCGCCGCGGTCGACGTCGCCCGGCTTCACCTCGCCGCGCCAGCCACCCGTCGCCGTACCGGCGTGCTCGATGAACTCCTTGAAGCGGTCGAGGTCGCCGCCGACGCGGCTCTGCACGATGTGCAGCATGTCGCCGGCCTTCTCGGCGAAGCCCTCCGGCTCGAAGTCCATCCGCAGTGTCACCCGCGTGCACTTCCCGCCCTCGACCGGTGCGAACGAGACCGTGCCGTCGTTGCGGGCACCGTCGGTGGCGCGCCAGGTGATCCGCTCGTCCGGGGTCTGGTCGACGATCTCGGCATCCCACTCGCGCTCGACGCCCGCGATCTGCGCCTTCCAGTGCAGGTGGGTGTCGTCGAGCTGGCGAACCTCCTCGACGCCTTCCATGAACTTCGGAAAGGACTCGAACTGCGTCCACTGGTCATAGACCTCGTGGACGGGGACGTCGACCGTCACGCTCTTCTCCATGGTCGTCATGGTGATGTTCTCCTCTCTGTGGGCATGACTCGCGACGTACCCAGCCTTCGAGGAGCTACACACGAGATCAGTCGGTGCCACCTCGCGCCGCGGCCCAGTTGACGAGGTCGCGGGCGGGCCCGGCGGGCGGCTCGTGGTCACCCGACCAGACCGCGTGCATCGGGCGGGTCAGGTCGACACCGCTCACCTTGATCGCCACCAGGCGGCCCGAGGCGAGGTCGTCGCGGACGGCGTAGCGGCTCAGGGCGGCGGGGCCGGCACCGGCCGCGACCGCGGAGCGCACCGCGGCGGTGCTCGCCATCTCGAACGCCGGCGGCACGGTCGGCAGGTCGCCGAGGGCCCGCTCGAGCACGACGCGCGTGCCGGAGCCCGCCTCACGGGAGACCAGCTTGGTGCCGGCCAGCATGGCGGCACTGATCGTGCGGTCGGGCCGCTGGGCCCAGGGATGCCTCGCCGCGACCACCACGACCAGCTCGTCGACCGCCACCAGACGCCGCTGGAGCCCCTCGGGCGCCTCAGGACCCTCGACGAAACCGAGCGCGACCTCTCCGGAACGCACCAGCGTGGCGACCCGCTCACTGTTGGCCGCGGTCATGGTGAACTGCGTCGGCGGTATGCCGGCGCGCGCCTGCTGGGTCCGGACGGCGACGAGCCAGCCGGGCAGGAGGTACTCCGCGATGGTCAGGCTGGCCGCCACCTCGAGGTGTCCACGCCGGTCCGACCGCAGCGCCGCGATGCCGGCGTCGAGCTGCTCGGCGGCGTCCAGGATCCGGCTCGACCACTGCACGACCAGCTCTCCGGTCTGCGTGAGGTGTGATCCTCGTCGCGTCCGGGCGAGCAGCGGGGCACCCACCATCGCCTCCATGGTGCGCAGCCGCGAGGAGGCCGCCTGCTGGGAAATGCCCAGTTCAGAGGCGGCGGACGACAGCGAACCGGCGCGCGCGACGACCACCAGGAGCTCGAGGGCGCGGAGGTCGGGAACGTGAGGACTCAACACTCCCACAAACTAGCCTTGTGACCACACAACCACAACCTCGTTCTGTGGATCTTCGTTCTCCTCCACACTTGAGTCATGACTCTTCGCGTTGCAGTCGTGGGTGGCGGCCCGGCCGGCATCTACGCCGCTGACATCCTGACCAAGTCCGACGTCGACGTCGCCGTCGACATCATCGAGCGCCTCCCCGCGCCGTTCGGCCTCGTGCGCTACGGCGTCGCACCGGACCACCCGCGCATCAAGGAGATCATCAAGGCCCTCGACCGCGTTCTGGACAAGCCGGAGATCCGCTTCCTCGGCAATGTGACCTTCGGCGTGGACGTGAAGCTCGAGGAGCTCCAGGAGTTCTACGACGCCGTCATCTTCTCCACTGGCGCGAAGTCCGACCGCGACCTCGGCATCCCCGGCGAGGAGCACTCGATCGGTGCCGCCGACTTCGTCTCCTGGTACGACGCGCACCCCGACGACGCCCCCACCTGGGACTTCGAGGGTGCGACCTCCGTCGCCGTCCTCGGCGTCGGCAACGTCGCACTCGACGTCGCCCGCGTCCTCGCCAAGACCGCCGACGAGATGCTCGTGACCGACATCCCGGCGCAGGTCTACGAAGGCCTCAAGACCAAGCAGATCACCGACGTGCACGTCTTCGCGCGCCGCGGCCCGGCGTACGCGAAGTTCTCGCCGCTCGAGCTCCGCGAGCTCAACCACTCGCCCAACGTCGAGGTGATCGTCCACCCCGAGGGCTTCGACGTCGACGAGCACGGCATGGAGCACATCGGCAAGCACAAGTCGCAGAAGATGGTCCTCGACACCCTCGCCAACTGGGTCGGTCGCGACCCGGTCGGCAAGCCGCACCGCATCCACCTGCACTTCTGCGAGTCGCCGGCCGAGATCGTCGCGGTCGACGGCAAGGTGACCACCTTCAAGACCGAGCGCACCCACTCCCCCAACGCCGACGGCAACGTCGAGGGCACGGGCGAGATCACCGACTGGGAGGTCCAGCAGGTCTACCGCGCGATCGGCTACAAGTCCGACCCGCTCCCGGGCCTGCCGTGGGACGAGCGCAAGGCGGTCATCCCCAACGATGGCGGCAAGGTCCTCGACCTCGACGGCAACCACATCCCCGGCCTCTACACGACCGGCTGGATCAAGCGCGGTCCGGTCGGCCTCATCGGCCACACCAAGTCGGACGCCGCCGAGACGGTCGGCCACCTCCTGGAGAACACGACGCAGACCGCGCCGCAGCGCTCCGACGAGGCCGTTGACGCGTTCTTCGCCGAGCGGGGTGCCAACGTCTTCACCCACGAGCACTGGCTGAAGCTCAACGAGCACGAGGTCGCCCTGGGCGAGGCGCAGGAGCGCCTGCGCGTCAAGGTCCCCACCCGCGAGGGCATGCTCGACGCCGGTCAGGGCTGACGCTCCACCTTCGTCGTACGGCGGTCCGGGTTCGCCCCGGGCCGCCGTACGACATTTCGGGGACTCAGCCGAGTGCGCCCAGGTCGAGCGTGTGCGCGGTGTGGTCGCGCTTCGCGACGAGGTACCGCTCGTTGGCCTCGGAGAGGTGGACGCCGGTCGCCTCCTGCGCGACGACGGTGATGCCGTAGGCGTCGAGCTGGACCGCCTTGTCGGGGTTGTTGCTCAGCAGCCGGATCTGCGGGTGGCCGAGGGCGCGGAGCATCTGGGCGGCGGCGGTGTAGTCGCGCTCGTCCTCGCCACGCCCCAGGGCCCGGTTCGCCTCGTAGGTGTCGAGGCCCTGGTCCTGGAGGGCGTACGCGTCGAGCTTCGCGTACAGGCCGATGCCGCGGCCCTCCTGGCGCAGGTAGAGCAGGAAGCCGCCGGCCTGCGTGATCCGCTCGACGGCCTCACGCAGCTGCGGACCGCAGTCGCAGCGCTGCGAGCCGAAGACGTCACCGGTCAGGCACTCGGAGTGCGGCCGCACAAGAGGGACGTCGGCGTGCTCCCAGTCGCCGAGGCCGAGCGCGAGGTGCTCCTTGCCATCGGCCAGGCCCCGGAAGGTGAAGACGTCCGCGACGGTCTCGTAGCCGTCGGCGAACCGCAGCGGAACCCGGACCCGGGTGCGGACCGCGAGTGACGGGCAGTCGGGCAGGATCGGTGCTTCGGCAGTCATGGAGGCTCCCGTCGGTGGTCAGCAGAAGATGACGGGTCAACCATCTGCCGTCCGACGGATATTCCGGAATGCCCGGATCGAATCAGTCGACCTCGGCGTCGGTGGGCCAGGGGTTCGCACGGCAGCCGCGCAGCCCCAGGGTCTGCTGCAGCATGACCGGTGCCGGGTCGCCCGCGCCCGTGCACGGCACGTGGCCGTGCCCGAGCCCGTGGCCGACCTCGTGGTTGACCACGTAGATCCGGTACGCCGCGAGGTCACCCGCGTAGCTCGCCGCACCCTCGGCCCAGCGCCAGGCGTTGATGACGACGTCCTCGCCGTTACGGCACGAGACCTTGCCGCGCGTGTCCAACGGAGCACAGAGCCGGTCCGTGGTGCGCGGGGACGCGAGCACGATCCGCAGGTCTGCCTCGCCCTCGACGCGGACCAGCGGCTCGCCCGTGCGCCCGGACCAGCTGCGCGGGTCGCCCAGCGTGCGATCCACCGCCCGGGCGAACCCAGCCGCCCGGAACGGCAGGCCGCGCTCCACCTCGACGCGGTAGGTCACGGCACCGTCGGGGACCTCGGAGTCGGGCGCCGCGGCGACGGCGTACGTGCCGGAGGCCTGCTGGGGCACGACCGGGCCTGCGGAGGCGATGACGGGCCGGACGCCGGGCACGGGAAGCCGTCCCCCGCGTGCCTCCGACTCGACCGATCCAGCAGCGGCCTCGGCCGGCTCCGCGAGCAGGTCCGGAGAGGCGAAGGACGACTGCTCGCCCTCCCCTGCGGACTGCAGCGCCATCGGCAACGCTCCGATCAGCCCGAGGTGGGCGACCACCAGGAGGACGAGGAGCAACGGCCGCGAGGCGCGGGAGCGACGGCGCACGGGGGCGGCTCGGCGCCGCCCTGCCTGTGTCCCTCGCCGTTGCATCCGACGAGTCTAGACATCACCCGTGGGGTCGGGCACCACGTTGCATGACCTCGGCCTCCTTGCGCAGTGCACGCGCTGCACCCGGGGTGATGAGCGGCTCGTCGGTCGCCTCGGCGACGGGGGCAGGCTCGTCGTCCTCGACGAGTTCCTCGGTCCAGTCATCGGCGTGGCGGCCCGGCGAGCCGCCGTGTGCATCCGCGCGCGAGGAGGCGCTGGGTTCGTGGGCGACCGCGGGGCGCAACGGTGCGGGCTCCGGTCGGGGCACGGGGTCAGTCTTCGGCGGGGCCCAGGCGCCGGCGCGAGCTTCCTGGGACTCGTGGCTACCGCTTCCGGTCACGGCCCGGGCGACGCCGCGGACCGCGCTCCTCACCACACCCGGCACGGGGACCGCGTCGACGGTGCGGGCCGCGAGGCGCGTGGCCGAGGACGTGAGGGAGATGAGGCTGTCACCGAGGGACATCAGGATTTCCTTTCGAGCACGGGGTCTTCGCCACCCGGTGCCCGTGGAGCAGTGATCCATGCCGTCAGCGACGAGCCGCGCCCTGCTTCGCCGGACGAGCCTTCGGACGCGTCGTCGTACGCCGCTTCGTCGTGCGCCGCTTGACCGCTCCAGCCGCCTTCCGACTGCCCTTGGCGAGCTTGAGGCCCCACCACAGCAGGAGCCCGACCAGCACGACCGTCGCGGCGGTCGGCAGCAGGCGACGGATCCAGTCGTCGGTGAGCCACTTGCCCGACGCCACGGCGTACGCGACGAAGACGCCGAGGAAGTTGATGGCGTACTTGCTGACGTTCCTGACGATGATCGAGCGGACGACGCTGCCGGAGATCTTCTTCGACATGCCACGCGCCTTGCCGGCGATCTCCGCGAGGGCGGCTTCCTCCTCCTCGCGCTCGCGCTTCTGCATGACGTTGCGGTAGGCGATGACGCCCCGCTCGAGCTGGCGCGCCTCCCAGGCGATCTGCGCATCGTGGCGCGAGGCGTAGTGGAACGGGTCGCCGCCGAGCGCGCAGGCGTCGCCGTCGGTGCACCTGTTGGGCCGGCCGGTGGCGGGGTTGACGTGGAAGCGCTCCGCGCTGCCCTCGGTGACCGGCTCCATGGCCCGGATCCTAGGCGAGCGGCGCGGGAGGGCGGCGTACGGCGGGTGGGTAGTTCTGCCCATTCCGGAGGGTGTCCTGCACCTCCTAGCCTCCCTGCATCGACCTCACCACCCGAAGGGACGCCGCCATGATCCGGATGCTGACCGCTGTACTCCTCACGCTCCTGAGCACGTTCGCCGTCGTGGGCGCCTCGACCACCTCGGCAGACGCAGCCACCGTCTGCGGCGGCAAGGAGATCTGGGCCAAGACGAAGTACTACGACGGCCAGGCGATCGGCCGCCTGCGGGTCTTCTACAACGCGACCTACGGCACCAACTGCGCGCAGTTCGACCACGCCGGCGCCACCTGGGGCGTGAAGCGGTTCACCGGTGTCGGCCTCGACCGCTGTACGCAGACCTCGCCGGGTCGCGGCTGCTCCATCTCGACGTTCGACTCGGACTATGGCTACTACTCGTACTACGCAGGCCCCGCGAAGGTGAAGGCACCGCGCAACTGCGTGCGCGCGGACGGGCTCATCTACTGGCGAGGCGCCTACCGCACGATCACCTCTCCGGTCATCGGCTGCTGACCCTGCTCCATCCCGAAGCCCCGTCCGGTCCGTCCGGGCGGGGCTTCGTCGTGCCCCGCTCCTAGGCTGGGGTCATGAGCCACCGGATCTTCACCACGCCGTTCGCCGCGGTCTATCCGCACTACGTGACGAAGGTCGAGAAGAAGGGGCGCAGCGAGGCCGAGCTCCGCGAGGTCATCACCTGGCTGACCGGCCACGACGACGCATCGATCGACCGGCAGCTCGGCGCGGAGACGACGTTCGAGGAGTTCTTCGGTGCCGCGACCCTCAACCAGGGTGCGTCGCTGATCACCGGCTCGGTCTGTGGGGTGAAGGTGCAGGAGGTCGAGGACCCGTTGATGCGGCAGATCCGCTACCTCGACAAGCTCGTCGACGAGCTGGCGAAGGGCCGGCCGATGGCGAAGATCCTGCGCGAGGCGTGACCGCGAGGCGTGATCAGGGGCGCTTCGGCGCCAGGGTGACCCACATCAGCGCGACACCGAGGCCTGCTGTCACCGGACCGACCGTGGCATACCAGCTCGCGCCGTCGCCGGCCTCGCCGAAGAGCCCGAGGCCGATGCCGGTCATGAAGGCACCGAGCACGAAGAGGACCAGCCCGCAGCCGGCTCCGAAGAAGCGCATGCGCGCAGCGTAGTGCCCCGCCGTGGCCTGCCTCAGGCGAGTGCGTTGAGGTACGCGTCACCCAGGCCGCCGGCGCCGAGGATCGCGCAGACGGCACCGAGGATCATGAACGGCCCGAACGGCACCGCCGTACGCCGCCCCGCGCCGCGCGCCACGATCAGCACCACCCCGACGGCTGCCCCGAGGACGAACGCCCCGAACGCGCCCGTCAGCAGCGTGCCCCACGACAGGTAGGCCATCATCGCCCCGATCGGCGCCGCGAGCTTCACGTCGCCCCACCCCATCGCTCCGGGCGCGGCGAAGGCGATCGCCAGGTAGATCGCCCCCAGCACCGCTCCCCCGGTCACCGCGCGCAGCAGCGACTCGAGGTCGCCGTCGACGGCCAGCAGCACCGGCAGCACGACGTACAGCGGCAGGACGATGACGTCCGGCAGGCGGCGTACGTCGAGGTCGATGAGCGAGAGCGCCACACCGCCGGCCGCGAAGGCGAGGTACGCCGGCAGCAGCGCCGGGCGGTCGGCGAGCCGCAACGCGATGACCGCGAAGAGCAGCGCTGTGCCCAGCTCGACCAGCGGGTAGCGCGCGCTGATCGGAGCACTGCAGTCACGGCAGCGGCCGCGCAGGAGCAGCCATCCGAGCACGGGCACGTTGTCGCGCGCCCGGATCTCGTGCCCGCACGCCGGGCAGGCGCTGGGCGGACGCACGATCGACTCGCCCCGCGGCACCCGATGGATGACGACGTTGAGGAAGGAGCCGATGAGGAGTCCAAGGACTCCTGCCATCGCGGCCCAGGCCGCCGCGGGCAGCTCGGTCACTTCTGCTCCGCCCAGGTGAGGACCTTGATCTGGCGCTTGCCGGGCACGGGCGCCCCGCTCGCGCCGTACGGCGGATCGGTGATCTGGACGCGAGCCGTCAGCGCGTGGGTGCCGCCCGAGGTGCAGGAGCCTGCCTCGACGCAGACGTGGACCTTCAGGTCGACGATGGTCACCTTGGGACCGAGTCCCGTGCCGGGGTCCGGGATGGAGACGAGCGGGTAGCCGAACTGCTGCGGCGGCTGCGCCTTGAAGTCCACGCCGAGCGCGACCAGGCCCCAGCGGAAGGCGACCAGCGCCTGGTTGTCCGAGCCCGGGTCGAGCGAGACATAGCCGTGCGGGGCCCAGGTCGCACCCTGGACCACGAACTCGCCGGCGAAGTTGCTACCCGAGATCAGTCCGACGAGCGTGACGTCCGTGGCCGCCCGGAGCGACGGCGGCGTGTAGGTCAGTGACAACTGAATGGCGTCGATCGTGACGACCGCGTCCTTCGGGGCGTCCTTGAGCCGCAGCTCGAGCGTCGGAGTCGTCGAGGTGAAGGCGCCGTCCTGAAGGGCTGCGCGGAGCTGTGCGGCGATGTCGGCACTCCCCCAGCCGGTGCCATCGGGTGCGGCGACGACAGCGTTGGCGGGTGTCGCGTCCTTGACGGTGACGGTGAGGTTCTTGCCTGTCGGGTTGGTGTACTTCACCCGGAGCTGGGCCGAGCTGATGTCGGAACCCGCGGGGATGCCGGTGAGGCCCGTGAAGTCCTGCAGGTCGAGGCCGATGTCGTCGTTGTTGCCGGCGATCGTGTACGTGAGCAGGGAGGTGTCGGCCGAGGAGACCGCGTCCTTGGGTGCAGCGCCAACCGGTGTCCGCACGCTGGTGGTCCACTTGTCACCACCCGCGTTGCCGCTCTTCTCCGTCACGGTGGCCGCGCTGCGGTCGTTCAGCGACGAGGCACTCGTCGTCGTGCCGGTCGACTGCTGGTAGATCGTCAGGGGCGGCTCACCGCTGTTGGACTTCCCGCAGAGCTCGACGTGGGCACTGTCCCCCACCGCCATCCGGCTGTCAGCGCCGAAGACGAACTCCACCCCTGCGACCGGGTCGAAGAGGATCGGGCTCTTGCACGCACCCGGGATCGAGGTGCCGAGGAACTCGCCGCCGATGACCGTGGTGTCGATCTCCCAGACGTTGTCACCACCGTGCTCGTCGTCGACGAAGTCGAAGTAGTACTGGCCGGAGACGAACTTCGCCGTCGTGCAGCCGTTGACGGTGTCGCTGAGGACCTCTGCGTTGTTGTAGAAACCGGGCTGGAAGGTGCAGGTGCCGGCGTAGTCGGCGGCGTCGCGATAGGTCGGCACCGAGGTCAGCGGAGACGTCGGCGTGGTCGGCATGGGCACCGATCCCGCAGCGTTGCACTGCTTGGCGGGCACGCTGATGATCAGGCCGGTGCAGGACCCCTCCGCCTTGACGTAGCCGTTGGTGACCAGTGCCCCGTTGTCGACGTCGACGAAGGACTTCGACGCGACACCTCCACGCATCGGCATCGGTGCCTCGTTGCCCGTGCCGAGTGGCTTCAGCGTCACCCCGTGCAGACCGGACGTGCCGACCGTCGTCAGGGCACGCGCGAAGGCGTCGGTCGGGTCCGGATCCTCCACGCCGATGCCGCCGCCGGGCGCGAAGATGCCCGTGCCGGGCACCACGGTGCACTCGACCCGTGCGGAGGTGGCACCCGACTGGTCACCGGACGCGGGCTGGACATTGTTCAGGTCGAGCACGTCGTCGGGAGCGGTGCCGACGGCTCCGAAGCAGCCCGCGCCGTCCGCGTTGTTCGTGTAGACCCAGTCGCCCCACACGCCCGGGAACGTCGGCGCGGTCCATCCCGGCGCATCGGCTCCCAGCCGGAGGTTGTTGATCGCGATCTTCGCGGCCGTGTCAGAGGCGTAGGAGGTCCCCGCGACACCGCGCAGGGCGACGGTGGCCCGGAAGTTGGTGCTGCTGTGCTGCAGGATCGCTCCGCTGACCAGCGCGATCGCGGTCACGATCAGGAGCGCGAAGATCAGCGAGGCTCCTGTGTCGTCGTTGCGGATGCGACGCATCGGGTTGCTCATCCCTGCCTCCGGTCTGCAGTCACCGTCGTGGTGTAGCCGATCGACGAGGTCGATGTGGCGACGTCGCGCACGGTGAAGGTCATCGAGATCGATCGCGGCAGCGTGGCGCCGGTCGGGCACGGGTCAGGGTCGCACGCGACGACGGGCGCGCCGTCGAGGTTGTGGGCCATCCGGAGCGGGCTCTCCTCCACACCTCCGCGGCAGCGGACGCGGCTGAGCTCTGTCCCCGACTTCACGTACGCCGCTTCGTGGGCAACGCTCGACCAGGCAAGGGCCGGGTCGGAGGCTCCCACCTCGAACTCGGTCCACGAGAAGCGGACGACGACGGTGCCGGCGGAGGAGCCACAGCCGGTCACCGGGCCGAACTCGACGGACGTCGCCGAGGGCACCGGGTCGGTCGCTCCCGGGGCGAAGGAGCGCTTGCCCAGGCTGCTGACGTCCTGCTGCCAGTACGTCGAGATGAACTGCTGGTCGGTGGACTCCGAGAGTCGGGCCCTGGTGTCGGCGTCGACCAGGAAGTACTCGATCACTACACCGGTCAACGGCACGATGATGATGCCGAGGATCGACACGGACATCACCAGCTCGATCAGGGTGAAGCCCTCGTCGCGACCACGACCAGGACCACGACGTAGCTTGTCGATCAGGCGCATGGGTCGGCCCCCGTTGCTGCCGCAGATCCGTTGCAGGGCTTGCGGAGCACGACGACGAGGTCCTCGGTGGCCTGCCGTTCGCCGGTGCCCGTGCTCACCACCCGCACGGTGATCCGCTGGATGCCGTTCGCATCGCAGCCACCCCACGTCGACCCGGACCACGACTGCACCGCCACCACCGAGCGCGTGTACCCGCTCGGGAGGTTCGGCACCGCCACCCCGCCGTACGTCGAGAGCGCGCTGCCGCACGACGCATAACCACCATTGGTGTCGACCGACTTCTGGATCGCCTCGGCGAAGCTGCGCGCGTAGGCGCTGCTCGTGGACTGCTTGCGGCCGACGTCGGAGGAGAAGATCCCGAGGAGCATCGCCCCGAGGATGGTGACAGCGGCGACGCCGAGGATCACCACGGTCACGAGGAGCTCGACCAGCGTCTCCCCTCGTTCGTCCGGTGTCGCCGGCGCCGGCATCAGATTTCCACCTGGTTGAAGATGCCGTACATCGCCGAGACGAGCGCGACCGCGACGAAGCCCACGATCGCACCCATGGCGATGATGACGGCCGGCTCGAAGAGCGCGGTCAGCTTGGCGATCTTGTAGTCGAGCTCCACCTCGTAGTACTCCGCCGTGACCTCGAGCTGGGTGTCGAGCGAGCCGGTGTCCTCGCCGACCCGGAGCATCGAGGTCGCGGTGCCGGGGAAGAGCCTCGTGCGGGCGAGCGGGCCAGCGATGCCCTGTCCCTCGAGCATCTGCTCGCGCACCTCGGTGAGGCGCCGCACGAAGACCCGGTTGCGGAGTGCGTCGGTGGTGACCGTCAGGGCGTCGGTCAGGTTGACGCCGGCGGAGACCATCGAGGCGAGCACTCGGCAGAAGCGTTCGACCAGGGCGTACTGGATCGTCTCCCCGAGCACGGGGACCTTGAGGAAGAAGGCGTCGCGGGCGTACTTGCCCTTCTCGAAGCGGGTCACGATGAAGATGAGCAGGATGAAGACTCCGAGCCCCGCGAGGAGCGCCCACCACCAGGCCGTGAGGAAGTCCGTCGTGTGCATCAGCATGCGGGTCGGCAGAGGCAGGTCGGCGTCGAGGTTCGCGAAGAAGTCCTTGAACTTGGGCAGCACGTAGGCGGCGAGGATGACCACGGTCACCACCGACAGCCCCGCGACGACGAGCGGATAGGTCAGCGCCGTCTTGATCTTGCGACGCGCCTCGAGATCACGCTCGATGTAGCGGGCCAGGCGCAGCAGGACGGTGTCGAGCTCACCGGTGAGCTCCGCCGAGCGGACGATGCCGCGGAAGAACGGAGGGAAGACCTTCGGGAAGCGGTCCAGGCAGTCGGAGAACCGGTCACCCGACCGGAGGCCGTCCTCGATCTCGTACATCATCCGGCGCAGCGAGGAGTTGTCGCTCTCGGCACCGATGGTGTGCACCGCCTCGAGGATCGGCAGACCGGCGCGGAGGAAGGCAGCGATCTGCCGCGACAGGTGCATGACGTGGTCACGCTTGATCCGCGGTCCGGAGATCTCGAACTGCAGGATGCTCTTCTTCTCGGTGACGCGCAGGTCGCGCACCTGCTGCTGGAAGAGGGCCACCTCGGCGTCGCCGCGGCTCTCGGCCTTCTGCGTGCCCTTGACCGGCGCCCCGGACATGTCGACTCCGACATAGGCGAACTTGGGCATCTCAGGCTCCTGCCACGTAAATGGAACGCATGACCTCGGCCGGGGTGGTCAACCCGTCCGCAACCAGCCGGGCACCCTGCTCCTGCAGGGTGCGCATGCCCTGGCTGCGCGCGAGCTTGCGCATCTCGTCCTGGGGCACCCGGTCGATGATCTGCTCACGCACCTCATCGGTGACCGCCAGCAGCTCGTAGACGCCGATCCGGTCGAGGTAGCCGGTGTGGGCACAGAAGTGACAGCCGACACCGTGGACGAAGCCGTGCGAGGGCTCGTCTCCACCGACGGCGCGCATGAAGCCGATCTCGTCAGCCGTCGGCTGGTAGGTCTCCAGACAGTTGGTGCAGTTGCGGCGCACCAGGCGCTGGGCCATCACCGCACTCACCGACGACGCCACGAGGAAGGCCTCGATCCCCATGTCGAGCAGGCGGTAGAGCGCGGAGACAGCCTCGGTGGCGTGCAGCGACGAGAGGACCATGTGGCCGGTGAGCGCACTCTGCACCGCGATGCGCGCGGTGTCGACGTCGCGGATCTCACCGATCAGGATCACGTCGGGGTCCTGGCGCAGGATCGACTTGAGCCCACCAGCGAACGTGATGCCGGCCTGCTCGTTGATCTGGATCTGGTTGATCGAATCGAAGGTGTACTCCACCGGGTCCTCGATCGTCATGATGTTGCGGTCGACGGTGTCGAGCTCACCCAGGGAGGCGTAGAGCGTGGTGGTCTTGCCACCACCGGTGGGGCCGGCGCAGACGATCATCCCGTAGGGCTGGTGCACCAGCCGGCGGAAGCGGTCGGCGGTGTCGTCGGGCATGCCGAGCTGGGCGAGCTTGAAGAGCGGACGGCTCTTGTCGAGCAGCCGCATGACCACCTTCTCGCCGCCGACGACGGCGGTCGTGGCGACGCGGATGTCGACCTCGCGGCCCTCGACGTTCATCGAGATCTGGCCGTCTTGGGACCGGCGCCGCTCGACGATGTTCATGCCGCCCAGGATCTTGAGGCGGCTGATCAGCGCCGGGCCGATCGACCCGGGCAGGTCGAGGACGTCGTTGAGCGCACCGTCGATGCGGAAGCGGATCCGCACCCGATCGCCAAAGGGCTCGATGTGGATGTCGGAGGCCCGGTCGCGCAGCCCCTGGGTGATCACCTTCTGCACGACCTGGACGACGGGTGCGTCCTCGTTGACCTGTGCGCTGTCCTCGAAGGCGTCACGGCGCAGGACGTCCCGCGCCTCGAAGGCCTCGACGTGCGAGCCGAGCTCGCTGGTGGCCTTGTACTCGGAATCGAGCGCCTGCGTGAGCGTCCGGTGCGTCGCCACCAGTGCGGTGACCGGACGACCCACGGCCTGCTGGATCAGATCGAGGTGCTCGCGCGACGGGTCGAGGACGACGACCGTGACCCCGGCGTCGTCCACGGAGAGCGGGACTGCCTGGAGCTCCCGCGCCCGGTCCCGCGGCATGAGGGCGACGGCTTCCGGCGACGGATCGACGGCGCGGAAGTCGACGACTTCACACCCGTAGTGCTGGGCCACGAGCGCCGCCAGGTCGTCGGCACTGACCGCACCGGTGCGCACCACCTCGTCGGCGAGGATCGCCTCAGGTGCGGCGACGCGCAGGGCGTCGAGCTGGTACGGCTCCAGACGGCCGGCGGCCACCAGGACACCGGCGACCATGTCGTCGTACGACTGCTGGCGCGGCGCGGGCGCGGCCGGCGCCTCCCGATGACGTCCTGCGAAACGCATCGCGGTCAGCCCCGGAGAGGCGCAGCGGCGCGAGGCCGCGGGACGACGTCGTTCGGGTAGAGGCTGCGTGCGCGCGCGTCCTCCTCGGTGATGACCCCTTCCAGGACCAGGTCGGAGAGGGATTGCTCGAGCGTCGACATGCCGTCGCGCATACCCGTGACGAGCGAGTTGCGCAGCTGGTGGGTCTTGCCCTCCTTGATCAGGTTGCGCACCGCGGGCGTGGCGGTGAGCACCTCGTACGCCGCCACCATGCCGCCGCCGATGCGCGGGACCAGGCGCTGGTAGACGACGCAACTGAGGGCGGCGGCGAGCTGGACCCGGATCTGCTCCTGCTGGCCGGCCGGGAAGACGTCGATCATGCGCCCGAGGGACTGGGCGGTGTCGTTGGTGTGCAGCGTCGCGAAGACGAGGTGGCCGGTCTCGGCGACGGTGAGCGCGAACTGGATCGACTCCAGGTCACGCATCTCGCCGACCAGCAGGACGTCGGGGTCCTCGCGGAGCACACTGCGCAGCGCGTCGTGGAAGCCGGCGGTGTCGGTGCCGACCTCGCGCTGGTTGACGGCCGAGCGCTTGTGGTCGTGCACGTACTCGATCGGGTCCTCGATCGTGATGATGTGGGCGCCGCGGTTGTCGTTGATCAGGTCGATCAGGCTCGCCAGCGTCGTCGACTTGCCCGAGCCGGTCGGGCCGGTCATCAGGATCAGCCCCTGGTGCTTGAGGGCCGCGTCACGGAGCGGCTGCGGCAGGCCGAGGTCGTCGGGGCTCGGGATCGAGCGCGGGATCATGCGGAGCGCGACGGCCGTCTGGCCGCGCTGGGTGAAGGCGTTGCCGCGGATCCGGGCCTGGTCACGCCAGGAGAACGAGAAGTCGAACTCATGCCGGGCCTCCCACGCCTTCACCTGGTCGCTGGTGAGGATCTCGGCGAGCAGGGCGTCGGTGTCGGCCGCGGCCAGGGCGACAGCACCGTCCACCGGGGCGAGTGACCCGTCGACACGGATCATCGGGGGCAGGCCGACGGTGAGCAGCAGGTCGCTGCCGCGCTTGCTCCACAGCACCGCGAGGAGGTGGTCGATCGTTGCGCCGAGCTTCGTCTGTTCGATGTGCATGGGTGCCCTCGGTGGGTCGTGACCGGTTGGGAAATGGCCGGGTGGGAAATGGCCGAACGCGGGAGGGTCGTCGTACGGCGACCCTCCCGCGGTGGTCAGAGGATCAGCAGGGCGACGCGGTGACGGAGGTCGCGTCGACGGCAGTGACGTAGACCGGAGCCGAGCGCAGGAACTTGTACGGCGCGGCCTGGAGCTGGGCCAGCGTCGGGGCCGTCGCACCCTTGGCGATGGCGGCCTCGTAGGCGGTCTCGACCGCGCGAACCTCGGCCTTGCACGCGTTCATCTCCGCGTCGTTGTTCAGGCCGTTGACGGAGAAGACCACGACCGCGGCGAGGATGCCGAGGATGATGATCACGATGAGGAGCTCGATGAGCGTGAAGCCGTCGTCGTTGTTCTTGCGACGGGCGTCGAGGGAGAGTGCCATGAGAGCGGGTCCTTCTGGTGGGAGGGAGGGGACCCCGAGATGTCCAAAGAGACAACGCCAAGTCCACGGCATCGCGCGAGGCCGTGGGGGCTTATTGGTACTAGTCACTTTCGGACTGGGGATCCACCCCAGTTCACTGGGGTAGCCGACCCCAGAAGTCACCCGACAACGGCCGATGCCATCCGGAAATGGGCTAGCGCCCGGATCCGTGGTGGATCCGGGCGCTGGCGGTGTGCTGCGTGATCAGCAGGCGCTGCAGCGCGGGCTCGAGGCGTGCGCATCGGCGAGGGCGACCTCGCGACACGCGCCACAGAGGTCGGGCAGGACGCTGTCGGCCGGCACCCGCCAGAAGACCTGCCAGCCCAGGCTCACCACGCCACAGGCGGTCTTCGGCTCGCCGAGTCGCTTGACGTGGACGGCACCCCAGGGCCGCGGCTCGCCGTACGGCCCGGGCTGGCGCTGGCGCGCGGTGACGAACCAGCCCTCGAGGCGGGAGCCGGTGGCACGGACGGTCATCTGCATCTCCTTGTCGTGGAAGGGCTGGCGAGGAAAGACCTCAGACGGCGTTGCCGGCGCCGTCCGAGACAGCCACGAGCGCGGCGTGCTCCTCGTCGGTGAAGACGCGCGAGCGGGTCAGGAAGCGGACGCCGTGCGGCGACTCGAGCGAGAAGCCGGCGCCACGCCCCGCCACGACGTCGATCGTCAGGTGCGTGTGCTCCCAGTAGGCGAACTGGGCCTTGCCCATCCAGACGGGGACGGGCCGGTCGAGACCGATCTCCAGGTCTCCCAGGTGTACGTCGGACGCTCCGGTCAGGAACTGGCCCTGCGGGTAGCACATGGGCGCGGAGCCGTCGCAGCAGCCGCCGGACTGGTGGAACATCAGCGGGCCGTGGTCCGCGGTGAGGCGGCGGAGGAGCTCCGCCGCCTCACCGGTGACGTCGACCCGCCGGGGGCCGACGTCCATCAGAAGAAGCCGAGCGCGTCGGGCGAGTAGGAGACGAGGAGGTTCTTCGTCTGCTGGTAGTGGTCGAGCATCATCTTGTGGTTCTCGCGGCCGATGCCCGACTGCTTGTAGCCACCGAAAGCGGCGCCTGCCGGGTAGAGGTGGTAGCAGTTGGTCCACACGCGACCGGCCTCGATCTCGCGACCGGCACGGTAGGCCTGGGCACCCTCGCGGGACCAGACACCGGCACCGAGCCCGTAGAGGGTGTCGTTGGCGGTCTCGAGCGCCTCGCCCTCGTCGGCGAAGCGGGCAACGGAGACGACCGGCCCGAAGATCTCCTCCTGGAAGATGCGCATCTTGTTGTGGCCCTCGAAGATCGTCGGCTTCACGTAGTAGCCGTCGGCGAGGTCGCCCTCGAGGACGTTGCGCTCGCCACCGGTGAGGACCTTGGCGCCCTCGGCCTTGCCGATCTCGATGTAGGAGAGGATCTTCTCCAGCTGGTCGAGCGAGGCCTGCGCGCCGATCATCGTCGCGTCGTCGAGCGGGTTGCCCTGGATGATCTTCTCGACCCGGACCACCGCGTCGGCGAGGAACTCGTCGTAGATCGACTCCTGGATGAGCGCACGCGAGGGACAGGTGCAGACCTCGCCCTGGTTGAGGGCGAAGAGCGCGAAGCCCTCCTGCGCCTTGTCGTAGAAGGCGTCCTTCTGGGCTGCGACCGACTCGAAGAAGACGTTGGGGCTCTTGCCGCCGAGCTCGAGCGTGACCGGGATCAGGTTCTGGCTCGCGTACTGCATGATCAGGCGGCCCGTGGTGGTCTCACCGGTGAAGGCGATCTTCGCGATCCGCGGGTTCGACGCCAGCGGAGCGCCGGCCTCGACACCGAAGCCGTTGACCACGTTGACCACACCGGCGGGGAGCAGGTCGGCGATGACCTCCACCAGCTTGAGGATCGACCACGGCGTCTGCTCGGCCGGCTTGAGCACGACGCAGTTGCCCGCGGCGAGTGCCGGGGCGAGCTTCCAGACCGCCATCAGGATCGGGAAGTTCCACGGGATGATCTGGCCGACGACGCCGAGCGGCTCGTGGAAGTGGTAGGCGACGGTGTCGCCGTCCAGCTCGCTGCTCGAGCCCTCCTGGGCGCGGATCGTGGCCGCGAAGTAGCGGAAGTGGTCGACGGCCAGCGGCAGGTCGGCGGCGAGCGTCTCGCGCACCGGCTTGCCGTTGTCCCAGGTCTCGGCGACTGCGAGCTCGGTGAGGTGCTCCTCGATCCGGTCGGCGATCTTGTTCAGCAGTACGGCGCGCTGGGTGCCGGTGGTCCGGCCCCAGGCGGCCTTCGCCGCGTGGGCGGCATCGAGGGCCGCCTCGATGTCCTCGGAGGTGCCCCGAGCGATCTCGGTGAAGGGCTTGCCGTTGACCGGCGAGATGTTCTCGAAGTACTGACCCTTGATCGGGTCGACCCACTCGCCACCGATGAAGTGGCCGTAGCGGGGCTGGACGGAGACGAGCGAGTCCGGCTGGCCGGGAGCTGCGTAGACGGTCATTTTCTGCTCCTGCGAAGGTGTCGGGGACGTCGGCTGTGACGCCGTTCACACACGCTAGGAGCCGTCACGTTGCAGCAACGTTGCCGATCTTTGAGGCATCTGCCCCATGTGGAGGGGCGCCTTGCGGGCCAATGCTGGAGCCGTCACCAACCAGGGAGAGGTTCCCCATGACCACGACAGTGTCGAACCCCAACAAGGACCTTTGGGAGAAGGGCGACTTCACCCGCGTCGCCGAGACGATGCGCAACGCCGGCGAAGCCCTCGTCAGCCAGCTGGGCGTCCGGCCCGGGACGCAGGTCCTCGACCTCGGCTGCGGCGACGGCACCACCGCCGTTCCGGCCGCCCGGCTCGGCGCCGACGTCGTCGGCGTCGACATCGCCAGCAACCTGGTCGCCGCGGGGAACGCGCGTGCCGCAGCCGAGGAGCTGGAGAACCTGCGCTTCGAGGAAGGCGACGCCAGCCACCTCGACAACCTGGCCGACGACTCGTTCGACCTCGTCGTCACCGTGTTCGGAGCGATGTTCGCGCCGCGTCCCTACGACGTCGCCAAGGAGATGGTTCGCGTCACGCGACCGGGCGGCCGCATCGTGATGGGCAACTGGATCCCCGGCGACCCCACGCTCGTTGCGCAGATCCTGCGGATCGCCAGCTCGTACTCGCCGCCACCGCCTGAGGGCTTCGTGAGTCCGATGACCTGGGGGGTCGAGGACGAGGTGGTACGGCGATTCGCGGCGGCGGGCATCGCCGCGGAGTCGGTGTCGTGCGAGCGGCGCGAGTTCCGGTTCGAGAGCGAGGGTCCGTCCGCCGAGTTCCTCGGGCTGTTCCGCGCGTACTACGGGCCGACCATGAATGCCTATGCAGCCGCCGAGGCCGCCGGCCGGGGCGACGAGCTCGACCGCGAGCTCGCGGATCTGTTCGCCAGCCAGAACGAAGGCGGCCCGGACCGGACCTCGATCGGGGCGACGTTCCTCCTCGTCACTGCGACGAAATAGGCGGAGCGGCTCCCATGCGATTCGTGACCGACGGCGGCATCGAGACCGACCTCATCTTCAACCGGGGCGTTGACCTGCCTGCATTCTCGGCGTACCCCTTGCTCGACTCGGCGTCTGGCCGCACGGTGCTCATGGAGTACTACATGGCGTACGTCGAGATCGCGGGCGAGGCGGGAGCCGCGTTGCTGCTGGAGACCCCGACGTGGATGGCGAACGCAGATCGGGCTGCGCCGCTCGGTTACGACGCCGTGGCTCTCACCCGGGTCAACACGGACGCGGTGGACTTCCTCCGCCAGGTCGGCCGAGCCAGCGGGCTGGCCGCATGGGAGGTCGGCGGGATCGTCGGCCCGCGCGGTGACGGCTACCAGACGAGCGGTCCCATCGATCCGGACCAGGCTGCCGACTACCACCGCCCGCAGCTCGCTGCGTTCGCTGCAGCGGGTGCGGACCGGGCCTCGGCGCTGACGCTCAACGAGGTGGGTGAGGCGATCGGCATTGCGCGCGCCGCCTCCGATCTGGGCCTGCCTGTGGCCATCGGCTTCACGGTGGAGACGGACGGTCGGCTGCTCAACGGGACATCCCTGGCCGAGGCGATCACCGCGGTGGATGCCGTCGCGCGGCCCGCGCACTTCCTGATCAACTGCGCACACCCGACGCACATCCTCAAGGGCTTCGAGCCGGGGCCGTGGCAGGAGCGGGTCGGCGGACTTCGGGTCAACGCGTCGACGATGAGCCATGCCGAGCTCGACGAATCCGAGGTTCTCGATGCCGGTGATCCGGCGCAGCTCGCTGTGGATCAGCGTCCCCTGTTGGACATGTTCACCAACCTCGAGGTGCTGGGCGGGTGCTGCGGCACCGATGCCCGGCACGTCGCGGCGATGTGGAAGGAATCGAGATGAGCAAGAAGCTGACTCCGCGCGAGGCGGCCACCTCGATGGAGATCGCCCGAGTCCTGCCGCCCGGCGACGATGAGCGAGCCATCGGTTACGGCGTGATCGGGCTTCCCTTCAGCGGTGGCGACTACCTGGTGCTGCGCGACTTCCACGCCGCGTCGTTCGGCCCGCCGTACCGGTCCGTCTGGCATCGCAATCCGGCGGGCGAGTGGCGGGTCTACACGACCGGCAGGCCAGAGGAGAGCTGCCCGCGGTACATCAGTGCGGATCTCGTCGAACCCTCGACCGTCACCCCGATCGACGTCACCTGGCTCGACGACTTCACGATGCGCGTCTTCATCGACGATGTTCTCGACTGGACGGTCGAGTGCCGAGCCACCGCGCTGACGACGATGATGTCGGCGATGAGCATCGCCATGCCGATGGGAGCGTGGACCAACAAGGGCTTCCACGCCGTCATGGGCCACATGGCCACGGCCATGATGGGCGCTGGGCGCATGCGGCTCAGCGGCACGCACCTGCCGAACGGCCAGTCCTTCATGGCGGCGCCGAGGCGCATCTGGGAGGTCACGCGAAGTACGGCGCTGATCAGCGGGCGTGACGCCGGCGTGATCGGACCGCTGGTGGAGCAGGAATTCTGCGGCGACTTCCCGCTGCCGCAGAAGGGCTACCTCTTCGCCGACGGATTCGGGCACTTCGAAAACTTCGATCCGACGCGCCACACCCTGCCGACCACGGCACGATAGGGGAATGGCCCAGACCCCGCCGCGTCGCTCCGAGCTGCTGGCAGCGCTCTCGCTGGCGATCGACCTGGGGCTGGGCCAGCCGGCCGAGCACATCCTGCGCTCGGCGCTGTCGTCCGTTCGCCTCGCCGACCGGCTTGGCCTCTCCCCCGCGCAGCGCGACGCCACCTACCTGACGACGATGCTGATGTGGGTCGCGTGTCACGTCGATTCGCGAGAGCTGAGTGCGAGCTTCGGCGACGACATCCAGATCCGCGGCGATGCCTACCTCGTCGACTGGTCGGGGCTGCCGTACATGCGGTTCATGGCGAGCAACCTGGCAAAGGGATCGCCGCTTCCCAAACGCATCGGGCTGATGGCGCAGATGGCGGTGACGGGCAGGAGGCAGCAGGTCGAGCGCTATCACGGCCACTGCGCCGCCGCTGGCCTGCTGGCTGCCGAGATGGGACTCCCGGCATCGGTTCAGAACGCTGTCAGCTTCTCCTTCGAGCGGTGGGACGGCTCGGGCGGTCCCGTGGGCGTGAGCGGCGAGGAGATCCCGATCGAGCTGCGGGTCGCGATCGTCGCCGACGTCGCGGAGGTGTTCTCGCGGGTTGCCGGGGTCGCCGGGGCAGTCGCGATGGCCAAGGAGCGGCGAGGCAAGCAGTTCGACCCCGCGGTCGTGGACGCGCTCGTCGCTGATCCCGACGGGATCCTTGCGCAGCCCGACGACGTGTGGGCCGAGGCCCTGGCACAGGCGCCGGCCGGTGACGAGGTGCCGACCGACGCCCACGTGGACCAGATACTGGTCGCTCTCGGCGACTTCGCCGACATGAAGTGCCCCTTCACCCTCGGCCACTCGCGTGCGGTCGCCGCGCTGGCGGCCTCAGCGGCGGTGCGCTCCGGCATGTCGGACGAGCAGGTACGCGACCTTCGTCGGGCCGGGCACGTGCACAACCTGGGCCGGATCGGCGTCTCCAGCCAGATCTGGGAGAAGGCGGCGGTGCTCTCACCGGCGGAGGTCGAGCGGGTGCGCCTGTACCCGTACCTGACCGGACGGGTGCTGGAGCGTGTCGGGGGGCTGGAGGCAGTCACCCGCCTTGCGATGAACCATCAGGAACTGCTCGACGGGTCCGGATATCCGCGCGGCCTCACCGCGGCACAGCTCGGGCAGGGCGACCGGATCCTGGCCGCCGCGGTCGCCTACGAGTCGGCGTTGGAGCCGCGTCCGTACCGGTCGGCGCGGACGCCCGAGGAGGCAGCCGACCGCCTGCGACGGCGCGCCTCGTCCGGCCTGCTCGATGGCGCGGCCGTCGATGCGGTCCTGGCCGCCGCGGGGCACGCGACGACGCGGTCCAGGCAGCGCGAGGACGGGCTGACGCCGCGCGAGGTCGAGATCCTGCTGCTCGTCGCCCGCGGTGCGAGCAACAAGGAGATCGCGCAGCAGCTGGTGCTCTCGGAGAAGACCGTGCGCAACCACGTTGAGCGGACGTACGCGAAGCTCGGCGTCAGCAATCGCGTCGGAGCCAGTCTGTATGCGCTGGCGCACGGGCTCGTCGCCCCGACCTGACACCCGCTCGCGCCCCGAAATGCTTTCAGGCCCGGAATCCGAAGATTCCGAGCCTGAAAATTTGGTAGCGGGGACAGGATTTGAACCTGCGACCTCTGGGTTATGAGCCCAGCGAGCTACCGAGCTGCTCCACCCCGCGTCGGTGAACACAACCTTACGGCATCCCTCATGACGCTCCAAATCGGCCCCCTTCGCAACGTCGCCGACGGCGGGATTACGCCAGATTGATCCCTACTTATGCTTGCTTCGCGCGCAAAAGTGGACGATCGTAGTCCCATGACCATCCTGACCAGCCCTGTCATCCCCGCAGTCGTTCTCGAAGACCCGAGCCGCGCGGTGGACGTCGCCCGTGCCCTCCTCGACGGAGGCATCGGCGTTGTCGAGGTCGCGGCGCGCACCAGCGCCTCCCTCGTCAGCATCGAGCGGATCGCCACCGAGGTGCCGGACATCGTCGTCGGCGCGGGCACCATCACCCGCACCTCGCAGGCCGTCCTGGCTGCCAGCGTCGGCGCGGCCTTCGTCGCCTCCGCGGGCCCCACCCCCGCCCTGCTCGACGGCATCCTCGCAACCGGCATCCCCTACCTCCCCGGCTGCTCCACCGCCGGCGAGGCCATGGAGCTGCAGGAGCGCGGTCTCACCGAGGTCCGCTTCTTCCCCGCCGAGGCGGCCGGCGGTCCGGCGTACCTCGGCGCGCTCAACGGGCCACTCCCCCGGCTCCGCTTCTGCGCGACCGGCGGCATCACCCTCGACAACGCCGCCCGCTACCTCGCGCTGCCGAACGTCGACGCCGTCGGCGGCACCTGGATCGCTCCGGCCGAGCTGATCCGCACGCACGACTGGCAGGCAATCACCGCCAACGCCCGTCAGGCGATGGCGACGGTCAGCGCGCTCACGACCGAGCCGCAGCCGCTCAGCGCCTGACCTTCGTCAGCGAGTGATCCTCCTCAGGGCTTGGCCGAGGCGGACGGCGACGGCGAGGCAGACGGGGCAGCCGACGGCGACGGCGTCGCCTGGGCAACCTCGAGCGCCCGGCCGACGAGGCGCTCTGCCTCGACCGTGTGCTCCTGGTACCCCGCCAGGTCACCGTCGCTGAGTGCCTGTTTCGCCTGCGCGAACTGGCGGTCAGCGCGCTGGAGCAGGGAGACGACCTCGTCATCGAGGACAGGACCGCCGGGGCCGTCGTCCGGTCCTTCACCGCCTCCGCTCGGGCGGTCATCGTTCTCGACCCGCAGCACCTCGGCGATCGCCTCGGACATCGTCGTCGCGATCGCCAACCGGTCGCCGAAGGAGACCAGGACGAAGTTGAGGACCGGGAAGTTGCCGGAAGTCTCGGCGCCCGCCTTCTTCGTGTAGAGCGGCTGCACGTAGAGCAGGCTGTCGCCAACCGGCAGGGTGAGCAGGTTGCCGTAGACCTTGCTGATGTTCTGGCTGACGTTGAACTGGGTCAGCTTCGCCTGGATGGCAGAGTCGGTCGCGAAGTCGTTGGCGATCTGCGACGGACCACGGACCGGCCCGGTGGAGGGGAGCTCCAGGATCCGGATCTTGCCGTAGCTCTCGCGCGACGCGTCGCCGTCGACCGAGACGAACGCCGCCAGGTTGCTCTTGTCCTTCGGCACGAAGGTCGAGGTCAACGAGAAGACCGGGTCGGCCGCATCGCTCGTGCGCACCGAGAGCCGGTACGGCGGCTGCAGCTGCTTCGCAGCGTTCGCAGGCGCATCCACCGTCGGATCCGCCGGCACCTCCCAGCGTTCCTTGCCCGCGTAGAAGTTGTCCGCGTTGGTCACGTGATAGCGCTGCAGCTGGTAGCGCTGCACCTTGAAGAGGTCCTCCGGGTAGCGCATGTGGTCGAGCACCTCGGCCGGGATCTCGTCCTTGTCCTTGACCGTGCCCGGGAACGCCTTGCGCCAGGACTTCAGGATCGGGTCCTTCTCGTCCCACGCGTAGAGCGTGACCGTGCCGTCGTACGCGTCGACCACGGCCTTCACCGCGTTGCGCATGTAGTTGATCTCGTCGGTCGGCAGCGTCCGGAACTCCGTCGGGCTCGCCAGCGAGTCCGAGGTCATCTCCTCGTACGAACCGTGCTGCGAGAGCGGGTACTGGTCGGTCGTCGTGTAGCCATCGAGGAGCCAGACCACCTTGCCATCGACGATCGCCGGGAACGGGTCGCTGTCGACCGTCAGCCAGGGCGCGACCTTCTCCACCATCTGGCTCGGCTTGCGGTCGTAGAGGATCTTCGAGGTGTCGTACACCCGACCCGACAGCGCGATCGTCGGATCACCGTACTTCCACGCGTAGAGCAGCTGACGGAAGGTGCTGCCGATGGCGACGCCCGCCTTGCCGTCGTAGGTGCTGGTGGCGTCCTCGTCGCCCTCGGACGGCTGGTCGAGCTCGACGTCGCGGGCGTCCTTCGAGGGCTTGCCGACGATGGAGTAGTCCGGTGACTGCTCACCGAAGTAGATCTGCGGGCGGTAGCCGTCCGGCGCGAGGTCACTGGACGCGTCGGATGCACCCTTGCCGGCCCACTCCGGGTTGTCAGGGAGCTCCTGCTCGCGGAAGTCGGCGTCGCGCTGATTGCCGTACGCCGCGATGACGCCGTAGCCATGGGTGTAGACGGTGTGGAGGTTCGACCAGTTCTTGGCGTCGTCGGGGATGCCGGTCTGGTCGATCTCGCGGACGCCGAGGACGATGTCGCGCTCGCGCCCGTTGACCTGGTAACGGTCGACGTCGAGGACGTCGGCGACGGAGAAGTACTTGCGGAGCTGCTGCTGGTTCTCGAACGCCGAGCGGATCAGCTGCGGGTCGACCAGACGGATCCCCGGGGTGTTGCCCAGCTCGTCGCGCTGCTCCTGCTGGGTCAGCGCGCTCTTGCCGGCGTACGGCGTCACCTCGGCATCGGCGATGCCGTATGCCTCACGTGTCGCCTCGATGTTGCGGGCGATGTATTCCCTTTCCTTGTCGGGCTGCGAAGGGCCGACCTGGAACTGCTGGACTGCTCCGGGCCAGATCAGACCGAGCAGGATCGCGGAGAGCAGGAGCAGGGCCAGACCCACCGACGGGAGCATCCAGGTCCGCCGGACGACGTTGGCGAAGAAGAGCAGCGCGCAGATGATCGCGATCGACATCAGGATCGTCTTCGCCGGCATGACTGCGTGGTCGTCGGTGTAGGTGATGCCGTCCACGACCCCTCCCCCGCTGTTGAGAAGGTCGTAGCGGTCGAGCCAGTAGTCGGCTGCCTTCACGAGCACGAAGAGGCCGAGCAGCACCGAGATCTGGGCAGCCGCCGGACCCGAGAGCCGGTCACGGGTCGCCTGCAGCCGGATCCCGCCGTACAGGTAGTGCACGACGAGGGTGACCAGCAGGGAGACGACGAAGACGGCCATGGCGAAGTCCACGACGTGGTGCAGCCACGGGAGCTCGAAGACGTAGAAGCCCTTGTCCTTGTTGAAGTAGGGGTCCTTGCTCCCGAACGGCACCTGGTTGCGCCACAGGAGGTAGTCGCGCCAGGCGTCGGCGCCTGCGCCGCCGGCGAAGGCGCCCGTCACCACGGCGAGGCCGAGCAGCACCCAGAGGCGCACCGGGGCGATCGCCTGGCGGTAGCGGTCCAGGCCGACCTGCTCCGGGCTCGCCGGGCGGAAGAGCGGACGCAGGCGGTAGGCGACCACGGCGTTCGCGGTGACCGTCGCGGCCATGATGCCGCCGAAGACGAGGAAGAGCCCGATCTTGGTGATGATGAGGTGGCTGAAGACCGAGCCGAAGCCGGTCGAGTCGAACCAGAGCCGTTCGGTCCAGAAGCCGGTGAAGCTGCTCATCGCGAAGAAGAGCACGATCAGCACCACTGCCGTGATCAGGACGCCACGGGCCCAGCCAGGCCTGCCCGCCGCCGGTGCCGGAGCGCCGCCCGGATTGTCATCGAAGATCGAGCTCATGCTTCATCCTCCAGTGTGCCGTGCAGCAGCGCCAGCAGCGCCGGGACCAGGTCGACGCCACCGATGACGTCCTCGGTGCGGTCGTGCTCGCGCAGGCGCAGCGTGCACCAGCTCGCGCCAGCACGGTTGACGCCGGCCACGATGCGCACCTCCTGGCGATCGGGGTGGTCCGCCGCGAAGGCCCGCGCCTCCTCGAGACCCTCGGGGACCTCGCCCTCGACCGCCGGCGGCAGAACCAGCCGCTCGACGACGACCGCGCAGCCGGCGACCTCCTCGGGCCAGCCGATCTGCTCCAGCACCTGCTCCAGCTGCTGGCCCGGCTCGAGGTCCTGCTCGACCGGCGTGAGCCCCTCGGCAGCCGCGTCGAGTCCGAGTGCCTCGGCGAGCGCGGGCTCGGCGGCCGCCAGGGCCTGCGTGTCGACGAGTGCGAAGAGGCGGGCCTGACCGTCCCAGCCCGCCTCGGCCGCGTGGTCCTCGATCTCGACGACCGCCTCGGCGAGGGCGCGGTCGAACGCGCCCTCGGGGGTCGGCTGGTCACTGGGCTGCGTCACGGAGCACCTCTTCGCAGGTCGGGAGCTTGGCGCGGTGGTCCGCGGCATAGGTGGAAACGATCTTCTCGGCCTCGGTCAGGGTGGCGACCGGCGCGAGCCGCATCGCACCGGGCCTGGCCAGCACGGCCTCGTCGCAGTTGGCGACGGGCACCAGGAAGAGCTCGGCGCCGGCCTCGCGCGCACCCGCGATCTTCTGCTGGATGCCTCCGATCGCGCCGACGCGGCCCTGCGGGTCCGCCATCTCGCCCGTGCCGGCGACCCGACTGCCACGCGTCAGCGATCCGGGGGTCAGCGTGTCGACGACCGAGAGCGCGAACATGAGGCCCGCGCTCGGGCCGCCGATGCCGTCGGGCAGGTGGATCTCCACCTCGAACGGCATCTTGAAGTCGAACGCCTGGCGTACGCCGACCACGGTGCGGCCGTCGATGCGGCGCGGGGTCACCGGAATGGAGAGCTGCTTGCCGTCGCGCTCGACCACGAAGGTGAGCGGCTTGCCGGGCCGGGCGCGCGAGACCACGCGCACCACGTCGTCCCAGCTGCGGATCGTCTGGCCGCCGATCCGCACATAGCGATCGCGCTCGACGAGGGCGCCGTCGGCAGGGAGCCCCGGCTCGATCGGGCCGACCACCGGGACCATCGGGACCTTGATGCCGAGGTGGATCATCGCCGCCGCGACCGCGACGTCCTGCGAGGTGGCCATCTGGATCGAGGCCTGGCTCTGCTTCGAGACAGCGGTGTCGCGCTCGCCGTACACGTCGTCGTACGGCTTGACGGCGTCACTGTCGGCGAGCCAGCCGCTCATCGCCGAGAGCAGCGAGATGCCGGACTTGGGCTGGGTGGCCTTGACGGTCGTCATCCGCAGCTCGCCCCCGTCGGCGTAGGACTCGTGGCCGTGCACCTCGATCCGCTCCGTGCCCCGGTCCTCGGAGAGGAGGTCGACCGTCGTGCCGGGCTCGAAGCGGACGTACGGCATCGGCAGCACGGTCGCCGCGATGACGCCGACGACCGTCACCAGGGCGGCGACAGCGATCGCGAGGGTGTGGCGGCTCATCCCGGGGCCGTGGGCATCGGGCGCCGCGGGCTCACTCACCGCGGGACGGGCGCACGGCGATGCCCGTGCTGCGGTCGCGCGGGCGCGTGGCAGCCGGACCCTGCACCTTCTGGCCGGGGTGCTCCTTGCGCAGCGCACGCGCCATGCGCTCGGCGGCGACCTCCGGGTCGACGGGGCCGCGCTCCTCCCCCGCCCAGACCACCCAGGCGATGGCAGCGAGCGTGACGACGACGGGCGGAGCCAGCCACCACAGGATTCCCAGGTCCACGACAGGCAGCCTACGGGGTCAGGGGGTACCGACCCACTCATCCGAGCCGTCGGCGAAGCGCTGGTGTTTCCAGATCGGCACGTCGGCCTTCAACGTGTCGATCAGGTCGCGGGTCGCTGCGAAGGCCTCGCCCCGGTGCGCAGCAGCCGTCGCGACGATCACGGCGGTGTCGCCGATGACCAGCTCGCCGACCCGGTGGACCGCCGCCAGCGCCCTCACGTCGTGGCGCGCAGCCACCTGCTCGCACACCTCACGGAGCCGCTCGGCCGCAGTCGGGTGGGCGGAGTAGCCGAGACCCTCGACCTCCACGCTCTCGCCGTACGCCGCGTCGCCCTCGCCGCCGCCGTCCTGGTGCTCATGACCACAGCCGCCGCGCCGGTCATGGTCGCGGACCCGGCCCACGAAGAGGTTGAGCCCACCGGCGGAGTCGTCGCCCAGCGCGTCGAGGACCTCCGTCACGTCGAGCGCGGTGTCGCGGATCGCGACGAGCCGCACGACCCCCTCCACACGTCCGTCCGTCATGCGCGGAAGGGTACCGTGATCGGCATGAACGACACCCCCGGACAGGGCGATCAGGACGACCCGAAGAACCCCTTCGAGGGCACGCCCTTCGAGCAGTTCTTCGGCCAGGCATTCGGACAGGGCGGTGCCCAGGGCATGCCCGACCTCGGCGCCCTGTTCAGCCAGGTCCAGGCGATGATGCAGCCGTTCGACGGGCCGGTGAACTGGCAGCTCGCGACCGACCTCGCCCGGCGTACGGTCGCGGCCTCGCCCGACCCGTCACCCGACTCGGCGCAGTCGACCGCAGTCGCCGACGCCGTCCGCCTCGCCGACCTCTGGCTCGACGAGGCCACCGACTTCGACAGTGGCGTCACGTCCACCGCTGCGTGGAGCCGCGCCGAGTGGATCGAGTCGACCCGCGAGGTCTGGCAGCGCCTGGTCGAGCCCGTCGCCGAGCACGTCGTCGGCGCGATGGGCAAGGCGATCCCCGGCGAGGCCGCCGCGATGGCCGGACCATTCCTCGGGATGCTCACCCAGATGGGCGGCGCGCTCTTCGGCAGCCAGATCGGCACCGCGATCGGGGGCCTGGCCTCCGAGGTGCTCACCGCCTCCGACATCGGCCTCCCCCTCGGTCCCACCGGCCGCGCGGCCCTGCTGCCGACCAACATCGCGTCGTTCGCCGACGGCCTCGACGTCTCCCTCGAGGACGTGACCCTCTACCTCGCCCTCCGCGAGGCCGCGCACCAGCGCCTCTTCGCGCACGTGCCGTGGCTGCGCGAGCACCTCCTCACGGCCGTCGCCGACTACGGCCGCGGCATCACGATCGACACCGCCGGCATCGAGGAGCAGCTGCGCAGCCTCGATCCCTCCAACATGGAGGAGATCCAGTCCGCGCTCGAGGGCGGCCTCTTCGCTCCGACGAAGACCCCTGCCCAGGAGGCCGCGCTGCTCCGGCTCGAGACCACCCTCGCCCTCGTCGAGGGCTGGGTCGACGAGGTCGTCGGCCAGGCCACCGCCCACCGGATGCCCTCCGCGTCCCGGCTCCACGAGGCCGTACGCCGCCGCCGCGCCGCCGGCGGTCCCGCTGAGGAGACCTTCGCCGCCCTGGTCGGCCTCGAGCTGCGCCCGCGCCGGCTCCGCGACGCCTCCACCCTCTGGGGTGCCCTGCGCACGCGGCAGGGCCTCGAGGCGCGCGACGCGGTCTGGCTCCACCCCGACCTGCTCCCGACTGCCGACGATCTCGATGACCCGCTCGGCTTCCGCGAGGGCCTCGACATGCCGACCGAGGAGATGTCGGCTGAGGACTTCGACGCCGCGCTCCAGCAGCTGCTCGACGGGCCGGGCGACGGCGAGTCGGACGAGCCGCGGGCGTGAGCCTGCACGCCGACGCGAGCCGCGTGCTCGCGCAGTGGAACGCGCCCACCGCGGCGCAGAAGGCGCTCAGGAAGCGGTACCTCTCGGTCCTCGAGCGGTCTCCTGATGCGATGACCCGAGCCTGCCGGCCGGACCACCTCACCGCCTCGACGCTCGTGTTGTCGGCCGACGGGTCATCGGTGCTGCTCACGCTGCACGCGAAGGCGCAGGCGTGGTTCCAGTTCGGCGGACACTGCGAGGAGGACGACGCCACACTGGCTGGAGCCGCGCTGCGGGAGGCGCGCGAGGAGTCGGGACTCCTCGGCCTGTCGCTCGACCCGGTCCCCGTACAGCTCTCCGAGCACGCGGTGCCGTTCTGCGGTGGCCCGCTGACCGCGGCCGAGTCCGGCGGCGACTCCGCCCGCCAGGTGCACCACCTCGACGTCCGCTTCATGGCCGTCGCGCCGGAGGGTGCTGCGCATGCCGTGAGCGAGGAGTCACTCGACGTGCGCTGGTGGCCGGTTGACGCGCTGCCGACCAAGGACGAGGACATGGTGGAGCTGGTCGCCCTCGCGCAGGCTCGCCTCGGCCGTCGAGTGGGCACCGCCGCTCTTGATTAACCTTCATTAATGCGCGCGTGCCCTTGGGAAGAGCGACGTGGCCACGAGGTCCGGGCGACTCGAGCGACCTACGTCCGGCACAAGCAGGGGCTGGGTTCATACGCCCCAGGCCCCTTAATGAACGTCAAGTAAGCGCGCGAGCACCCTCTGCGCCGCGCCGACCAGCGCTGGGTCAGGAGCAGGTAGGAACGCGAGGTAGATCCGCACACCCTGGAGCACCACCCAGAACTCCTCGAAGTCACCGTCAGTGGCGGCGGCCCTGGCCGTGGGCAAACGCGTCCACCACGCCTCCCAGTTCGCACGGTCCGCTGCCCACCCGAGGGCCAGTGCCTCTGCAGGGCGCTCGTCGCCTGCCGCCGCTCGTGTCCGCGCCAGCTCGCCGGCAAGGAGCCAGGCGCGGACGCCGAGTGCCTCGGCCTCCGTCGCGGGCAGCGGTGTCGGGAGCATGCCCTGGCCCTCAGGCACCCACACCGGCGTTGCCCACCGGCGCCATCGCTCCGCCATGGCCACCGCGATCAACCGCAGAGTCTCGGCCTTCGATGCCCGCTGCGCGACTGCGGCAGCGGACACCTTCATCCACCGAGCAAGCGCGGCCATCGAGAAGGCGTCGAGCCCCGTGTCCGACAGGATCCGAATGAACCCGTCGGTGACGATGTCCTTGTGGAGCGCTGACGAGTAACGCAGGAAGGGATCGCGCTCGAGATTCCACATGCGACCACCGTGCCGCGGCGTACGCCGGGACGCGACCGGCCCTCCACAGGGGCAGCCCCGGGCTCAGCGGGCCGGCGGGCGTGCGGGTCAGTCCGCGTCGTGCGTGGGCTCCAGGCGGGCGCCGGCGGAGTAGCCCTCGAGGTAGCCCTTGGCCTTCTCGGCCTGGGGGAAGTTGTGCACCCACGCCCAGAACTCGTCGCTGTGGCTGGGCTCGATGAGGTGCGCGAGCTCGTGGACGAGGACGTAGTCGACCACCCAGCCCGGCATGCCCTGCAGTCGCTCGGAGAGACGGATCGTGCGCTCACCCGGAGTGCACGAACCCCACCGGGAGCGCTGGTTGCTGACCCAGCGCACCGACTCGGGGCGGGCGAGACCGCCGAGGTAGGCATCGGAGAGCTGCTTCGCACGCTTCATCAGCTCGTCGTCGGTCGGACGGCGCCGTGGGGCGCGCGCGAGGAGCTTCGCCACCATCTGCTCGACGGCGTTGCGCTCCTGGGCCTTCGTGTACGCCGCGGGGATCATCACGATGATCCGGTCACCCTCGAGGCGCGCCTGGATCGTGCGACGCCGCTGCTTGGAGCGGCGTACCTCGACCTCCGGAGTCCCCATGGACAGGCACCGTAGCGGTCAGACGCCCGAACGTGGCGCAGCCCACTCCAGCAGCCGTGCGAGTGGCCAGGTCGTCACGATGCGGTCCGGGTCGATGCCGGCGGCCTCGGCGCGAGCGGCGCCGTACGCGAGGAAGTCGAGCTGCCCGGGTGCGTGGGCGTCGGAGTCGATGGAGAACACGCACCCGATCTCGCTGGCCAGCTCGAGGAGCTTCGTGGGCGGGTCACGCCGTTCGGGGCGCGCGTTGATCTCGACGGCGACGCCGTGCTCGGCGCACGCCTCGAAGACCGCTCGAGCATCGAACTGCGACTGCGGACGCGTCCCGCGGCCGCCCGTGACCAGCCGCCCCGTGCAGTGGCCGAGCACGTTCGTGAACGGATTGCGCACCGCATTGACCAGGCGCCGGGTCATCGCGTCGCGGTCCATGGCCAGCTTGGAGTGCACGCTGGCGACGCGTACGTCGAGGCGTGCGAGCATCTCGTCGGTCTGGTCGAGCGCGCCGTTGTCGAGGATGTCGACCTCGATCCCCTTGAGCAGCGTGAAGGCGCCGCCGAGGTGGGCGTTGACCGCATCGACCACGTCCAACTGGCGTGCCAGCCGCTCCGCAGAGAGCCCGTTCGCGATGGTCAGGCGGGGTGAGTGATCGGTGAGCACCTGGTACTCCCGGCCGAGCTCCATGGCGGTGATCGCCATCTCCTCGATCGGTGAGCCACCGTCGGACCAGTCGGAGTGGCTGTGCAGGTCACCGCGGACCTGCGCCATGAGCGCCTCTCCCCCGCTGACCAGCGGGCCACCGTGCCGCTCCTCGAGGTCGACGAGGCGGTCGGGCTTCTCGCCGCGGACCGCCTGCTCGATCACCTTGGCGGAGGCCGGCCCGACCCCGGACAGCCTCGTCAGCGTGCCGGCCGCCACCATCGCCGCCACCTCGTCGGCAGGCAGCGGGAGCAGCGTGGCAGCCGCCGAGCGGAACGCCTTCACCTTGTAGGTGTCCTCGCGACCCCGCTCGAGCAGGAACGCGATCCGGCGGAGCGCCGCGACCGGACCGCCCGACCAGGGCTCGGGTGCGCTCACTTCTTCTCCTCCACAGGCTGGGGAATGAGGTTCCCGCTGGTCACCCCGGCACGTGCATCGCCTTCCGGGCGTGTCGCCCACAGGCTCGTCCCGAGACGTTCCACAGTCAACCGCACCCGTTCAACAGCTTCTCCACATCCTTGTCCACAGGCTGTGCGTAGCGATCGGCCACGAGCCATTGACCCACCCGTGGGCGGCTCCTAGCGTCGTACCCATGCGAGGCCTCCGGGCTCCGCCGCCGCGCAGGTAAGGGGAAGGCAGGCGCGATGGCGCGAGGCCCGGGGGCCTCCGCTGCATCTGTCGCTACTTCCCCGTGAACGTCGGCGAGCGCCGCGCCTGGACTGCGGCGATGCCCTCCTGCAGGTCCTCGGTGCCGAAGGTGATCGGCTGGGCCAGCGCCTCGACCTGCAAGGTCTCGTCGAGCGAGGTGCGCTGGCGGCGCAGCGTGACCTTCGCGTAGCGCGTCGCGAGGGGCGCATTGGCGGCCACCTGCGCGGCGGTGGCGAGCACCTCGTCCAGGAAGCCGTCACGCTCGATGACGCGCGAGACGAGGCCGAGCCGGAGCGCCTCGTCGGCCTCGACCAGGCGGCCGGTGAGCAGCAGGTCGCGTGCCGCGGCGTCGCCGACCACCTCGGGCAGGAGGTAGGAGATGCCCATGCCGGGATGGAGCCCGAGCTTCACGAAGGAGGCGCCCAGCTTCGCGCCCGCGGCGGCGTACCGGATGTCGCAGGCGAGGGCGATGCCCAGGCCGGCACCGACCGCGGCACCGTTGACGGCGGCGATCGTGGGGACCTCGAGGTCGCGGACGGCGAGCCAGGTCCGGTAGAAGGCGAGCATCTGGTCACGCAAGGCCGGCGTGGGCAGCGCGCCGCTCTCGGCCAGCCACGTGGTGTTGCCGCCCGCCGAGAACGCACGCCCGGCGCCCGTGACCACGACACAGCGGACGCTCGCGTCGGTCCTCAGGTCGGCGATCGCCGCTGCCCAGGAGCGGGTCATCTCGTCCGACATGGCGTTCATCTGGTCGGGGTTGTCGAGAGTCACCAGGGCGACTCCGTCGACGGGCCGCTCGATCCGGAGGTGGGCGAGGCTCTCAGGCGCGGAAGACATGGCGGCACCCTACGGCGTGGCGCCTCCCACGTTCACGCTCACGCGTGGTCTAGGGTCGCGGTGGTTGCGCGGACAAACTGTGCGTGCGATCCCGGCGGGCTTCCCCACCCTCCCCGTCGCGACGACCAAGTAATACATAGGCAAGGAGGCCGTCATGGCGGAGACCTGGAGCGGCGAGTTCTACTGCGTGAAGTGCAAGGAGAAGCGCGAGGCCACGGGCGAGATCCGTGTCAACGAGAAGGGCACCAAGATGGCCAAGGCCGTCTGCCCCGTGTGCTCGACCAACCTGAACCGGATCCTCGGCAAGGCCTGAGACCGGCGCGCGGCAGCTGCCGCACACTGACTCCGACCCCTGGACCCCTCACCGGGTCCGGGGGTCGCGTCGTCTCCCGGGCCTGTGGAGGACGTACGCCGCCAAGCCCGGCCGCGTGGCAGCCTGCGGACATGCCGCACCAGCCGAGCACCCATCACCCGGGCTTTCCCGCCCGCGCCGCGCTCCGCCCCGGCGTACGGGTGGTGCGGAGGTCGGCGACGGAGCTGCAGGTGGGACTTGCCGCCGAGCATGCGGTGGTGCTGCCTGACGACCCGGCCGTGCACCTGCTTCTGCGCGGGCTCGACGACGGCCATCCTCCGCCACCGCCTGATCTCCTCTCGCCCGCAGCGCGCCACGCCTGCGACCTGCTCCTCGCGTGCGGTCTCGTCGTCGACGCAGATGTCTGGAGCTCGATGCTGCACGGTCTCGACGGAGCCGCGGCCGCCGCACGGTCCGCGCTGGTAGCGGAGGGCAGCGACGACGCACGCGCCCGCCTCGCCCGCAGGAGTGGCGTGCGCGTGGGCATCGACGGTGGCGGCCTCGGCGAGGCAGCGGCCCACCTGGAGGCGCTCCTGACAACGGCCGGCCTGGCGGTCACGCGGCCGGGGCGGGCGGATGTCGTCGCCGTGCTCACCGAGGGTGAGCCCGAGCGGACGCTCCTCGACGGGCTGGTCATCGCCGAGCGCCCTCACGTGCTCCTCGTGGTCTGCGAGGGGCGGGTCCGGCTCGGGCCGTTCGTGCACCCGGGGCTGACGGCGTGCCAGCGCTGCCTCGATGCCCGTGTGGCGGAGGTCGACCCCCGGCACGCGCTCGTGCTCGAGCAGTATGCAGGCGTCTCCCGCCCGCTGTGGGGCCTGCCGCCCGCGGTGCCAGCCGACCTGGTCGCTCTCGCGACCGCCCTCCTCGCCCGTGACCTCACGCGCTGGGCAGACGTGCTGCAACCGGCCACCTGGTCGACGACGATCGAGGTCGATGCTGCTCTGTCACTCCCCCGAAAGACGTGGAGCCGCCACGCAGCCTGTGGTTGCAGCAGCAACCTCAGGTCCGCGTGACGGCTCCGGCGCCGGGCTCACGCGCCGACGCGGGCGAGGGCGAGACGCGCGTCGTACGCCGCCTGCTCGGCCTTGCGGCCCAGGCGGGCTGCGCTGGCCAGCAGGCGCCGGCGACGCTCGCGTTCGGCCTCGGCGAGGCGCGCGGCGACGAGCTCGCGCGCCAGTGCTTCGCTGTGGAGGTACATCTGGGTGCTCCGATCGATTTCAGGTGAGGGGACGGACGTGGCGGCCGGGGTCATGCGGCCACCGCGTCCTTGCGCGGACGACCGCGCGGGCGCTTGCGCGGGATGACCACTCCCTGGAGGAAGAGCTCACCGCCCCACACGCCCCACGGCTCGCGCCGCTCGAGTGCACCGGCCAGGCAGGCGGCCTGGATCGGGCACGACTGACAGAGGGCCTTGGCGTACTCGACATCGCCGGGCTGCTCGGCGAAGAAGAGCTCCGGGTCATTCACGTGACACGGGAACTCGTCGTCGACCAGCTGGGCGGTGCTGCGCTCGAGAACGCTGGTGGTCATCTGTGTTCACCTCCTGCGGTGCGGACCTGTAGGTCCTGGATGGTCTGAAAAATGAGAAAGGCCGCGGAACCCGGGTTTCGGGTTCCGCGGCCTGGAGAGCGCCGGCACTGACTCAACAGTGCGGTGGACTCCAGACCGGAACACCCGGGACGTGCTTGGCATTGCGCGTGGCGACGAGCCAGACGCGCGCGCCACCGAAGGCAGCGGCGGACGGCATGGCGAGACGACGCGGCTTTACAGCGCACGTCGTGATCGGGGTCGTGATCTCCATGGGTGTCCACCTCCTTCGGGTGTCTCGGGTTTGATGCGGGACGGCGACGTTTCGGTCGCCTTGCAGACGACCGTAACGTGTCTCAGTTGTAAGGGGCAAACCATTTATTGACGAATGTCGTCGAAATGCTGCCAAACAGCCGATGGCTCGGCGAGGAGGTCAGTCAGCGGCGACGATGGCGAGAACGTCCTCGCCGAACTGCTCGACCTTCTTGGCACCGATGCCGGCGATGCGCAGCAACGCTGCGGGGCCGTCGGGCCGGTGCTCGGCGATGAGCTCGAGCGTCTTGTCCGTGAAGACGACGTACGCCGGCACCTTGGCCTCGGCGGCACGCTCGAGACGCCACACCTTGAGGCGCTCGAACAACGCCTCGTCGTAGGCCGCGGGGCAGCCCTCGCACCTCCCGGTCTTGCGCTCGCCCGCGCTCGAGAGCGGCTTGCCGCATGTGCGGCAGTGCTGCGCGCGGCGGGCACCGGTGACGCTGGGGCGACCGCTGTTCGAGGAGCCCTCCGGCCGGAGGCCGTCGAGGAAGCGCGAGGGCTTCCTGCTGCGCCGCTGACCGGGGTTGCGCGCGGCAGCCCAGCTGACCCGGAGGTGGAGCCTGGCGCGGGTGAGGCCGACGTAGAGCAGCCGGCGCTCCTCCTCGATCTCGGTGGGCGTCTTCGCGAACGTGATCGGCAGCGAGCCCTCCTGGACACCGCAGACGAAGACGGCATCCCACTCCAGACCCTTGGCGGCGTGCATCGTCGCGAGGGTCACGCCGCCGGCGACCGGCGCATGCTGCTCGCTGGCACGGCGGTCGAGATCGTCGACGAAGGCCCCGAGGCGGCCCGGGTGCTCGACGGCGTAGGCCTCGGCCTGGGAGACGAGCGCCTGAAGCGACTCCCAGCGATCGCGGGCGCTGCCGCGTGCGGTGGGCGGCTCGGGGGCCCACCCCAGACCCGAGAGGGTGCCCTTGACGGCGTCGACGAGGTCGTCGGGATCGCCCTGCGACCGCGCGGTGCCACGCAGCAGGGTGATCGCCTGGCGCACCTCCTGGCGGTCGAAGAACCGCGCAGCACCACGGATCACGTACGGCACGTTGCGCGCGGCGAGCGCGTCTTCGAACGCCTCCGACTGCGCGTTGATGCGGAAGAGGATCGCGATCTCGCTGACGGGCGTGCCCCCGGCGACGAGCGACGCGATCTCGGCCGCAACCGCCTCGGCCTCGGCGACCTCGTCGTCGTACTCCAGGTAGCGGACGCTGGCGCCGGACGGTCGCTGCGCACGGAGGTCGACTCCACGCGAGCTGGTGCCGGCGAGGAGCCCGTTGGCAGCCGCGACGACCTCCGGGGTGGAGCGGTAGTTGCGGACAAGCTCGACCTTGGTCGTGCCCGGGAACCGCTGGGGAAAGTGACGCAGGAAGTCGGCGTCGGCGCCCGCGAAGCTGTAGATCGTCTGGGCTGGGTCACCGACGACGCAGAGCTCGTCACGGCCGCCGAGCCACAGGTCGAGCAGGGTCGACTGCAGCGGCGAGACGTCCTGGAACTCGTCGACGACGAAGAACTTGTACTGCCGCCGCACCTGCGCGGCGACCCGCTCGTCGTCGGCCAGCAGCCCCGCGGTGAGCAGGAGGACGTCCTCCATGTCCATCCGGCCCGACGAGCGCTTCACGTCCTCGTAGGAGGCATAGGCCCGCGCGACCGTCGCCGCGTCGGCACCGTTGACCTCGCGGCCCCGGGCGGGCGCGACGACGACGTAGTCGTCGGGGCTGACGTTGCTGACCTTCGCCCACTCGATCTCGCTGGCGAGGTCGCGCAGGAGCCCCTGGTCGGTGCCGATGCGCAACCGGCGGACCGCCTGCGCCATCAATCCGAGCTTGGACTCGGTCAGCTGGGGCAGCTCGGTGCCGTGGATCGCGGGCCAGAAGTAGCGCAACTGGCGCAGGGCGGCCGCGTGGAACGTGCGCGCCTGCACGCCGGGCGCGCCCAGCTCGCGCAGCCGTGTGCGCATCTCCCCCGCCGCGCGTGTGGTGAACGTGACCGCCAGGACCTCGGTCGGCTGGTAGACCCCCTCGGCGACGCCATGGGCGATGCGGTGCGTGATCGCGCGGGTCTTGCCCGTGCCGGCACCCGCGAGCACCTGCACCGGGCCCCGCAGCGCCTCAGCCACGCGCCTCTGCTCGGGGTCGAGTCCGGCGAGCAGGTCGCCACGGAGGTCGGGTCGAAGCATGGCGGCAAGACTAGAGGCGGCCACCGACACGTCGTACGCGCCACCACGCGAGCGGGACACCGACGGCGAGGAGGACGGCGAGACCAGTGACCAGCAGTGACCCGAGCGCCGCGCGGCCTCCGTCGCACGACGAACGCGTGCACAGCGGCAGGTCGAGCACCACGAGCACGAGGAAGAACGCGAGCGGGACCGAGGCGACCATCCAGGCCCACAGGCCGAGCGCCGCCGCGCGCGACGTCGTACGGGCCACGTGGCTGTCCGCCAGACGTGACCGTGGCCGGTGTCCCGGACTCCAACGCTTCGGCTTCACCACGGCGACACCGTACGCCGGGCCCGCAGGCGGGAATGCAGAACGGTGACGCTCCGTTGGGCACCGCATGAGCGCCGTCACGATGTACAGCACCCAGTGGTGTGGCTACTGCCACCGCCTGAAGAGCCAGCTCGACCGCGAGGGCATCGCCTACGAGGTCGTCGACATCGAGAGGAACGAGGACGCCGCGGTCATCGTGATGCAGGTCAACGGAGGCAACCAGACCGTCCCGACCCTGGTGTACGCCGATGGCTCGGCGCAGACGAACCCCTCCCTCGCCCAGGTGAAGTCCAAGCTCGCGTCGCTCGGCTGAGCACAGCGGCTCCGGGCCGCGACTCACCAGTGGCCCGGGAGCTCCCCGCCGTACCAGTGCTCGATCAGGGTGCGCGAGATGGAGATGCCGCGGCCCGGCAGGGCGATCTCGCCGCTCTCGGTCTGTGCCTCGAGCTCGGCGCGCGTGAACCACCGGGCGTCGGCGAGCTCGACGGGGTCCACGTCGATCTCGGTCGAGAGCGCCCGTCCGAAGAAGCCGAGCATGAGCGAGCTCGGGAACGGCCAGGCCTGGCTGCCGAACCAGGTCACCTCGCCGACGACGACACCTGCTTCCTCACGCACCTCGCGGCGCACGGAGTCCTCCAGCGACTCCCCCGGCTCGGTGAAGCCCGCCAGCGTCGAGAAGCGGGTCGGGCCCCACTGGTGCCCGCTGCCGAGGAGGCACCTCTCCTCCGCTGACCCCGGCTCGCCATGCGTGATCAGCATGATCACCGCGGGCTCGATCCGCGGGAAGTGCTCGCGTGAGCAGTCCGCGCAGCGCAGGACGTGACCGGCCAGCTCCGGGACGAGCGAACCCCCGCAGCGCGGGCAGAAGCGGGTGCGGGTCAGCCACTCGGACATGCCGAGCGCGTGGAAGACGAGCCGGGTGTCCCAGCCGTCCTGGACGAAGTGCCGACCGAGCTCACGCATGCCCGCCCACGTGACGTCGTCGCCCCGGCGGGCGACGTGCAGCGCGAAGTGGTGGGCTCCGTCGTGCTCACCGAGCAGGATCCGCGTGCCCTCGCCGACCAGGTCAGCGGCGTCTGACGGGGAGAGCCAGGCCGGAGCGTCGTCGCGCGCCAGCATCCAGCCGCCGCTGACCGGCAGGACGCGTGTCGCAGGGTCAGCCCAGAGAGCGTCGAGGCGGCTCGCGTCGCCCCGCAGGTGTCCGAGGCGGTCGTGGCTGGTCAGGCCCGGCTGGACGGGTGCGGTCTCGTCGCTCACGCCCCGATCATGGCAGGACGGCCCCCGGCGCGAGCAGGGCCGCCAGCTCCTCGCGGCCCGGCAGGTCGTCGTGGACGACGGTCCGGCCGGTGCGCACGTAGTGGAACGCTGCCCGCACCTGGTCGACGCCGACCCCCATGAGCTCCGCCCACGCGACGCGGTAGACCGCGAGCTGCAGCGGGTCGGCGGCTTCCGCCTTGTTGGTCTTCCAGTCGATGACGAGGTAGCGATCGGGGTCACCGAGGTGCTCCCCCGGCTCGAGATAAACCGCGTCGATCCGGCCGCGGATCACCTGGCCAGCGCCCGCACCGCCCAGCACCAGCGCGAACGGCGGCTCCACGACGTGGGGCACGCGATCGGCGAAGGGCCCGCTCTCGAACGCCGTGACCAGCTCGCGCAGCTCGGCCTCGTCGATCTCGGCATCGCCCGCGCCCGGAAGGTCGTCGAGCCCGATCAGCTGCTGCTGCCCGAACCGCGCCTCGACCCACGCGTGGAAGCGCGTGCCGAACCGCGCCGACGAGGACGGGCGGCGTGGCATCGGTCGGGCCAGGTCACGCGCGAAGGACTCGGGGTCGTCGCGCAGCCGGCTCAGCGAGGTGGCCGAGAGCGAGCTCGGGAGGGGCACCTCGACGACCTCCGCGAAGTCGCGCGCCGCCTCGGCGAGCAGACGCGCGATCTCGTCGTCCCATCGGGCGATGGTCGGGTCGTCGGAGGGCACGACCGGCCCGGCCTCACGCACCCGGCGGGCTGCCTCGGTGCGTCGCTCCACCTCGGGGGTCACATGGCTGATCGGCCAGGGCAGCTCGACGGTCTCGTCGGCGTAGGGCGACGGCTCCTCCTTCAGCGGCGCGTCCAGCCAGGCCTCCGGGATGGCACCCCACTCTCCGATCGCGTCACGCGTCGCAACGGCGTACGGCGAGGGGCCGAGACCGTTGACCAGACCGCGCCGGTAGCGCCAGGCGGACACGACGAGCTCGTGCCGGGCACGGGTCCAGCCCACATAGCCCAGGCGCAGCTCCTCGAGTGCCTGGTGCTCGCGGCGCTCCGCCTCGTAGGCCTTCAGGGCAGCCGGGTCGTGACCGCGCAGGGCGGGCTGGTCGATCGCGTCGCCACGCAGGACGGCGGGCAGCACGCCCGCGGCGACCAGGGGGTTGGAGCGGAGCGTGGTGACGGGGAACTTCTTCTCGACCACACCGGGCAGGAAGACGACGTCCCACTCCAGGCCCTTGGACCGGTGGACGGTCAGCAGCTTGACGGAGTCGGCCTCGGTCGGCACGGCGACGTCGAGGCCCTGGCCGATGTCGTCCTCTGCCTGGAGCCACGCGATGAGGGCGCCCAGGTCGGTGCGCCCGTCGAGGCCGACGAACTCGGCGATCGCCTTGACGAAGAGGTCGAGGTTGTCGCGCCGTGCGGCTGCGGCCGGGCTGACCGAGGAGGCCAGCTCGACGTCGATGCCGCAGGCGTCGATGATCCGGCGGACCAGGTCGAGCACGGGCTCCCCCGCTGCGGCCCGCAGGCGACGCAGCTCGTGGGCGAGCAGGTCGAACCGCTCGAGGGCCTCGGCGGAGTAGTCGGCCTCACCCGGTGACTCGAGCGCGTCTGCCAGCGCCGGAACCTCGAGTGGGTCGCCCGCGGCCACCGCCTGCACGAGCTGGACGTGCAGCTCCTCGGGCGTCGCCTTGCGGGCACCGGCGAGCTCAGTGGCACGACTGCCGAGCAGGGACAGGTCACGCAGGCCGATCTGCCAGCGGGGGCCGGTCAGCAGCGTGAGGAGGGACGCGTTGGCGGTGACGTCCTGGACCAGCGTGAGCATGGCCAGCACCTCCGCGACCTCCGGAAGCCGCAGCAGGCCCTTGAGGCCGACGATCTCGACGGGGATCTCGGCACCGGTGAGCACGTCGAAGACATCGGCAGCGTGGCGGTTGTCGCGCACGAGGACGCCGATCTCGCCCCACGCCGTGCCGCGCTGGTGCGTCATGGCGACCTGCTCGGCGAGCCAGGCCAGCTCGTCGTCGTAGGTGTTGTGGATGCGCACCCGCACGTCGCCCTCTGCGGCTCCCGGCGCAGCAGCGAGGCGCACGACGTTGCGCGTCGTGGAGTAGAGCGGTGCCGCGAGGTGGTTGGCCACCGCGAGGATGCGCCGGTCCGAGCGGCGGTTGACCGCGAGCTGGTAGGTCGCCGCCGGCCCGTCTGCATCGGGGAAGTCGAGGTTGAACTGCAGGATGTTGGAGACCGAGGCTCCACGCCAGCCGTAGATCGCCTGGTTGGGGTCACCGACCGCCATCACGGCGTGGCCGTCACCGAAGATCCTGCGCAGCATGCGCGCCTGCGCGACCGAGGTGTCCTGGTACTCGTCGAGCAGCACCACCTTGTACGCCGACCGCTCGGCCTCGCCGACGGCAGGATGCTCCTCGGCGAGCCGGGCGACCAGAGCGATCTGGTCGGAGAAGTCCATCAGGCCCAGCTCCGTCTTGAGGGCCCGGTAGCCCTCGACGAGGCCGATCAGCTCCTCACGCTTGGCGATGCCGGCCAGGCACTTCTTGATCTCGGCCTGGGCGCGACTCGTCGCCAGCGCGGCGGTGAACCCCTCGACATCGCGCCGGTGCTGCTCCCGGAGACGCTCGATCGAGCAGAGGTGCTCGGAGAGCTCCGCATCGAGCGAGAGCAGGTCGCCGATGACCGTGTCGGGATGATCGCTGAGGACCTCGACGGAGCCGCGGTGCCGCGCGACCGCCTTGGCCGCGAGCTGGTAGCGCTGGGCGTCGGTGATCAGCCGCGTGTCGGGCTCGTGGCCGATGCGCAGGCCGTGCTCGCGCAGCAGGTTGGCGGCGTAGGAGTGGTAGGTCGAGACGGTCGGCTCGTCGCGCTCCTCGCGCTCGCCTCCGAGGAGGCCGGCGTCGGCCAGGCCCGCGCGCACACGCTGCTGGAGCTCGCCTGTCGCCTTGGTCGTGAAGGTGAGGCCGAGGACCTCCTCCGGGCGCACCAGCTCGTTGGCGACCAGGTAGAGGACCCGAGCCGCCATGACCGCGGTCTTGCCCGAGCCGGCCCCGGCGATGACCACAGCCGGAGCCAGCGGTGCCGTGATCGCCTGGAACTGCTCGTCGCTGAAGGTCCACTCGACGCCCATCAGGTCGCGGAGCTGCTCGGGAGTCCGGATCCTCACGACAACACCGATCCCGAGGCGAAGCCGGGGCAGATCGGCTGGAACGAGCAGAACCGGCAGTGACCGTTGTTGGGGTCGACGGGACGCACCACGAACTCCTCCCGCCGCACCGCGGCGGCCGCCTCCGCGAGCTGCTCGCGGATGAGGTCGGGCGCGGCCTGGGCGTCGATGCGCGGCTGGTCCTTGCCCAACCGGAGCTGCCACAGCTCGGCGCCGCCGGAGACCGCGCCGGGGACGAGGTCGTCGACCGCGCCCGCGTCGACCGCTGCCTGGTAGAGGCCGAGCTGGGGATGCTCCTTGATCTGCTTCGCGGTCGGACCGTACTTGCCGGTCTTGAGGTCGACGACGATCACCTTGCCGTCCTCGTCGAGCTCGAGCCGGTCGGCCTCACCGGTGAGCGTCACCTGGGTGCCGTCGTCGAGGGTCACCGTTGCCCGGAGCCTCTGCTCGGTCGCGATCACGACGCGTGCACCCGGCCGGGTGTGCCAGGTCAGGAAACGCGCCAGGCAGTCACGGATGGCGGCCCGCTCGCGCATGCTGCTCCAGGGCGTGCGGAACTCCATGCGACCCCACACCTCGTCGACGTGGACCATGAGCTCGTCGAGGTCGGGCAGCACCTCGCCCTTGTGAAGCCGGTCGGCGAGCGCGTGGACGATCAGGCCGAAGCCCTGGCTGGTCGAGCTGACCCGCGAACCCCCGGCCTCGCGCTCCAGGAACCACTTGGCCGGGCACTCCAGCAGCGCCGAGAGGGCGCTGGCGGACAGCGCGACCGGCTGCTCGTCGGGCCGGATCGGCACGACGGACCGGGTCGCGGCGCGGAGGCCCCACCACGTTGACGGATCGGCCTGAGGCGCGACAGCACGCCCGCGGACCTCTGCAGCCGCGAGCTGCTTGAGGCGGCTGGCGGCGGCATCGCGCAGGTGCTCGTCTCTGGCGGGATCGGCGAGCACCTGGCGCAGCTCGGAGACCAGGCCGGCCAGCGAGAGCGGGCGGCGTGGTCGGCCGATGACGTGGCGGGCCGTCTCCTGCTCCTGGGTCGCCGGCTCGAGCTCGCCGAGGAAC
>NZ_DATIHB010000007.1:0-45824 GCF_035481145.1 Nocardioides sp. | reverse complement strand
CCCCGCCGACCAGCCGTCGCTGGTCGCGTCCACCGTCGAGGAGGCCACCACTCTCGGCGTCGTGTCGATGGGTGTGCTCGCCCCCTCCGGCCGGGCACTGCTCGCCGACGAGGACGCAGCGTCGGTGCTGGCCCCCCTCCTGCCCGAGCCGCTCGACCACGTGCTGATCCAGGGCGACCTCACCGCGATCGCACCCGGGCCCCTGCTGCCCTCGCTCGCGGCCCAGCTGCAGCAGGTCGCCGACGTCGAGTCACGCGGCGGCGCCACCGTCTACCGGTTCAACGCCGGCTCGATCCGTCGCGGGCTCGATGCCGGCTGGTCGGCGGCGGAGATCCACAGCTTCCTCGCATCGACCTCGCGGACTCCGGTTCCCCAGCCGCTGAGCTACCTCGTCGACGACACCGCGCGCACCTACGGCACCGTCCGTGTCGGCTACGCGGAGGCGTTCCTCCGCTCCGATGACGAGGCAGCGCTCGCCCACCTGGTCGCCGACCCGAAGGCGGCCTCGCTCGGCCTCCGGCTGCTGGCGCCGACCGTGGTGATCAGCACCGCCCCCATCGACGTCCTCCTCGCCCGCCTGCGCGAGCTCGGCCTGGCGCCAGTTGTCGAGGCGTCCGACGGCACGGTCCACGTCGCGCGCCCCGACACCCTGCGCTCACGCACCCCGAAGTCGGCTCCGGCCGGCCGCGACTCCGCCCGTGAGGCCGTCCAGGTCAACGCCGCCGTCTCCGCGATCCGCACCGGCGACCGCGTCGCGACCTCCCGCGGCCGCGACGTCATCGCCAACACCCCCGCCGGCGCCCTGGCCGCGCTGCGGGCCGCCATCGAGGGCGGCACCAGCGTCGTCATCGAGTACCTCGACAACCACGGCACCCGCTCCGAGCGAATCGTCGACCCGCAGCGGGTCGAGGGCGGACAGCTCACGGCGTACGACCACCGCAGCGAGGACCAGCGCGCCTTCGCCGTCCACCGCATCGGCTCGGTCCGCCCCACGGATTGAGGCGCAGCGCGGGGCTGGCGGCCGCGCGCACGCCGGCGTCGCCCGGCACGTGAGGGTGCCAGCGAGCGCGCCCGAAGCCGGGTGGGGCCGGCGCGGAGTGCAGCCGGCAGGCCGCCCCCAGACCGCAAGTAGACTCGCGCGGTGAACGACGGCCCCCTCATCGTCCAGTCGGACAAGACCCTCCTCCTCGAGGTCGACCACCCGAAGGCGGCCGAGGCCCGGCGGGCGATCGCCCCCTTCGCGGAGCTCGAACGGTCACCGGAGCACATCCACACCTACCGGCTGACCAACCTCGGCCTCTGGAACGCCCGCGCCGCCGGCCACGACGCCGAGCAGGTGGTCGACGCGCTCCTCGCGCACAGCCGGTACGCCGTTCCCCACGCGCTGCTCGTCGACGTCGCCGAGACGATGGCGCGCTACGGCCGCCTCACGCTCGAGAAGGACCCGGTCCACGGCCTCGTCCTGCGCAGCAACGACCGGCCGGTCCTGGAGGAGGTCCTCCGGGCGAAGAAGGTCGCCGGCATGATCGGCGAGCGCGTGGACGACGACACGGTCATCGTCCACGGCTCCGAGCGCGGCAACCTCAAGCAGGCGCTCCTCAAGCTCGGCTGGCCGGCGGAGGACTTCGCCGGGTACGTGGACGGCGAGGCGCACCCGATCGAGCTCGACCAGTCCGGGTGGGAGCTGCGGCAGTACCAGTCCGAGGCCGCGGACTCCTTCTGGCACGGCGGCTCCGGCGTCGTGGTGCTCCCCTGCGGTGCCGGCAAGACGCTGGTGGGCGCGGCCGCGATGGCGCACGCCAAGGCCACCACCCTGATCCTCGTCACCAACACCGTCAGCGCGCGCCAGTGGAAGGACGAGCTGGTCAAGCGGACGAGCCTCACCGAGGACGAGATCGGCGAGTACTCCGGCTCGGTCAAGGAGATCCGGCCGGTGACCATCGCGACGTACCAGGTGCTGACGCTCCGCCGGAAGGGCGCCTATCCCCACCTCGAGCTGCTCGACGCCCGCGACTGGGGCCTGATCGTGTACGACGAGGTGCACCTGCTGCCTGCGCCGATCTTCCGGATGACCGCCGACCTGCAGGCGCGCCGCCGCATCGGCCTGACCGCGACGCTGGTGCGCGAGGACGGCCGCGAGGGCGACGTCTTCTCGCTGATCGGCCCGAAGCGGTACGACGCACCGTGGAAGGACATCGAGGCGCAGGGCTACATCGCGCCCGCCGACTGCGTCGAGGTCCGCGTGACGCTGCCGCAGGGCGAGCGGATCGCGTACGCGACCGCGGAGCCCGAGGAGCGCTACCGGCTCGCGGCCTGCACCCACCACAAGATCGATGTCGTACGCCGCCTCGTCGCGCAGCACGCGGGCCAGCCGACCCTGGTGATCGCGCAGTATCTCGACCAGATCGAGGAGATCGCCGCCGCGCTCGGCACAGCCAACGAGCCGGCGCCGACGATCACGGGCGAGACGACGGTGAAGGAGCGGCAGCGGCTCTTCGACGCGTTCCGCTCCGGCGAGATCGGCATGCTGGTCGTCAGCAAGGTCGCGAACTTCTCGATCGACCTGCCGTCCGCGGAGGTGGCGATCCAGGTCTCCGGCTCCTACGGCTCTCGTCAGGAGGAGGCCCAGCGCCTCGGCCGCCTGCTGCGCCCGGGCGACCCCGGCCCCGATGGCGAGCGCAAGGTCGCGCACTTCTACACGATCGTGTCGCGCGACACCGTCGACGCGGACTTCGCGCAGAACCGCCAGCGCTTCCTGGCCGAGCAGGGCTACGCCTATCGGATCGTCGATGCGGACGACATCGGAGCGTGAGCAGGTTCGCGGGACGCGCCACCCCTGCGCCGTCTAGCCTCCGGCTGTGAAGAACGTCCTCCGACCCGGCATCGCCGGACTGGCCTGCGCCGCCTTGCTGCTCCCGACCGGCTGCCTGCCGTTCGGGGAAGACGAGCCGAAGGGCCCGACGTACCCGAAGGCGTGGGATGACCGCGTCGTGCCGTACGTGAAGCTCGCCGAGAAGCTGCGCGACCTCGAGTTCGAGCATCCCGTGCGGGTCGAGTTCCAGGAGCCGAAGGCGTTCGAGAAGGGGCTCGCGGCCGACGAGAGCGACCTCGACGACGAGGAGCGCGAGGAGATCGAGCAGTTCACCGGCATGCTGCGCGCACTGGGCCTGGTGCACGGCGAGGTGGACCTCTTCAAGGAGCAGGACAAGCTGAGGCAGGGCGGGACGCTCGCCTACTACTCCTTCGACGACGAGCTGGTCCGGGTCCGCGGCACGCGGATCACGCCTGCGGTGAAGTCGACGCTGGTCCACGAGCTCGTCCACGTCCTCCAGGACCAGAACTTCGACGCCGGCAAGCGGAGCCGCAAGCTCGCCGACGCCGACGACAGCTCCGGCATGGCCTACGACGCACTCGTCGAGGGCGACGCCCGCCGCATCGAGGCTGCGTACGCCGAGCAGCTCGGGCCGAAGGCCCGTCGGGCGCTGCGTCGTGACGAGGCACGCCAGGCCGGCGACGCAGAGGCCTCCACGAAGGGCGTGCCCGAGGTCTTGCAGACGATGATGGGCGTGCCGTACGCCCTGGGTGAGGCACTGCTCGCCGTCGCGGTCCTCGACGGCGACGACGAGGTCGACAAGCTCTTCCGGGAGCCACCGACGACCGAGGAGAACCTTCTCGATCCCTTCACCGTCACCTGGGACGACGAGCGCGCCCGGAAGGTCCGCAAGCCGGAGCTGGAGAAGGGCCAGAAGGAGGTCGACAGCAACACCTTCGAGTCGACGGGGTGGCTCTTCACCCTTGCTGCACGGCTGCCGCTGCCCGAGGCGCTGCGGGCCACCGACGGCTGGGGTGGCGACCGGTACGTCGCCTACACGGAGGAGGAGCGGACCTGCGTGAAGGTGAGGTACGTCGGCGACAGCGAGCGCGACGCGGACGAGCTCCATGCCGCTCTGCTTCGGTGGATCGACCGCGGCCCAGCCGGGACGGCGAGCGTCGAGCGCGAGGGCGATGACGGCCTCCTCTTCCGCTCCTGCGACCCGGGCACGCGCGTCAAGGGGTCGGGCGAGCACTCGCAGGAGGCACTCGAGCTGGCCCTCAGCCGCACGTACATCACCCGCGGCCTCCTCGAGGACGGCTGGCCCCACAAGGAGGGCCGCTGCTTCGCCACCGAGCTGGTGAGTGGGTTCACCCCCGAGGAGATCGGCGCCGAGACGGCCTCGCCCGAGCTGACCGCGCGCTTCCGGCGCGCCGCACAACGCTGCGCGGACTGAGCGCCAGGGCGTCCTCAAGCACCCTCCGGCGCGCTCAGGTGCCCTCAGGTGTCGGTGTACTGCACGTGCGCCGAGTGGAGGGCGGCGACGTACACGCACCGTGAGACCGCGATCGGGCGGTTTCGGTGGAGCGCACGACGACTGATCTGCAGCACCGGGTCACCAGGCTCGATGCCGAGCAGAGCGGCCTCATCGGATGTCGCGACGGCCGCGGTGAACACGTCCTCGGCCCACGTCGGTCGCAGCGCGCGCCGGTCGAGGACGGCGTACAGGCTGGCCGGCATCGCGGGCTGGAGGAAGCCGGGGAGCATCACCTCGTTGAGGAACGTGTCCTCGATGCAGATCGCCACGCCGTCGCCGCGCCGGATCCGCCGCCAGCGGATGACCGGATCGCCGGGCGTCAGGCCGAGGGCCCGTGCGATGCCGGCGCCCGCCTTCTCGACGCGCGCGAGCAGGGTGGTCGAGTCGGTCTCGATGCCGCGCCTTCGCATGTCTTCGGTAAAGCCCTGGATGCCGGTGGCGGGCAGCTGCGGCTCGGCGACGAAGGTGCCGCGTCCGGGACTGCGCTCGAGCAGGCCCTCAGCCACGAGCGCGTCGACCGCTTGCCGCACGGTCATGCGTGCCACGCCGAACTGCTGCACCAGCTCACGCTCGGACGGGAGCACGGTGCCCGGGTCGGCGTCTGCGAGGAGTGACCTCAGGTGGTCACGGACCAGGACGTACTTCAACTTGGGCGTACTCGTCATCCGCACCCCCGACCTGGTCGCCACCCGCCGATTCTGGGTGACTGGCAAGTGATTGTGCCTGCCTGAGCGCCCAAATGACTCGATTGGACTATCAACACACCGGGGGTCATCGAATGTCTGTTCGACCAACTGCTAGCCTCCTGCCATGCGCGTCGAGTTCCAGGGCGATCTCTTCGACCTCGCCCCCGAGGCGTCGCTCGGCCGCCTCCGCGGATCGGTGCACCGCACCGTGCTCGGCGACGGCGCATGGGTCGACGTCCGCCGGTCCTGGGTCCGCGGGGCCTCGGAGGTGTTCCGTGCCCTGGTGCGCGAGGTTCCCTGGCGCGCTGAGCAGCGCGAGATGTACGACCGCGTCGTCGACGTTCCCCGTCTGGTGCACACCTACGCCGCCGACGACCGGCTCCCCCACCGACTCCTCACCAGTGCGCGCCAGGCGCTCACCAACCACTACCTGCCCGAGCTGGGCGAGGCGTTCGAGACGGCAGGCTGCTGCTACTACCGCGACGGGCGCGACTCGGTCGCCTGGCACGGCGATCGCATCGGCCGCGGTTCCAGTGAGGACACGATGGTCGCGATCCTCTCCTTCGGGGATCCGCGGCGCCTCCTGCTGCGCCCGGAGGCCGGCGGCGCCTCGGTCGCCTTCACGATGGGCCACGGAGACCTGCTGGTCATGGGCGGCTCCTGCCAGCGCACCTGGCAGCACGCTGTTCCGAAGGTGGCCGCCGCCGGCCCGCGGATCAGCGTCCAGTTCCGCCCCGCCGGCGTTGCCTAGTAGGCCTCGTCGAACGCGTGGGCCATCGCGGAGGTCCACTGTCCGCTGAAGCCGCAGCCGTTGACGGTCCCGTCCGTCGCGGTCACCAGGTAGCGCTCGCCCTCGGCGAAGGTGATGCCACCCTCGAGCAGCACCGCCTCGCTGCTGGCGTGCAGCCGCACGCGGTCAGCCTGGTCTGCGCCGCGGTACCAACGGTCCACGTCGAGCAGGACCTCGTCGCCGATCACGTCGACGGCCGTGGCTGCGAACGCGGTCTCCATCGGACGGAGTCCGTCGACCGAGAACTCCATGCACATCATCATCGGGTCCGGAGCCGGCAGGTCCAGGGCGAGCTCACGCAGCGGCTGCACGCGTGGCGCGTCGTCCAGCAGGAGCACCGATGCGGCTGCTCCGATCATCACGGCGGCCACGGCCGCCACTCCTGCCAGCACCCAGGTCCGGCGGCGGGGCACCCGCTCCTGCACGTCGTTCATCGTCGCCTCCACGAGGTCCTCGATCCACGAGTCAGCCGGCACGTCATCGCGTGCGGGATCAGCAGCCTTCAGCCTGCGGCGCAGCTCGTCGTCCATCACGGCCTCCTCCCTTCACCTTGTTGCTGTCCGGCGACCCCCGGTTCCTTTCCCAGCACGGCGGCGAGCTTCGCCTTCGCCCGGTGCAGCCGGATGCTGACGGCATTGGCGGTCAACCCCGTCACCACGGCGATCTCGCGCGGCGGCAGTCCCTCCCAGGCCCAGAGCATGACCACCTCCCGGTCCAGCTCGCCCAAGGCCAGCAGCGCGTGACGCACCTCCGCCCCAGCCTCCGGATCCACCTGGCCGGGCACCGGCTGCGCCCCGAGCCGTTCCAGCAACCGCAGCCGTCGCACGCGCGCACGCGCGGCATTGGCCAGGCAGCCCCGCGCGACGGCGTACGTCCAGGGCAATGGATCGTCCTCGGGCAGGTCGCGACGCCGGCGCCAGAGCACCAGGAAGACCTCCGCGAGCAGGTCGTCGACGGCATCCCCCGGTGCCCGGCGGACCAGGTAGCGCCGCACGGGCGGCCCGACCAGACGGGCCAGGTCGGCGAACTGCGCCTGCTCGTCGGCGGCAGGCAGCGGGGGCACGGTCGCCACACTGCCACCTGTCCGGCAGACGCCGGATCCTTTCGCCGGACGACCAGCGAAAAGGCGAAGGGCCCGGGAAGACACCCGGGCCCTTCTTCCCGCTTGCAGGGTGGAAGCCCCGTTCAGCGGAATACGCCAAGCATCCCACGCCGTGGCCGGAGACCCAAAAGCCCACCGCAACCACAGCAGGCCACGCGCTGGCTGTGCGCCCCTGGAGCCGGTGCGTCGGCTGGCGGAGACGCGAAGAGGCCCCCTTCCCTGCGTGCTCCCACGGAGTGGGGCTGGGGTGCGCGCAGGGACGGGGGCCTCGAAGCGTCGCCGTCAGGCGACGCCACAGTGCGTCAGGAAGACACGGATCAGAAGTCCATGCCGCCCATGCCGCCGTCGCCACCCGGCATGGCAGCGCCAGCCTTCTCCGGCTTGTCGGCGACGACAGCCTCGGTGGTGAGGAAGAGCGCAGCGATCGACGCGGCGTTCTGCAGCGCGGAGCGCGTGACCTTGGCCGGGTCGATGATGCCGGCGGCCAGCAGGTCGACGTACTCGCCGGTGGCTGCGTTGAGCCCGAAGCCCGGCTCCAGGTTGGCGACCTTCTCCGCAACGACGCCGCCCTCGAGGCCGGCGTTGATCGCGATCTGCTTCAGCGGAGCCGAGATGCCGACCTTGACGATGTTGGCACCGGTGGCCTCGTCGCCCTCGAGCTCGAGCTTCTCGAACGCCGACGCGCCGGCCTGGACGAGCGCGACACCACCACCGGGGAGGATGCCCTCCTCGACAGCAGCCTTGGCGTTGCGGACGGCGTCCTCGATGCGGTGCTTGCGCTCCTTGAGCTCGACCTCGGTGGCCGCGCCGACCTTGATGACGGCGACGCCGCCGGCCAGCTTGGCGAGGCGCTCCTGGAGCTTCTCGCGGTCGTAGTCGGAGTCCGACTTCTCGATCTCGGCACGGATCTGGTTGACGCGACCCTCGATCTGGGCGGCGTCGCCGGCGCCCTCGACGATCGTGGTCTCGTCCTTCGTGATGACGACCTTGCGGGCCTGGCCGAGCAGCTCCAGGCCGGTCGACTCGAGCTTGAGGCCGACCTCCTCGGAGATGACCTGGCCACCGGTCAGGATCGCGATGTCCTGAAGCATGGCCTTGCGGCGGTCACCGAAGCCCGGGGCCTTGACGGCGACGGACTTGAAGGTGCCACGGATCTTGTTGACGACCAGGGTCGACAGCGCCTCGCCGTCCACGTCCTCGGCGAGGATGAGGAGCGGCTTGCCCGACTGCATGACCTTCTCGAGGATCGGCAGCAGGTCCTTGACGTTGGAGACCTTCTGGTTGGCGATGAGGACGTAGGGGTCCTCGAGGACCGTCTCCATGCGCTCCGGGTCGGTCACGAAGTACGCCGAGATGTAGCCCTTGTCGAACCGCATGCCCTCGGTGAGCTCCAGGTCGATCCCGAACGTGTTCGACTCCTCGACCGTGATGACGCCCTCCTTGCCGACCTTGTCCATCGCCTCGGCGATGGCGTCACCGACGGTGGTGTCACCACCGGCGGAGATGGTCGCGGTGGCCGCGATCTGCTCGCGGGTCTCGACGTCCTTGGCCTGCGCGAGCAGCTGCTCGGAGATGGCGGACACGGCCGCCTCGATGCCCCGCTTGAGGCCCATCGGGTTGGCACCCGCAGCCACGTTGCGGAGACCCTCGCGGACGAGCGCCTGCGCGAGGACGGTGGCCGTCGTCGTGCCGTCACCGGCGACGTCGTCGGTCTTCTTCGCGACCTCCTTGACGAGCTCGGCACCGATCTTCTCGTAGGGGTCCTCGAGCTCGATCTCCTTGGCGATCGAGACACCGTCGTTGGTGATCGTGGGGGCGCCCCACTTCTTCTCCAGAACGACGTTGCGGCCCTTGGGACCGAGGGTGACCTTGACCGCGTCGGCGAGGGTGTTCATACCCCGCTCGAGGCCGCGGCGGGCCTCCTCGTTGAATGCAATCAGCTTCGCCATGACTCTGCGATTCCTTCGCCATGAGTTGGTGTGTGGGGACCGTGGCGGGCTGCCCGCGACGGACGATCCTCGCTGCCGACAGACCCTTCCCGCCGACCACGAAGACCTCAGCTGGCGCCGGGTCCGGTTGTCACTCTCCAGATGAGAGTGCCAGCCTCATGTTTAGCACTCGACCCCAACGAGTGCAAAGCGTCTGCACAGCGCTGACACGCACACGCGGAGGCGCCTAGGCTGCTGTTGGTCGACTCGGCGACTGGAAGTCACCCGTCCAGCACCGCCGGAGGCACCCATGACCACCCGACGCCCTCTCCGCCTCATCGGCGTGCTGACCACCGGAGCCCTCGGGCTCGTGCCGGTGTTGCTCGCGGCTCCCGCCCACGCCGCGCCCGTCAGCTGCAGCGCGAGCGGCACCACGTTGACGGTGGAGGCCGATGACTACTTCTACGACCAGCGCTGGTCGATCGAGAGTGGCCTACTGACCATGCACGACGGAGCCGCCGCCTCCGGCGGGGTCCAATGCAGCGTGCCGCTCAGCGGCATAGACGTCATCAACGTCAACGCTGGCTCCGCGTTCGCCGATGACTGGGTCGTGGACCTCAGCTCCGACTGGAGCGGGCTGCTGCTCAACCTGCCGGCCGGACAGTACGACACGGTCAGGCTCGACGGATCCTCCTCCACGGTGCCGGTGGCCGTCGACTTCGTGGGCGACGGCACGCCGTACGAGTTCTCCACCGACGGCGACCTCGGCGCCAACGTCGCCTTCGACGGCCAGTGGGGCGGCTTCCGCTCGGCCAGGGGCGGCAGCAGCACCGACACCATCGACCTCTCCGGCCTCCCCTCCCAGACCGCCGCGATCTCGATCCTGGGAAACGACGGCAACGACGCGCTCACCGGCTCCAACAGCCACGACACCATCAGCGGCGGCAACGGCGACGACGTGATTCACGGCGGCGGCCAGACGGACGTCATCGACGGCAACACGGGCGACGACGAGCTGTACGGCGGGGACGGCAGCGACGTCGTCCACGACGCCGAGGGCTCGGACACGCTCGACGGTGACTCCCCGGATGCGGAGGACGGCTACGGCGATGTCCTCAACGTCTTCTACGACTACGTCCCCGACCTGATCGGCGACGCGACGGCCAGCTTCGACAAGATCGTCTTCTACAGCGACGGCCAGACGGTCGAGGCGAGCCTCGACGGTGCCCAGAACGACGGCGTCCTCGGCGAGGACAACCTGCTGGGCGCCCATGCCATCCAGACCTTCCAGGGCGACGACCAGGTCACGGCGGACGGCTTCACCACGGTCGACACCGGCGCCGGTGACGACCGGCTGATCCTCGGCCAGCACTACCGCGACCCGATCGGCTGGGGTGCCGGTGCCGGCACGGACACGATCGATGCCTCCGGCTTCAGCGGCTTCCTCGCCGGCCAGTTCGGTCCCGGCGGTGCCCAGCTCTTCACCCAGGGCACCGACGGTTTCGGCGGCAACATCGACGGCACCGGCTGGGAGGTCGTCCTCGGCGGCCTCGGCAACGACGACCTCGTCGCCGATTGTGCGTGCACGATGAAGCCCGGGCCCGGCAACGACACGATCACCTTCGGCGGCGCCGGCACCTTCCTCGCCAGCGCCGCGAGCGACGGCGCCGACACGGTGCTCGTGCAGGAGGGCGTGACCGGCGTGACCGCGAGTTACGCCGCGCGCTCCGCAGCCGTCTCGCTCACGATCGACGGCGACGCCAACGACGGCCAGCCCGGCGAGGGCGACCTCCTCGACTTCGGCATCACCACGCTGACCGGCGGCACCGGCAACGACACCCTGGCGGGCTCGACCGCGGCCGACACGCTCGACGGCTTCGCCGGCGACGACCGGCTCCTCGGCCGGGGCGGCTCCGACCGCCTCGTCGGGGACGTGGGCGCGGACGTGCTCGACGGCGGCTCCGGTGCCGACATCCTGCTCGGCCAGGTGGGAGCGGACAAGCTCTATGGCCGCGACGGGGACGACGTGCTCCGTGGTGACGAGCGCACCGGCCCCGCCGGCAACGACACGCTCGACGGCGGGGCTGGCGACGACGACCTCTTCGGCTACGCCGGCAACGACACCTTCACCGAGGGTTCGTCGGCCAACGGCTCGGACCTGATCGCGGGCGGCAGCGGCACCGACACCGCGTCGTACTCCTCGCGGAGCTCGGCGGTGAGGCTCTCGATCAACGGCTCGTACGACGACGGCGCCTCGGGCGAAGGCGACCGCATCGGCACGGACGTCGAGAACCTGACCGGAGGCCGGGGCGCGGACGTGCTCACCGGCAACAGCGCGGTCAACCTCCTCACCGGCGGCGCCGGGAACGACCTGCTGACGGGAGGGTCGGGCAAGGACAAGCTCAACGGGCTCGACGGCAACGACACGTTCCAGACCGTCGACAGCCTCGCCGACGCCCTCAGCGGCGGCAGCGGCACCGACAGGGCCCACCGCGACTCCATCGACACGACCACCTCGGTGGAGCAGCGCTTCTAGCGGATGAGCGGCACGTGATGCCCGTGCGGCACGTCGACCTCTCCCCCGAGCGCCGCGACGACGGAGGCAAGCATCGCCTTCGCCGTACGCCGGTAGCCGAGCGACGACGGATGGAAACGGTCGATGCTGAACATCTCGTCGGGGTTGGTCACGAAGAACGGTCCCGCCACCTGGCGCAGGTCCACCACGCGGGCACCGAGGGCCAGGGCGGCCTCCCGTTGCGCGGTCGCGAGCTGACGGGAGGCGAGCGAGCCCAGAGTGCGCAGGGGCTGCGGGACAGCGCGGAGCATCCCCAGGTCCGGGCAGGTGCCGACCACGACCGCGGCTCCCCGCGCCTGGAGCGTGCGGATCGCGTCCTGGAGGTGCGCGACGCTCGACGGCACGGGGTGACGGTGCGTGACGTCGTTGCCGCCGACGATGATCACCGCGACGTCGGGCCGGTACCCCCGCGGCAAGCTCTCGATCTGTCCGGCGAGATCGCTCGCGTGATCGCCCACACGGGCAGCCGTGGTGAGCCGGATCGACCGGTGGATCCGCTTGGCGGCCCCCTTGGCCAGGCGCGCGCCGAGCGTCTCCGACGGCAGGTCGGCACCCAGCCCCGCCGCGAGCGAGTCGCCCAGCATGAGCAGGTCGAGCCGGTCGCCGAGTCGCTTCTTGTAGACCTTGTCAGCCTGGGGCGCCTGCTCTCCCAGCGGCTTGCCGATGACGCCACGCGCCACCGCTGCCTGACGGTGGAGCAACTCACGCCCGCCGTACGTCAGTCCACCGACAGCAGCACCCACTGCGCCGACGACCACACCAGCCCCGATCCAGCCCTCGCGCCTCATGCGTGCAGTTGAACCACAGCCGCGTGAACCGGCGTCCAACACGTCGTGGACGCAGGCAGAAGCCTCAGGCGAGGCGCTCGAGCACCTGGTCCAGCTTGACCTCGATCGCGTCGACCTTGGCGTCGAGCCCGTCGAACCGGGCATCGGCCGCATCGAACCGGGCGTCGAGCGCGTCGAACCGGGCGTCATGGGCGTCGAACCTGGCATCGTGGGCGTCGAGCTTCGCCTCCACGCCCTCGAGACGGGTGTCGATCCGGTCCAGCCGGTTGCCGTGGCGCTTCAGCGTGCCCTGCACGTCGGCGAGCATGCTGTAGATCGCGTCCACGTCGTTGTCCAACTGCCGCACCTTGCGTGTGATCTCCGCGGGGCTCATCGTCATGGCCCCACCTTGCGTTCGTGCCACCGTACGCCGCCAGCGGCGCCCCCGCACCCTGTGGACAGAGCAGACGAGGTCAGTGCTTCGTCCAGCGCTCCGTCTGGGTCAGGTAGAGCAGGTAGCCCAGGGCGGGGAGCACGATGACGCCCGCGATCGCGACGGCGACCGTCAGGGCCGTCAGCGTCGCCGGTGCCCCCGCGGCGTCGGCGAACGTCAACTCGTCGACGAGGATCCAGGGGTACTGCGCCACGCCCCAACCGAGCACCACGGTCGCCACCGCCGTCACGGCCGTGAACCGGGCAACGCCGTAGCGTCGGCGGGCGATCAGTACCAGCGTGGCGACGCCGGCGATGGCGGAGAGGATCACCAACGGCAGTGCCCGGCCGATGAGGCCCTTGAAGAGGGTCGGCGCGTCGTGCATGAGCGGGACGAGGCCTGCGAAGACGACCAGTCCGGTCACCACGCCGACACCGAGCGTGCGGATCCGCAGCACGTCGGCCAGGTCGTGCTGGCCGGACCGGGCCGCGTCAGCCACGAGGAACGAGCCGGCGAGGAAGGCACAGGTGCCGCCCGCGACCAGACCACCGACGACTCCCGTCGGGTTGAGCCACGAGGTGACCAGGTCCCCGCCGCCCTCGGCGGGCACGCGCCCCGAGGCGATCGCACCCGCGGCCGCGCCCAGGAAGAACGGGGCCACCAGCGACGAGACGCCGAAGACCACGCCGAAGAGGCGCGCCTGCCCCAGCGTCGCGGCGTACTTGCGGAAGGCGAAGCTCGCTCCGCGCAGCACGATGCCCAGCAGGCCGAGCATGAGTGGCAGCCACAGGGTCGTCATGGCCGCCGCGAACGCCGTCGGGAACGCCGTCCACCACGTGACGAGGACGAAGATCAGCCAGACGTGGTTGGCCTCCCACACGGGTCCGATGCTGTGGTCGACCAGCGTGCGCAGCCGGGCACCGCCCTTGGCGCTGCCGGCGGTGAGGTCGAAGAACCCGGAGCCGAAGTCGGCGCCGCCGAAGACGGCATACGCGAGGACACCGACGAAGAGCGCAGCAGCGACGACCGTCTCGATGCCCATCAGTGCACCTCGGCCGCGTCGTCGAGATGCGCAGGACCGTACGGCGAGGGGAGGTCCTTCTCTCCTTCGCGCCAGCGGCGGGTCATGCCGCGGATGACCACGACCGCGCCGACGGTCAGCAAGGCGTAGAGGAGGGTGACACCCCCCAGCGACCACCACAGCCACGGGTTGTCGGTGGCAGCCTCTTCGGTGCGCATGATCCCGTAGACGATCCAGGGCTGGCGGCCGACCTCGGTGGCGATCCACCCGGTCTCCATGGCGATGACCGCGAGGGGACCGGCGGCGGCGGCGAAGCGGAGGAACCAGCGGTTGCCGAGCAGGTCACGGCGACGCCACCGCATCAGCCAGAAGAAGGCGACGGCTGCGGCCAGCAGCGAGCCGATGCCGACCATGATCTGGAAGGACCAGCGTGTGAGGTTGACCGGCGGTCGCTCGTCCTCCGGCACGGAGTCGAGACCAGGCACGTCCTTGTCGAAGGAGTTGCGCGCGATCAGCGAGCCCAGCTTGGGAATCTCGATCGCGCCGTGCACCTCTCCGTCAGAGCCGAGCCAGCCGCCGATCTTGAGAGGCGCGGGCGCCTCCTCGGTCTCGGTCGCCAACTCGAACGCGGCGAGCTTCGCCGGCTGCGCCTCCGCCAGCCTCAGCCCCAACACGTGACCGACCATCGGCTGCGCCAGGGCGAAGACGGTCGCAAAGACGAACGGCACGATGAAGCCGAGGCGGTGGTGCTCGTCGCGGCGGCCGCGCAGCATGCCCACGGCGTACACACCGGCGACGCTGAAGCCGACGACGACGAACGCGGCGACCCACATGTGGGCGAACATCAGGAAGACGCCGTCGTTGAACATGGCCTTCCACGGCTCGATGTCGACGACTTCACCAGCCGCGTTGATGCGGAAGCCGGTCGGGTTGTTCATCCAGGCGTTGACCGCCAGGACGCAGAACGTGCCGACCACACCCGCGACGGCCATCGGCACCAGGGTGAAGAGGTGCACGCGGGCAGGTAGTCGGCCCCAGCCGTAGAGGTAGATGCCCATGAAGATCGCCTCGACGAAGAAGGCCAGGCCCTCGAAGGCGAAGGGCAGGCCGAGGACGTCGCCGAAGCGGCCCATCAGGCCGGGCCAGAGCAGCCCCATCTCGAAGCTGAGCACGGTGCCCGAGACGGCGCCGATCGCGAAGAGCACGGCGGAGACCTTGGACCACCGCTTCGCCAGCTCGAGGGCGGTCGCGTTGCCACGCAGCCCCAGCCAGTGCATCACGAAGATGATCGAGGGGAAAGCGACCCCGAAGCAGGCGATGGCGATGTGCCAGCCCAGCGAGATCGCCATCTGGTTGCGGGCGGGGAGCAACCCCGACGGGACGGCGTCGGCACCGGCCAGCGCTGCGGGGAGGAGGTCTGCCAGGAGGTGTGTGGCCACGATGCTGAGGCTACGGGGCGCGCCCGCCGGGGACACTGTGACAACAGCCACGGCGTGAGTACCCGAACGCATGCGGACAAGGGCTGCGCGGGTGGACAGTGGCGGCATGGACACCTCCGCTCCGGCCGCGGCGACACCCCGCCCGGCCTCCCCCGGCCAGCTCGCCTGGCTCACCCGCGAGGCCGGCCGCTGGGCCTCCACTGGCGTGGTGACGGACGAGCAGGCCGCCGCGATCGTCTCGGGCTACCGCGCCGAACGCCGCTGGTCCCTCGCCGCCCTCGGCCTCTGGCTCGGCGCCGGCTTCGTCGGCGTCGGCGTCATCTGGCTGGTGGCAGCCAACCTCGACCGGTTCCCGCCGCTGGGACGGTTCATCACCGTGACGCTGCTCTGGCTGACTGCCGTCGCCGCAGCCGAGCTGCTCGCCCGTCAGGTCCGGACCCGCCGCTCACCGATCGTCGGCGGCGTACGCGGACTCGCAGCACTGCTCTACGGCGCCGTGGTCATGCAGGCGGCGCAGAGCCTCCAGGTGCCGGCGTTCGACGCCACGCTCATCGGCATCTGGGGCCTGGGCGCGCTGCTCTACGCCTACGCCGTCCGCGGACTCGCGCCGCTCGTCGTCGGCATCCTGCTCGGATCGACGTGGCTGCTCTGGTCGCTCGGTGAGCGCACGGAGAGCCCGTTCGGCGTACTCCTTGCCTTCGGCTCGCTCGGGGCAGCGGGCTTCGCACTTGCCCGGCTGCACAACGGTCAGCCCACGGGCTTCGCTGCGACGTGGCGGATCACCGGCGCGCTCGGCGCCCTCGTCGCCCTCTTCATCGCCGCGCTGCCGTGGGAGTACGAGATGACGGACGCCGGCTGGCTGGGATGGACCGCCGTCGCCGTGGGCGTCGCCCTCACGGCACTCGCCGCGGTGAAGGCTCGTGGGCTCGACCTGCTCGAGGCCACGGCGGGCACCTTGATCCTGCTGCCCGCGATGGCAATCGGCGCCTGGTCGAGCAGTGCCTCCGACGGCGTGGACGGTGGCGACGTCAGCCGGGCAGTCGTCGCGGTGCTCGTCTTCGTCGGCGCCGCTGCGGCCGTCGCCGCGGTCGGTGTGCTCCGCGACGAACCGCACCTGACCTGGCTCGCCGTGCTCGCGCTGGCCGTCTTCACGACCGTGCAGGCGTTCGCGGTCTTCGCCGAGATCATCACCGGCGCCTGGCTCTTCGTCGCCCTCGGCGTCGTCTTCGCCGCCACCGGGTGGGTCGCCGACCGCGGGCGCCGCGAGATGGCCACCGCACTCGACGGCACCTCCCAGGAAGGAACGGACCGATGAAGACCCTCCCCCGCCGTACGACGTGGGTCGTCGTCGCCACGATCGCCCAGCTGCTGCTCGTGCCCGTGGCCGTCTACGGCCAGCTCTCGGCCCGTCTGACGGGCGAGGAGCTCCTGCTCCGAGTCGGCCCGGTCGACCCGATCGACCCGTTCCGGGGCGCGTACGTGGCGCTCGCCTACCCCGACCTTCAGCCCACCGAGCTGGAGCGCAAGGGGTTCGAGGAGGGGGACGAGGGCGAGCTCTACGTCGTGCTCGAGGAGGACGACGGGGTGATGGTGGCCGAGCGGTTCAGCCGGACCCGGCCCGACCGTGGCACCTACCTGGCCTGCGACGACGGCGACTGGCGGCTGCGGTGCGGCATCGAGTCGCTCTTCCTGCCGCAGGACGAGGCCGCCCGGGTGCAGCGCGACATCGACCAGAGCGGCCTCGCACCGGAGGGATCCGACGAGAACGGCAACCCGATCCAGGACGACCGCGACTCGGGCTACGTCGCGCGCATCAAGGTCGACGGCCGGGGCCACGCCGCCGTCGTAGCCCTCGTCAAGCGCTGACCGGCGCGGACCCTGCACGGGAGCCCCGCCCAAGCGGCGCGCGCCTGCATGCAAAGAGCGTCGAGGCGGCGTGAATTCACGCCGCCTCGACGCTCTCGTCGTGCAGGTTCGCGCCGCGTCGGCGTACGGACGGGGTCAGCAGCCGCCGGCGACAGCCGGGATGACCGAGATCTGGGTGTTGTCCGGGGTGGCCGTCGCGAGGTTCTCCAGGAAGCGCACGTCCTCGTTGCCGACGTAGACGTTGACGAAGCGGCGCAGGTCGCCGTTGTCGTCGAGGATCCGCGCCTTGATCCCGGTGTGGTTGGCCTCGAGGTCGTCGAGGACCTCGGCCAGCGTCGCGCCCTGGGCGGTGACCTCGGAGGCTCCGCCGGTGTAGGTGCGCAGGATGGTGGGGATGCGGACGGAAACGCTCATGTGTGCTGCTCCTGGAGAAGGCGGTCGCAGACGTGCTCGACCAGCGCGGGTTGTCAGATGATGCCCGAGGCCTTGAAGGCGTCGTAGGACGGGTCGATGGTCGCCGCAGCGCCCACCTGGTCGGCGATGGCGTCGAGGGTCTTGAGGCCGTGGCCGGTGTTGATGACCACGGTCTCCAGGGACGTGTCGAGCTGACCGGTCTCGACGAGCTTCTTCAGCACACCGACCGTGGTGCCGCCGGCGGTCTCCGTGAAGATGCCCTCGGTGCGGGCCAGCAGGACGATCGCGGCGCGGACCTCGTCGTCGCTGATGTCCTCGATGGCACCGCCGGTCTCGCGGCAGATGTCGAGTACATAGATGCCGTCGGCCGGGTTGCCGATGGCGAGCGACTTGGCGATGGTGTCCGGCTTCACCGGGCGGATCGCGTCGACGCCTGCCTTGTAGGCGACCGAGACGGGAGAGCAGCCCGTGGCCTGCGCACCGTAGATCTTGTAGGGCTTCTCCTCGACCAGGCCGAGCTTGATCAGCTCCTGGAACGACTTGTGGACCTTGGTCAGCTGGGAGCCGGAGGCGACCGGGATGACGACCTGGTCGGGCAGGCGCCAGCCCAGCTGCTCGGCGATCTCGTAGCCCAGGGTCTTGGAGCCCTCGGCGTAGTAGGGCCGGACGTTGACGTTGACGAACGCCCAGCCGTCCTCCTCACCGGCGATCTCCGAGGCGAGCTTGTTGACGTCGTCGTAGTTGCCGTTCACGGCGACGAGCGAGTCGGTGTAGATCGCGGAGTTGACCTGCTTCGGCTTCTCCAGGTTCGCCGGGATGAAGACCACGGTCTTGATGCCCGCGCGCGCACCGGCGGCAGCGACGGCGTTCGCGAGGTTGCCGGTCGAGGGGCACGCGAAGACCTTCGCCTGGAGCTCCGTCGCGGCGCTGAGCGCACAGGCAACGACGCGGTCCTTGAAGGAGTTGGTGGGGTTGGTCGAGTCGTCCTTCACCCACAGGTTGTCGATGCCGAGCTCACGGCCGAGGTTGCGGGCCTTGAGCAGGCGGGTGAAACCGGGCTCCATGTTGGGGCTCTGCTCGATGTCCGACGGGACCGGCAGGAGCGCCTTGTAGCGCCAGATGTTGGCCGGGCCGGCCTCGATCTCCTCGCGCGTGATCGCGGGGAAGTCGTAGGTGATCTCCATCGGACCGAAGCACTCCGGACACGCATAGAACGGGCCGAGCTCGATCTTGTGGCCGCACTCGCGACACGACAGGTTGGTCGCGTGTCCGAACGCGCCCTCGCGCAGGACCTTGCCGGCAGTCTCTACAACGCTCATGAGGAACCTCCCTCTCATCTTCCCCACGCCGTCTCTCGTCGCGGGCCGGAATTAGCACCGTTTCCACGACTGCTTCGCCTAGGCGTTGCAGGGGGTACGTGGCGGTTGCCGGGACTTCTTCGGGCCGTTCCCTCAGTCCCTCTCGATGAGCAGGCACAAGACTACGGGTACGCCGAAGCCGCACGCCAATCCGTTTCAGGATGCGGCTGCATCGGCCGCCAGCTTCCTCAGGAACGTCAGGACGCCATCGGGCCCGGAGACGACGACGTCACTCAGTGGCACGAGCGCGCTCTCCTCGTCGGAGGCCGAGCAGACCAGCAGCGTCGGCAGCCCCTCGTCTCGTAGCTCTGCCACGGCGTGGAACGCATCGAGGTCGCCGAGGTCGTCACCGACGAAGCAGAAGCCGCCGGCCCCCAGGTCGCGGGCGAGCTTGCGGACCACGTCACCCTTGTCGGCACCGGGAGCGCGGACTTCGATGACGTGGCGACCCGGCTCCACCTTCATGCCGTGGCGCTGGGCCGCGACGGCGAGCTCGGGCAGGAGCAGCTGGAACGCCGTATCGGCGTTCGGCAGGCGGCGGGTGTGCACCGCGACAGCCAGTCCCTTGTCCTCGATGTAGGCATCGCTCGCGTCGCACCGCCGCAGGATGCGCGGCAGCTCGCCGAGGAACGATGCGAGGCCGTGCGGCGGACGGGGGCCGATGACCCGGCGGTCGCGCGAGCTCCAGCGCTCGTTGCCGTACTGGCCGTACACCTGCAGCTCGCGGTCCTGGTCGGAGAACGCGGTGCCGAGCTCGTCGAGTGAGCCGAGCGCGACGACCTGGCGCGCCGGGCGGCCGGTCACGACGACAACCCCCCGGACCTGCGCCGCGATCGTGAGCAGGACGCCGGGACCACGTGGGTGGATCCGTGCCTTCTCGGGGTTTTCGACGATGGGGGCGAGGGTGCCGTCGAAGTCGAGACCGATGACGGTCTGCGCCGCCACCCGGGCCAGGGCGGTGTACCGCTGCATGGCGTCCGGCGAGGTGAAGCGCATGGACCTACTCAACCACGGGACGCGTCACGCATCCGTGGCAGCCGTCACCCGTCGACGTACGTCCGGTCGAGAATGACCGTGATCCGGTCGGGCTTCATCGGAGCGACTGAGGGACGGATCCGGCGGATGCCGAGGTCCTTGCCGAGCAGCTTCGCCGCCTCCTCGAGGCGCGGGCCGTAGTAGACGGTCGGGGCAGGGACGCTGCCCGGCCAGTTGTCGGTGCCGAGGACCTGCCAGCCGAGGGTCGCGGCGTCGGCCGCGGTGCGCGCGGCGAGCTTCTTGATGCTCGAGGTGTTGTAGACCTCGACGTTGACCTCGTTGCGCTGGACCGGCTTCGGGGCGACCGACGCGGTCGGGGAGACCGAAGCCGTCGGCGTCGCCGAGGCCGAGGCGGTCGTGTCGGGCGCGGCGACCGGCTCCAGGCCGGTGCCGGAGTCGTGCTTGGCGATCAGGGCGATGCCGGCCATCGCGACGGCCACGACGCTGAGGACGACGACGAACGACGGGGCCGCGGCGCCCTGCTCGTCGCGGGTCCTGCCGGAACGGGGGCGAGCCATGCTCAGAGCTCGAAACCGAGGCGGCGGGCGGAGCGCTGGCGCTGGCGGGCAGCGCGGAGGCGACGGAGGCGGCGGACCAGCAGCGGGTCGGCCTCGAGGGCCTCCGGCTTGTCGATGAGCGCGTTGAGGACCTGGTAGTACCGCGTCGACGACATGTCGAACTTCTCGCGGACAGCCTGCTCCTTGGCTCCCGCGAACTTCCACCACTGGCGCTCGAACTCGAGGATCGCGCGATCACGCTCGGTGAGTGTCGCGCCCTCGGCGCCTTCTTCGTGGTTGACCGACTCGGCGGCGTCCATGCGTCTCGACCCCTTCGCGCTTGGAACGTGCTTCTACCCGATTGACCGGGCACGGCCCATCCTGACACGTAATCACAGGCGTGTCATTCGCTTCTGCGGCGTGCCCGGAGGTAGCCCGAAACACGTGTGAACCGATGTGACCAATGGGACGCATTCGCTGGACAGGACCCCCGCGGACAGGGAAGATCACCGTGGGAGGTACGTCACATTCCGCGAGAGGACCCTGCCCGTGACCGACAAGAACACGGTTGCCGCACTGCGCGCACTCGACCGTTTCTCCAACCTTTCCGACGATGAGCTCGCGATGCTGGCTGACGCCGGCACCGCCGTGCACATCCCGGCCCACTGGGGCCTGATCTGGGAGAAGACCCCGGCGGACAAGGCCTACATCATCCTGTCCGGCGAGGTCTCGGTCCGGAAGGGTCGTGACGAGATCGCTCGCCTCGGCCCGGGCGACACCGTCGGCGAGTCGGCGATCGTGGGCCACCGCCTCCGGAGCGCCTCCGTCGTCTCCGTGACCGACCTCGAAGTCCTCCACTTCACCAGCGAGGCCGTGGCCGACCTGATGCAGCGGTCGGCTACCTTCAAGGCTGCCCTGGAGACCACCACCGCTGAGCGTCTTGGAGACTCCTGACTCTTGAGCACTGACTTCGACGAGGCCGGGGGCGATCAGCCCCCGGCCTCGTCCGTTTCTGCAGCACACGACCTCGCCGCGACGTACGACGCGGTCGAGGCCGTGCTCCTCGGCGACGGCCCGCGCTACACCCGCCTCGAGGTTGCCGAGAAGACCGGCGTACCCATCGAACGCCTCTCAGAGCTCTGGCGGGCGCTCGGGTTCCCCGGCACGCGCGACGACGAACGCCACTTCACCGATGACGACCTCGCCGCGCTGCGCGAGATCCAGTTCCTGCTCGACTCGGGCGTGGTGTCCAGCAACGACGACATCGCGGTGATCCGCACCCTCGGGCGGACCTTCTCGCGCCTCGCCGACTGGGAGGCCGGCCTCTCCCCCGAGATCGCGACCCTCCCTCCCGAGCAGGCCGCGGAAGCGACCCGCGCCCTGATCCCGGTCGTGCGGCGGCTCCACGACTACGCCTGGCGTCGGCACCTCGCCCGCGCCACGGCCCGCGAGCTCCTCGGGGCACCCGCCGAGGGTGCCGAGCTCTGCGTGGGGTTCGTCGACATCGTCGGCTTCACCAGCACCAGCCGGAAGCTCAGCCAGACCGAGCTGGGTGCGCTCATCGAGCACTTCGAGCACACCGCCAGCCAGGTCGTCACCGCGCACCGCGGGCGGGTGGTGAAGACGATCGGCGACGAGATCCTCTTCATCGCCGACGAGCCCGCTGACGCGATCGCCATCGGTCGTGAGCTCACCGCGCGCCACGAGCGCGACGCGGCCTTCCCGCAGGTGCGGGCCGGGCTGGCGCACGGCCCCGTGCTCGCCCGGCTCGGGGACGTCTTCGGCGAGACCGTCAACATCGCGGCCCGGCTGACCTCGCTCGCACGACCCGCGACGGTGCTCGTCAACGACACCCTGCGCGCCCGGCTCGCCGAGGACGTCGTCGTACGCCGGGTCCCGCCGACGTCGGTGCGCGGCTACCACCACCTCGAGGCCTGGGTGCTCCGCGACTGAGACCCGTCGCCGCCGGGCCGCCGGGTTCCGGCCGTCCGCTAGGTTCGTGTCGTGACCGCCAACGGAAGTGCCGACCTGGTCATCGTCGCCAACCGACTGCCTGTCGACCGGGTCATCGACCCTGACGGCACGCCGCGCTGGCGGCGTTCTCCCGGTGGCCTCGTCTCCGCACTCGAGCCCGTGATGCGCGTCCACGACGGCGCCTGGATCGGCTGGCCCGGCGGTGCCCAGGAGGAGGGCGAGGAGGACCTCGAGCCCTTCGTCGAGGACGGCATGCAGCTGGTCCCGGTGCCGCTGAGCGCGCAGGAGGTCGAGGAGTTCTACGAGGGCTTCTCCAACGGCACGCTCTGGCCGCTCTACCACGACGTCGTCGCCAAGCCGCTCTTCAAGCGTGAGTGGTGGGAGGCGTACAAGCGGGTCAACCAGCGCTTCGCGGAGCGCGCAGCCGCGGTCGCCGCGCGGGGCGCGATGGTGTGGGTCCACGACTACCAGCTGCAGCTGGTGCCGCAGCTGCTGCGTGAGCTCCGCCCCGACCTGCGCATCGGGTTCTTCCTCCACATTCCCTTCCCGCCGGCCGAGCTCTTCTCCCAGCTGCCGTGGCGCCGTGCGGTCCTCGAGGGGCTGCTCGGAGCCGACATCGTCGGCTTCCACCTCCCCGGGGGTGCGCAGAACTTCGTCCGCCTCGTGCGCCAGCGCGTCGGCCACAAGACCCACCGCGACCTCGTGACGCTGCCCGACGGCCGCCAGGTCCGCGCCGCGGCCTACCCGATCTCGATCGATGCCGCCGACTTCGAGGAGCTCGCCCGCTCCCCCGAGGTGACCCGGCGCGCCGAAGCGATCCGCGGAGCGCTCGGCCACCCGAAGCGGGTCCTCCTCGGCGTCGACCGCCTCGACTACACCAAGGGCATCTATCCCCGCCTGCGCGCCTACGCCGAGCTGGTCGCCGACGGCACGTTCGACGTGGAGGACACCGTCTTCGTGCAGGTCGCGACGCCGTCGCGCGAGCGCGTCGACGAGTACCGCAAGATGCGCGACGAGATCGACATGCTCGTCGGTCGCGTCAACGGCAACCTGGGCCGGATCGGGCACCCGGCCATCTCCTACCTGCACTCCTCGTACCCGCGCGAGGAGATGGCGGCGCTCTACCGGGCCGCCGACATCATGGTGGTCACGCCCTACCGCGACGGCATGAACCTCGTCTGCAAGGAGTACGTCGCCTGCCGCTACGACAACGACGGCGCCCTCGTGCTGTCGGAGTTCGCCGGTGCGGCGCACGAGCTCAGCCAGGCCTGGCTGGTCAACCCGTATGACATCAACGGCATGAAGGCCGCGATCGTCGAAGCCGCCAACGCCGAGCCGAAGGAGGTCACGCGCCGGATGAAGGCGATGCGCAAGACCGTCAGGGAGCACGACGTCGACCGCTGGGCGACCGGCTTCCTCGACGAGCTCGATGCGGTGCGGCCCCCGGGCCGGCGCCGCGTCCGGCGGCCTGCTGGCTGAGTCAGCAGCCAGCGCCTACTTCCCCGGCGGCTTCTGGTCCTCCGGCGACCGCGGGCGCATGATCTCGGTGATCTCGCGGCAGATCGCCTCCGACGGCAGGCCCCAGCCGGACTTGTAGCCGTAGACCTCGTGCAGGGTCCGCTTGGCGTGGGTGCCGTCGACGAGGTCGATGTCGTGCACGGAGAGCAGTCCCGGGTGCGCGACACCGCACGCCTCGCCGACCTTGAGCAGGTCGCGACGCATCGTCTTGAGGTAGTTGGCGACGCGCACCGACTTGTCGGTGGGGTCGAGGCCGTGCGCGAGCCAGGGATTCTGGGTGGCGACCCCGGTGGGACAGTGGTCGGTGTGGCACTTCTGCGCCTGGATGCAGCCGAGCGCCAGCATGGCGCCGCGCGCGGTGTTGACCATGTCCGCACCGAGCGCGAAGGCGACGATGGCGTTCTCGGGGATACCGAGCTTCGCCGAGCCGATGAACGTCACGTCGTCGGTGCGGCCGGCCTCGGCGTACAGCTTGTAGACGTCGGTGAAGCCGAGCCGGTACGGCAGCGAGACCGAGTCGGTGAAGACGAGCGGTGCGGCGCCGGTGCCACCCTCGCCGCCGTCGATGGTGATGAAGTCGACGTTGCGGTCGGGTCCGGTCTTGTCGAGCAGCTCGTGCCAGAAGTCCATGTGGCCGACGGCGGACTTGATGCCCACCGGCAGGCCGGTCTCCTGGGCGATCAGCTCCACGAAGTCGAGCATCGAGTCGACGTCGGAGAACGCCGAGTGCCGCGACGGGCTGGAGCAGTCCTTGCCCATCGGGATCCCGCGGATCGCCGCAATCTCCTCGCTGATCTTCGCCGCCGGCAGCATGCCGCCGAGGCCGGGCTTCGCGCCCTGCGAGAGCTTGATCTCGATCGACTTCACGGGGGCCGTCTGGACGACCTCCTTGAGGCGCTCGATGTCGAAGCGGCCCTGCTCGTCGCGGCAGCCGAAGTACGACGTACCGATCTGGAACGTGATGTCGCCGCCGTGCCGGTGGTGCGGCGAGAGCGCGCCCTCGCCGGTGTTGTGCAGGACGCCGGCGATCTTGGCGCCCTTGTTGAGCGCTTCGACCGCGGCTCCGGAGAGCGAGCCGAAGCTCATCGCCGAGATGTTGACGATCGAGGCCGGCCGGAAGGCGTGCTTGCGGTCACGAGGACCGCCGAGCACCTTCGCGGACGGCACCATGACCTCCTCGCCGGCGTGGATCGCCGTCGACGGGGCGACGTCGGAGAACGTGCGGTGCTTGATGCTGGTGTAGCCGAGGGTGTTCTCGACGTCGTTGCCGGTGCCGAACCCGAAGTAGTTGTTCTGCAGCTTGGCCGACGAGTAGACCCAGCGGCGCTGGTCGCGACTGAAGGGCCGCTCCTCGTCGTCGCCGCTGATGATGTACTGCCTCAGCTCGGGGCCGATCGACTCGATCCAGTAGCGCGCATGGGCGAGCACCGGGAAGTTGCGCTGGAGCGCGTGCGACTTCTGGTTCAGGTCCTTGGCGGCGATCGCGCCGACACCCGCGGCACCGGCCGCAAGCAATGCTTTCCAGATCATGCACCGTGTCTAGCGTCACACCCGCGCAATGTCGATAGTCTTCCGCGCATGGATCTGATCCCCAAGCCCGATCAGGTCGCCTCGGCGGCGAGCAACGTGGCACAGAAGGTCCTCAAGGGCGGCCTGGCCGACCTCCGCCCGATGCCCCGCACCCTGATCGACGAGGGCCCGCTCCGCTACGTCTTCCGGTACGACGCGGCCGAGGGCGTCGACCCGTTCGGCGACCCCGTGCTGCTGGTGATGCCGCTGGCCGCACCCTCGAGCTGCTACGACCTGCGCCGCGGCTGCTCCCTCGTCGAGCACCTCGTCTCGCGTGGCCGTCCGACGTACGTCGTGGAGTACGGCGAGGTGAAGTTCAAGGACCGTGCGCTCGGATTCGAGCACTGGGTCGACGAGGTGCTGCCCGCGGCGATCGACGCCGTGCACCGCGACACCGGCCGTCGCCCGGTGCACCTGGTCGCATGGAGCCTGGGCGGCATCTTCTCGGTGCTGACGCTCGCTGCACACCCCGAGCTGCCGGTCGCGTCGCTGACCACCCTCGGCTCACCGTGGGACATCAGCAAGGTCCCGCTCATCGCGCCCCTGCGACCACTGCTCAACGCCAACATGCCCGAGGCCCTGCGGGTGATCACCAAGGGCTACCAGCTCGCCGGTGGAGCACCGAAGGCGCTGGTCCGCTGGGGCTTCCAGCTCTCTGCCGTCGACAAGTTGGTCACGAAGCCGCTGGTCACTGCGCAGAAGCTCGACGACGCCGACTTCCTCGCGCAGCTCGAGGCGGTCGACGCCTTCGGTCGCGCGATGATCGCCTACCCCGGCCGCACGTTCGGACAGCTCTACCACCGCGTGGTGCGCAACAACGAGCTCCGCACGGGGCGCCTCGACCTCGGCGACCGCACGATCGACGTACGCGAGGTGAAGGTGCCCGTGCTCGTCATCGGCGGCGAGACCGACGGCATCGCACCGCTGGGCGCCGTGCGGCCGATCGTCGCGATGCTCAAGGGCGCTCCCGCCGTGCGCTGGGAGGCCGTCCCGGGCGGCCACCTCGGCATGCTCACCGGACGCGGCGCACGCACGAAGACCTGGCCGCTCATCGACGCATGGGTCGACCAGTGGGCCTCGGCAGGCACCTCCCGCATGGGCATTGGTGCCAACCCCCGGCGCCGGCACTCGTCTGCCAACTCGCGGGCACTGAAGTGAACCCCCGCACCGCGCCGCTGCTCCTCGCCGTCGGCGTGGTGCTCGGCTCCGCCTTCACCCTGTACGCCGGTGTCCCCGCCGCCGCGCTCGGCGGATGGCTGCTGGTGCTGGCCGGCGCGACGATCCTGGCGAAGGCAGCCGACGAGGGGCTGACCGGGGGCGGAGCCGAAGCCCGCGACGGCTTCCGGCTCGCGCAGACCGGCTCAGTCCTCGGCGGTGCGACGAGTGCGCTGCTGATCGGCGGCGTGGACCATCCGTCGTTCGCCGTCCTCGGAGTGGTCGCGACCGGGCTGGTGCTCCGCGGGGCCGCGGCTGGTCTCGCGGCTGCCACCCCGGAGGCCTGGCGCTCGGCGGCCGGTTCGCGCATCTCCCGCTTCGCCCTGGTCGCCGTCCTGCTCCTCGGACTGGCGGTGGTCCTCGACCTCGCAGGCTCCGGGCCGTCCTGGACGCCCGACGTCGTGCTCGTGCTGCGGGGGGTCGTGATGGCTGCCGCGGCCTGGCTCGCGGCGTACGCCGTCGCCACGCGCACGACGCTCCAGACGACGCGGCTGCCCGCCTAGTGGGCACGCTCGACGCACTGGTGGAGAAGGGCCTGGTCGCGCGCGACTGGGCTGACGCGCTGGCACCCGTGGAGCCGCAGATCGCGGCGATGGGCGCCTTCCTGCGCGCAGAGCTGGCGGCCGGGCGGCGCTACCAACCCGCCGGCGACCGGGTGCTCCGGGCGTTCCAGCGGCCACTCGCCGAGGTCCGCGTGCTCATCGTCGGGCAGGACCCCTACCCGAACCCCGACCACCCCGTCGGACTCTCCTTCTCGGTGCCGCGAGAGGTGCGGCCACTGCCGCCGAGCCTGGCCAACATCTACGCCGAGCTCCAGACGGACCTCGGACTCGCGCCCGCGCCGCACGGTGACCTGTCGGCCTGGGCGGACCGTGGCGTCATGCTGCTCAACCGGGTGCTGACCGTGGAGCCCGGGCGCTCCAACAGCCACAAGGGGAAGGGCTGGGAGGCGGTCACCGAGCACGCGATCCGGGTCCTCGCCCACCGCGGCGGGCCCCTGGTGGCGATCCTCTGGGGCAACGACGCCCGGCGCCTGCGCCCCTGGCTCGGGGACGTGCCGGCCATCGAGTCGGCGCACCCGTCGCCCCTGTCGGCGTACCGCGGCTTCTTCGGCTCGAAGCCGTTCAGCACCACCAACGCCCTGCTCGAGCAGCAGGGTGCAGCACCCGTGGACTGGACCGTCGACAACTGACCGATCGGGGGATATCGGGCACCCGACGACCCGGCGTACTTTGCGGCTCGACGCCGTCGGGAGCGGTGTCAGTCCACGAATCCCCGGAGGATCGGATGATGCTCAAGCACGCCCTGACCACGACAGCAGCCACCGTCAGCATGGCCGCCGGCGGCCTGCTCGCCAGCGCCCCTGCGGCCGACGCCGCGACGTACGCGGCAGGCACCAGCCGGGCAAGCCTGACCTGCTCCTACGACCTCGACGAGACCGCCGGAACTCTTGCTGGCGAGTGCGTCGGTCGTACGCCTCTCGGGACTGCGACGGCGACGTTCGACGGCACGTGGGACGGCACCGTCGCGAGCGGCTCGATCGTGGTGGACACCTGGTTCGGCGACTTCGGCGGCACCTTCACCGGCACAGGGTGGGAGACCGGCGTCGCGACCGGCACCTACCGCCTCGCCACACCGTTCGGCACCGTGTCGGGTCGTTTCGGCGCCACCGCCTGACCCCCGCAGACCCCGGGACGCGACCCCATGCGTGTCCCGGCCTTCGCGGCGCGGACCCCGCTGCCTTCCCCCGCAGCAGGGTCCGCGCTGTCGTTCAGGACACTGGAATAAAGGTGAAGTATCAACCATTGTGGTGGGCATGACGATCGAACGCATGCCCGCGCTCTACATCGGCCACGGCTCGCCGATGCTCTTCGAGGACCCGGTCTGGCACGGAGAGCTGCAGGCGTGGGCGCGCGACCTGCCGCGACCGAAGGCGATCCTGATCGTCTCGGCGCACTGGGAGAAGGCGCCGCTCTCGCTGACGGCGAACCAGGCACCGCTCGTCTACGACTTCGGAGGCTTCGCACAGAAGTACTACGAGATGACCTACGCGACGCCCGACTCCTCGTGGCTCGCGCAGCGGATCACGTCGGCGATGCCGGACGGCATGGAGGTGCACCAGCACCGGACGCGCGGCCTCGACCACGGCGCCTGGGTGCCGCTCAAGATCATGTATCCCGAGGCCGACATCCCGGTCCTCCAGATGTCGATGCCGACCCGCGACCCCTTCCAGCTGCTCGGCCTCGGCCAGCGCCTGCGCGAGCTGCGCGACGAGGGCGTCCTGGTCATCGGCTCCGGCTTCATGACCCACGGGCTGCCGTTCCTCCGCGACTGGTCGATCGAGGCGAAGGCCCCGGGGTGGTCCTCCGACTTCGACCTCTGGGCCAAGGAGGCGCTCGAGCGTGGCGACCTCGACGAGCTCGCGGCGTACCAGTCGAAGGCGCCGGGGATGCCCTACGCGCACCCGACCGTCGAGCACTTCACCCCGCTCTTCCTCGCGCTCGGCGCGGCGACGGACCCGACCGCGGCGCCCGACCAGCGCATCGACGGCTTCCACGTGGGCCTCTCGAAGCGGAGCTTCCAGGTCGCCTGAGCCACGGGGCACCCGGCCAGTTGGGCACCCGGCCTGGTCCGTTCGGGTCATTCCGCCGGGAAGTCCCTGCATCGGCCAACCTTCCTCCCTAGCGTCACGGGCATGAAGCGTCCGCTGCTGCTCACCGTCCTGCTCGCCCTCGTCGCACCGCTCCTGATCGCGCTCGCCGCTCCGGCGAACGCCCTCATCGACAAGGACTGCAGCGACTTCAGCACGCAGCAGGAGGCGCAGACCTTCTACAACCAGGCGGGCCCGGGCGATCCGCACCGCCTCGACGGCAGCGACGGGGACGGCCGCGCCTGCGAGTCGCTGCCCTGCCCGTGCGCCACGTCCGGCGGCAGCACGGGTGGTACGACGACCACCACGCTGCGGCAGCGGGCGAGGATCGTGAAGATCGTCGATGGCGACACCGTGGACGCACGGATCAGCTCGTCCGGCCTGGTGAAGCGGGTCCGGCTGCTCGGCATCAACACCCCGGAGGTGGGCCGCTGCGGCTACACCACCGCTACGAACTCGATGAAGCGACTGACTCCCGTCGGCACGACCGTCACCCTGGTCTCCGACCCCACCCAGTCACTGAAGGACCGCTACGGCAGGCTGCTCCGCTACGTGATGAAGGACGGCTACGACATGAACCGTGCGCAGGTCCGCCGCGGCATGGCCCGGCTCTACGTCGTGAGCGGTGACCCCTTCCAGCGGGTCGCGTCCTACCGGAACGCGCTGTACGACGCCCGCAGCCACGACCGCGGACTCTGGCGCACCTGCTGGTGACGCTTCAGTAGGACTGGCCATTGGCGTAGCGCTCGCGCCGCCAGTGGCGTCCCTTCCCCTTGTTGCGTGCCTTGAACGTCGGTAGCTGCGAGTCGCAGTTCGGGCAGACCAGGCGGAGGTTCTCGCGGCGGTTGTTGGTCGCGTCGCCGTCGATGTGATCGAGAACGAAAGCCAGCGGGAGGCCCTGCCACTCGGCCGCTCCACCGCAGATCGCACAGACGTCGCACTGCTCGGCGAGGACGTGCGCGCGGATGTAGTGACCCGGACTGGCGTGGTGCACGCCCTCGCCCGTGGCGAGCCACCGCTCAAGAAGCAGGCGCCTCTCGTGGACCTGTTGGCAGGAGTTGCTACAGAACTTCTTCTGGTGGCTCTTGGTCAGAGGACCGCCGCACCCGAGGCATGTGGTCATGGTCCGCACGCTAGGCACGACCACTGACAATGGAGCCGCGTGTCGGAATCGAACCGACGGCATCCGCTTTACAAGAGCGGCACTCTGACCAACTGAGTTAACGCGGCGTGCGCTCCCCGGAGGCAGCGGACGCCATCGTAGCCATGCTCGTTGGGCGACGCTCAGTCGGCGTACAGCTCCTCGATCACGTCAGCGTACTTCGCGTCGATGGGCTTCCGCTTCAGCTTCATCGTCGGCGTCAGCTCCTCACCGCCGGGCAGCCAGTCGACGTCGAGGATCCGGTACCGCTTGACCTGCTCGACGCGGGAGAGCCGGGCGTTGGCCGCCTCGACGGCACCGGCGACCGCCACGAGCACGCCGGCGTCCTGCGCCAGCGCGGCGGGTGAGGCGTCCTCGAGCCCCGCCTTCTCGGCGTACGCCGCAGACGCGTCGGGGTCGAGGACCAGCAACGCGACGTTGTAGGGACGCCGGTCGCCGATGACGACCGCCTGCCCGATCAGCGGGTGCGCGGCCTTCACCACCTGCTCGATGTTCGCCGGTGACATGTTCTTGCCGGCCGCGTTGATGATCAGCTCCTTCTTGCGGTCGATGATCGTGACGTAGCCGTCGGGGTCGATCGTCGCCACGTCACCGGTGTGCAGCCAACCGTCGGCGTCGATCGTCTCGGCCGTCTTCTCGGGCTGGTTGCGGTAGCCGTGCATCAGGGTCGGGCCGCGGAAGAGCAGCTCCCCGTCGTCGGCGAGCCTCACCTCGCAGCCCGGGATGACCCGGCCGACGGTGCCGATCCGGATGTCGTCGCGCGGGTTGATCGTGCCGCAGCAGGAGATCTCCGACATGCCCCAGAGCTCACAGATCGGCAGTCCGAGGTCCAGGAAGTACTGCAGCACCTCGGGGGCGATCGGCGCCGCACCCGAGACCGACCAGCGCACGTCGTCGAGGCCGAGCAGCTGGCGGACCACCTGCCGGGTCGGCTCGTCCAGGCCGGCCGGGTCGGCGATGCCCTTGGCCTCGAGCGCAGCCTTGATCTTCTCCCAGACGCGCGGCACGCCGCCCCAGAGCGTCGGCTTCGCATCCGCGAGCGAGGCGACGATGTTCTTCGGGTCGTCAACGTAGGTGACCTGCACGCCGTGGACGAGGTGGGTGTAGTGCGAGGCCCAGCGGTCCGCCACGTGCGCCGCCGGCAGGTACGACGTCACCCGGTCCTCCGGCAGCACGGGCAGCACCTCCTGTACGCCGCGCAGCTGCGCCATCACGCTGCCGTGCGTGAGCTCGACGCCCTTCGGCGGACCCGTCGTGCCCGAGGTGTAGATCAGGGTGCAGACGTCGTCGGGTGTCACTGCACGCCAAGAAGCCTCGAAGTCGAACCCGACCTGCCCCTTCTCCTCGAGGTCGGCGAGCGAGATCGTCCCGTCACCTCCGTCGACCGAGACGATCGTGGAGAGCTCCGCCCCCGACCCCCGGACCGACCCGAGGAAGGCCTGCTGGGTCACGACCACCGTGTTGCCGGCGTCGCCGAAGAGGTAGGCGAGCTGCTCGGCGGAGGAGGTGTTGTACACCGAGAACGGGATCGCCCCGAGGTGGAGGGCGGCCGTGTCGACCAAGGCCATCTCCGGGCGGTTCAGCAGCATGATGCCGACCGTGTCCCCGGGGCCGACACCACAGGCGGCCAGGCCGGCCGCGAGGCGGCGGACGCGCTCGCCGTACTCGAACCAGGTGATCTCGACGGCACCGCCGGGGATCCGGAGCGCGACGTCGTCGGGACGCTCGAGGATCGTGTGCTGGAAGGCCTCGCAGAGGCTGGCGGCGTCGAGCGCCGTGCTGGTCGTGTGGTCCATGCCGCATGGTCGACCCGGCTCCCACCCCCTGACAAGGGCTTCGTCCGGATTTTCCTCGCTACCTCAGCGGCGTGAACGCACCGACCTGGAACCTCCCCGTCGTCTCCAGCGTCACGACCTGGATGCCCGTCGGCCTTCCCTCGGCATAGGTCACCAGGCTCACCGACGCAGCGCGCCGTAGCTTGCTGCCGACAGCGATCGCGTACGCCGCCCCGCCGGTGGTCCCGCTGGTGTGGGTCCAGCCGACCTCGCCGTTCTCGCCGACGACCCGGGTGGGACCGGAGGGCACGTGGACGTGGCCGGCGAGGACCAGGTCGACGCAGCCGCGCCGGAGTGCCTCTCCACCCAGGTCCTCGTCGTGGACCAGCAGCGTGGCGACCCGCCGTTCGCTGGCGCAGGCGACCTCGGCGATCGTCTCGGCACGGCCCGCCACGGTGCCCTCCTTCGGGTCGCGCCACCGCCCGAGTCCGCTCGAGCGCGGGTCGTCGAAGGCGAGCAGCGCACCCCCGCCCGGTCCGTCGACCACCTCCTCCTCGGCGACCCGCCAGCCGCGGTCGGCGAGGTGGTCGCGGACGAACCCGCCGTGGTCGTGGTTGCCGGCGACCGCCCAGCGGTCGAGGTCCTCGAACGTCGCCGCGAGCGAGTCGAGGCTGAACGCCTCCCACGGCTGCCCGGTCGACGTGTCGTCGCCGGCGTCGAGCACCGCGGTCGCCCCGGCCGCATCGGCGATCGCGCGCGCCACGCGGTCCATGCCGATGTTGTCGTGGCGGTCGCTGACGAGCAGGGCGACGGTCTCGTCCTCACCCGGGGCCCGTAGCGTCAGGTCGGCAGCGGCGTCGGCAGCACGCTCGTAGAACCCGTGCGCGAAGCGGTAGCTGTCGAGGGCACTGAGCAGCAGCCGCCGGGTCGCGTCGGTGAGCGAGCCGGTCGTCATCTGGGCGCGCGCGAACTCCCGCGGGATCTCGACCTCGTCCCCGACGTACGCCGCGATGCCGGTCCAGTCGTCCTCGTCGACGAAGCGCGGCCCGTCGTCGTGCCAGGGCTGCCAGACCAGCAGGCCGACGACCGCGGCGATCGCGATGCCCGCCGTCGTCCCGCGGCGGTGCCCGGGTGCCGGGTGTGCGAGCTCGCGCCGCCGGCGGCGACCGATCAGGGTCCACAGCCCGACGGCGACCGTGGCGGCCGCGGCCCCGCGGAGGGCCGCGTCACGAGCAAGGTCCTGCACGGCCTCCCGCACCCGCGTGACCTGTGCCTCCGGATCGGCGGCCAGCAGGGCGTAACGGTCCAGCAGCTCCTCGACGGAGCCGACCCTGGTCTTGCCGAAGACGATCTCGACGCCGATCCGGCCGTCGACGGGCATCCGCGCGTCGGGAAGGACCGCCCCGGTGCGGACCGTCACCCAGCCGTCCAGCGTCGGGCGCACCTCGGCGTCGTGCCCGGCGACGGTCGTGTGCGCCGAGCTGGTCAGAAAGACGAGGAAGCCGAGGAGCACCGTCAGCGCGAGCCAGGCGAGCACCCGGAGCAGGACCGTGCGGAGCATGCCTCCACCGTAGGGCTCAGGGGGTGAGGTACTCCGCGGCGACGGCGTTCCACAGCGGCTTGGGGTGCACCTTGCCCCCGCGGGAGAGCTCGACCAGCCAGAGGTAACGGCCCGCACCACCCTCGGGGGCGTGGCCCCACTCGAGGGCCACCGACAGGCTCGATCCCGGCGGCAGCGTCCGGAGCAGGTCGAGTTGGGCCTCGACCACCGGCCAGCGCGGATCGCTCCTCGGGTCGGCGGCGAGCGCCTTTGGACCGACCATGCCGGGAAGCCGCAGGGCCATCCGCACCGTGATCGCTCCCGGGTGCCGGTCCGTGACCGCCGGGGACACCCCGGTCTCACTGCCCACGAAGTCGACGTGCACCCGTCCCTCGCGGACCAGCCGGGCGTTGGCCACCGCCCGGTCGTACGCCGCGACGTGCTGTGCCGTCAGGGGCTCGGTGCTCGAGAAGGACGGCGGCCGGCTCCAGTAGTCGACACCGGGCGCCTCGAACGCCTGGGCGAGGGAGAGGCCCGGGGCGGCCGCGAGCTCCGGGTCGCGCGCCACCTCCCCGAGCGTCTCGCGTGGATCGTCGGTGGTGACGGCCCACTCGTGGCCTCGGTCGGTCACCGGCTTCTCCAGGAGGTCCGTCGCCCGGAGCAGGAGGTCCGCGTTGGCGAGGTTCTTCCCGTGCCCCGCAGCGGTCGCGATCACGGCACTCGGACCGTCGTGGTGCGCGCCGTCGCCCCACCCCTCGTCGTCGAGCGCGAGCGTGCCGGCGCCGAGGTAGAGGCGGACCCCGTCGTCGCCCCCGGTGCCCTCCGAGCGCTTCCAGTCGGCGAGGAGGTCCAGGGCACCGGTGATCTGCTCGCGGGTCGCATCGGGCTCCATGTCGACGATCGCCGTGTAGCCGTAGTAGTCGGTGTCGAGAGCGCGCTTGTCGACCCGCGCATCCCGCACGCCGGGCAGGTCCCGCGCGTCCGCGGAGAAGCCGCCGCCCGTGCCGCACGCGACCAGCCCGGACCCGGCTGCCAGCAGCAGCCCCACCATCGACAGCCTGATTCTCATCGCTCTCCCCTGACTCGATCCACGCAGCGTACGACGAGCACGGGCAACGCGATCGTTCCGCGAATCGTGAGCGGGCGGCCGTCGCCCTAGACTTCCCGGGTGGCACTCCGGATCTATGACACTGCTCAGCGCGACGTCGTCGACTTCGTCCCCCTCGTGGAGGGGCAGGTCGGCATCTACGTCTGCGGCCTGACCGTGCAGTCCGAGCCCCACGTCGGCCACATCCGCTCGGGGGTCAACTTCGACGTGCTCCGCCGCTGGCTGTCGGCGTCGGGTCACGACGTGACCTTCATCCGCAACATCACCGACATCGACGACAAGATCCTCACCAAGGCCGCCGAGCAGGGCCGCCCGTGGTGGAACCTCGCCTACGACATGCACCGCGAGCTCACCCGGGCGTACGCCGCCCTCAATGTCGCGCCGCCGACGTACGAGCCCGCGGCGACCGGCCATGTGCCGGAGATGGTCGAGCTGATCGAGCTGCTGATCGAGCGCGGCCACGCCTACGCCGCCCCTGACGGCTCCGGGGACGTCTACTTCGACGTCCAGAGCTTCGAGGCCTACGGCGCGCTGACACACCAGAAGACCGCCGACATGGAGCCGGCTGCCGACGCCGACCCTCGCGGCAAGCGCGACCCTCGTGACTTCGCCCTCTGGAAGGGCCGCAAGGACTCCGAGCCGGAGACCGCGTCGTGGCCCTCCCCGTGGGGCCGCGGCCGCCCGGGCTGGCACATCGAGTGCTCCGCGATGGCCGGCAAGTACCTCGGGCAGGCGTTCGACATCCACGGCGGCGGCGTGGACCTGCGCTTCCCTCACCACGAGAACGAGCAGGCCCAGTCTAAGGCGGCCGGGCACGCGTTCGCGACGTACTGGATGCACAACGCCTGGATCACCACCGCCGGCGAGAAGATGAGCAAGTCCCTCGGCAACTCGCTGGTCGTGCCCGAGGTGCTGAAGCGGGTCCGCCCGATCGAGCTGCGCTTCTACATGGTGGCCGCGCACTACCGCTCGAACGTCGAGTTCAGCTTCGAGGCGCTCGACGAGGCAGCTCAGGGCTTCCGTCGGATCGAGGGCTTCCTCGAGCGCGCCGGTCTGCCGGAGGCGAGCGACGAGCTGCGCGCGGCGTTCGTCGACGCGATGGACGACGACCTCGGCACCCCCGCGGCCGTCGCCGTCATCTACGACGCGGTGCGTGACGGCAACAAGCTGCTGGGCGAGGGCGAGACCGAGGGCGCCACGGGCATTGCGGCCGACGTCCGCGCGATGCTCGACGTCCTGGGCCTCGACCCGCTCGACCCCGCCTGGGGTGGGGCCGCTGCCTCAGGCGCCAACGACAAGCTGACCAACGCCGTCGACGCCCTCGTCGCCGGCCTCCTCGAGCAGCGCGCCGAGGCGCGCGCCGCCAAGGACTTCGCCACCGCCGATGCGATCCGCGACCGGATCAAGACGGCTGGCATCACCCTCGAAGACACCCCTGCGGGTGCGAAGTGGAGCATTGACTGATGGCCGGTAACTCCCAGCGCAAGGGCGCGATCAAGAAGAGCGGCAAGGGAAACCCCACTGCCGGCTCCGGTGGCCGCGTGCGTCGTGGCCTCGAGGCCAAGGGCCCGACCCCCAAGGCGTCCGAGCGCGAGTACCACAAGCAGTACAAGATCAAGCAGGCCAAGGAGAAGTCCGAGGCCCGTCGCCCGCAGCGCAAGCGCAGCGCCGGTGACGCCGAGTGGATCATCGGGCGCAACCCCGTCGTCGAGGCCCTGCGCGAGGGCGTGCCGGTCAACGGCCTGTACGTCGCCGAGGGCGCCGAGCGCGATGCCCGCCTGCGCGAGGCGTTCCAGCTCTCCGCCGAGCTCGGCATCCCGCTGCTCGAGGTCACCAAGCCCGAGCTCGACCGCATGTGCGGCTTCGGCGGCAACCAGGGCCTCGCAGCCCGCGTGCCGGCGTACCAGTACGCCCACGCCGACGACCTGCTCGACGTGGCGCGCGAGGCGCAGGAGCCCGCGCTCATCGTCATCCTCGACCACATCACCGACCCGCGGAACCTCGGCGCCATCGTGCGCTCCGCCGCGGCGTTCGGCGCCCACGGTGTCGTCATCCCCGAGCGTCGCTCGGCCAGTATGACCGCGGCCGCCTGGAAGACGTCGGCCGGCGCTGCCGCGCGGTTGAAGGTCGCGCAGACCGTCAACCTCACCCGCCAGATCAAGGCCTACCAGGACGCAGGCTGCACCGTCATCGGCCTCGACATGGACGGCGACCTCACCACCGCCGACGTCCACGAGGTCGCCGACGGCCCGCTCGTGATCGTCGTCGGCGCCGAGGGCGACGGCCTCTCCCGCCTGGTGTCGGAGAACTGCGACCGGATCATCTCGATCCCGATGGCCAACTCCGTGGAGTCGCTCAACGCCGGTGTCGCCGCCTCCGTCGTCCTGTACGCCGTGGCGCAGCACCGCGCCTGAGTCGCCGCCGAGCGCCTGCGGCTCGCCCGGAGCGAGGGGGTAGCCCCCGACCGCGCGGCTGGCGCGGCCGGAAGGGGCGGACAGCCCCGAGCGTCGAGCCGGAGCGAGGAACGAGCGCAGGCGAGCTGCAGGGAGGGGCTGTGCGCTCCTGCAGGCGGCGCCAGCCGCGCGGCCGGCCGTGTCAGCTGAGGCCGTAGCCGGTCGGGAACGTGTGGGCGGAGTCGCGGATCGCGTAGACGAGTCCGCGCGACTTGCGCTGCCACACGGCCTCGAACTCGCTCCGCTTGTAGGTGCGGCGCACCGTTGCGTTGGACGAGGCCGCCGGGTCGTTGACGATGACGTTGCCGGCGGACGTGAAGCCAGAGATCACGACGAGGTGCCCCGCGGTGCTGCTGATCGGCGCGCCGGTGAGCTGGCCGGACGAGAACGAGATCGACGCGATGAGCGGGATCCCCCTGGCGATGAACCGCTCGGCGTCACGCAGCGACGCCAGCCGGGTCACCGCCGCCCGCGGGAGCCGCGTGCCGGCGTACGCGGTGTTGAAGGGCCAGTTGCCGGCGCCGTCGTACTCGAAGTCGTAGACGCGGCGGGCGACCTCGTCGACCCAGGGGTCGGCGTAGGCATCGTTGACCCAGGCGTACTCCGCAGGGGTCGGGCGCGCGCCGTAGTAGGCGAGCACCATCGACAGCGACGTGGGCGAGCACCACGCCTGTCCCCCGCCGCCGTACTGGGGGTACTGGCCGCGGTGGATCATCTGGGAGTACGCCGGCACGGGGAGCGACTTCGCTCCCAGCAGGGGCTTCGAGGTGGCCGGGACCGCAGAGGCGAGCTGCGAGGCGACCGCGCCGAGTGAGCGGACAGACGGTGTGACCGTCGTGCCGGCCCGGCGGGCGACCCGCACCTTCAGCGTGTACGACGCGAACGTCACGCCCGGCGCTGCCCGCAGCGTGTCGGTGGCGACCGTCGAGAGACCGTCCGCCTGGCTGCCCGCCACGCTGCTGCGAAACGCGCTGAAGTTGAGGTTGGTCCAGCGGCCGAAGCTCTGCCACGTGGTGAGCCGGCCGTCGGTGGTGCGGGCACGGACCTGCACGGAGAGGAAGGTGCTCATCGGGGTGCGGGCGTTCCACGAGGGCACGAGCTCGGTGAAGCCATGGGCCGGCGTCACCCACGGCGCCTGCCATGCGCCGAAGTCGAAGTCCTTGTCGTTGACGACGACCGTGCCGGCAGGAGCCCCGATGCGGAGCTGGCCGTCGGTGGCGCGGGCGCCGTTGAAGGTACCCGCGGCCCACCCGGTCTGGCTCGCGGTGGCTCGATAGCTGTTGCGTGCGGGGGTGGTCGCCGCGAGCGCGCCCTTGGCGGGGCCCTCCTGCTGCGTGGCGGCAGCCGGGTCCGCGGAGCGACTGGCCTCGGAGGCAGCGCGGCGCGCCGCGACCCCATCGAGCATCGCGACGTAGGCGACGAGCGCGGCCATGACGGTGATCACGAGGGCGAAGCGCAGCCGCATCCCGTCGAGGCGCGGGTCCAGCAGGAGGCGTCGCAGTCGCACATCCCGACGATAGCGACGCACGGGCCTCATCCGACGCTGAATCGCCGTGTGTGCCAGCCGGTCGCCCCGGCAGGCACCACGTCACGCTCCACCCCGGTCTGCACGGTGCCGTCGACCCCGATGGCCCGGACCCGGACGACGTGGTCTCCCTCGGCGAGCCGTTCCGTCGCCGTCCACTGCACCCAGGTGTCGCGGTTGGGAGCCCCGCCGGGGCGGACGGCCGCTCCCCCGGTCTCGGCACGCACCCAGGGTCCGCCATCGACGGCGTACTCCACGCTGGCGATGCCGGTGTGCTGTGCCCACGCCACGCCGGCCAGCCGGACGGTCGCGTCGGCCAGGTCCTCTCCGTCGCGCGGCACGTCGACGCGTGAGCTGATCTGCAGGGGTGCGCGCTCGGCCCACCCCAGCTCGGTCCAGTACGCCGAGATGCGGTCGAAGCGGGTCACTTCGAGGTCGACGACCCACTTCGTCGCCGAGACGTAGCCGTAGAGGCCGGGGACGATCACCCGCGCCGGGAAGCCGTGCTCGATCGGCAGCGCCTCGCCGTTCATCGCGAAGGCGATCATCGCCTGCCGCCCGTCGGTCAGCGCGTCGAGCGGCGTGCCGCAGGTCCAGCCGTCCTCGGACGTCTGGAGCACTGCGTCGGCGCCCGGTCGGACACCGGCCTCGGCCAGCAGCGGGGCGAGGCGTACGCCGCTCCACCAGGCGTTGCCGATCAGGTCACCGCCGACGGGGTTGGAGACGCAGTTCAGGGTGATCCAGTCCTCGGTGACCTCGCGGTCGAGGAGGTCCTGGTAGGTCAGCACCACCTCGCGCTCGACCATGCCGTGGATCCGCAGCGTCCACGTCGCCGGGTCGATCGCCGGCTTCGTGAACGCGGTGTCGATCAGGTAGAAGTCGCCGTTCGGGGTCTGCCAGGGCGTGATGCCCTCGACGGGCAGCGCGACACCTCGAGGTACCGCCGGTGAGGTGACCGGCAGGTTGAGCAGTCGGCGTGCCTGCTCCACCCGGCGACGACCATGGCCGATGAGGGGCCCGAGGACGGCCGCGCCCCCAGCCACGAGGGCGATGATCCCGGTGCGCACGAGCACGGACCGCCGCGTGACGGGATCGACGTCGTCCAGGGTCGCCTCGTCACCCGGGTGCGCACGGGCAGCAGCCTCCTGCGCGCGGGCCAGGGGCCCGGTGAGGAGGTCCAGGACGACGATCCAGGTCACGACACCCAGAGCGACCGGCAGTGCATCGTCGAGCGCGGAGTCCTCGCGGGTGAGGGCCGCGACGGCGGCGATGCCGCCCAGCACGGCGTACACCGGGAGCGGCGCCCACCACGAGCTCGCCGCGAGCCTGCCGGCCGTGAAGAGGAGCCCCACCGTGAACGCCGCGATGATCAAGCCCAGCACGAACTTGTCGGAGGTGCCGAAGCGCTCGATGAACCAGTGCGAGAACGAGCCCGGCGTCAGCGCGATGACCAGCTCGGCCACCGCATCGAACGGCGTCAGTCGCCGGCCGAGGAACTGTGCAGCCCCGTAGGCGACTGCGAACCCCGCGATGCCTGCAACGAGGCCGGCGGTGCCCCAGGGCAGACGGACGGTTCTCACGCCCCCATCGTTGCATCCGCCATGATCATCCCGTGAGCAGCATTCCCCGCATCGGCATCGGCACCGACGTCCACCGTTTCGCCGAGGGCGTCCCGATGATGCTGGCCGGCCTGCACTGGCCCGACGAGACCTCCGGTCTGGAGGGTCACTCCGATGCCGACGTCGCCTGTCACGCCGCCTGCGACGCGCTGCTCTCCGCCGCGGGCCTCGGCGACCTGGGCAGCAACTTCGGGACGGCCGAGCCGGAGTGGGCGGGTGCCGCCGGGACCGCTCTCCTCGCCGAGACCGTACGCCGTGTCGGTGCGGCCGGCTTCACCATCGGCAACGTCGCGGTCCAGGTCATCGGCAACCGTCCGCGCATGGGCGCACGGAAGGCGGAGGCCGAGCAGGTGCTCGGCGAGGTGGTGGGCGCGCCGGTGTCGATCTCGGCGACCACCACCGACGGTCTCGGCCTGACCGGCCGCAGCGAGGGCCTGGCCGCGATCGCCACCGCCCTCGTCTACTGAGCCGCCACCGGCGGCGTCAGGCCGCGATGCGTAGTGCGGAGACAGCCTCGCGGTACCGGTCGGCGACGAGCGCGGCGATCGCCGGGTCGGCGCCCAGCACCTCGGAGACCCAGCGCGCACCGGCGTCCGTCGCGAGCGTGGCGACCTTGCGGGAGAAGAAGCCCGGCGAGAGCAGGTACGTCGAGACCGCGACGTCGCCGTAGAGCGAGGCCTCGGCCACGGCGTCCTCGACGGATCGGCCCGCTCCCGAGACGGTCGCGACGAGCACAGGACCGCCCCAGACCGCAGCGAGGTGGCGCTGCGCGAGCGCGAGGTCTGGCACGGCATCGGGGTCGTTGGAGCCCGCTGCCACCATCACGACCGGGCCACCGGGGCGGGCGCCGGCCGCCAGCAGGCGACGCTTCTGCACGGCGGCCAGCACCGGGTCTGGCCCCAGGGGACGCGTGAGCGCGGCCGGGCCGCGCGAGCCCCGCAGCGCCTCAGGGATGTCGACCTTCACGTGGAAGCCGGTCGACAGCAGCAGGGGGACGACGACGGTGGGCACCGGGGAAGACGCGAGGACGTCCGCCACCAGCGGCGAGCAGAGCTCGACGTACGACGTGGTGGCCGGGATCCCGAGCAGCGCCGAGGCCTGCGCGGTCAGGTCGGCTGCGATCTGGTTGCCGGCGACCACACGCGTGCCGTGGGCGACGGTCACGAGCCGGCTCATGAGTCGACCACCAGGCGGTAGCCACGCTTGACGACCGTCTGCACGAGGCGGGTGCCGATCGCGGCGCGGAGCCGCGCGACCGCCATCTCGACAGCGTGCTCCGAGGAGGCCTGGCCCGTCGGGAGGCACGCGAGCAGGTCGCGGCGGGAGACGACGTGGCCCGGGTTGACCACGAGCGCGTGGAGGACGGCGAGCGGAGCCGGCGAGAGCCGGACGTCGATCCCGTCGACGAGGATCACGTCGCCGTGCAGGAGCAGGGTGTGGCCGGCCACCTCGAGGGCCGTGCCCTCGCGGCGCGACGGCAGCTCGGTCTCGAGCAGCTTCACCATCGCCGCGAGCCGGTTGCGATCGGGCTGCACCGTGGGGACCCCCCACATCTCGAACGCGGCAGCGGTGACCGGGCCGACGCAGGTGGCGACGACGTCGGCCTGGAAGGCGGCCAGGACCTCCTCGCGACGGCCGACGACGCCGGCCATCTCCATGAACGCGGCGACGGCGGGAGCGGAGGTGAAGGTCACCGCGTCGAGCTTGCGGTCGGCGACGTGCTCGACCATCCGGAAGACGGGCTCGGGGTCGCCGGCACCCTCGATCCGGTAGATCGTGACGACGTGGACGTTGGCGCCCTGGCGGCGCAGGGCGTGGGCGACGTTGTTGAGCGACTGGCCGTGCTCCTGGACCACGATCCGCTTGCCGGTGAGGTCGCGCCCGCGCAGGTGTGCCAGCACGTCCTCGAAGGTCTCCGACTCCGGCGACCAGAGCTCACGCAGGCCGTGGGCGCGCAGCGCGCCGACGGACTTGGGTCCGCGGGCGAGGATCTCGGCGTCGCCGAGAGCGGAGAGCAGCAGGTCCAGCAGCCCCCACGACTCCGCAGCGGTGAACCACGAGCGCAGGCCGATGCCGGTGGTCGCGACGAAGATGTCGACAGGTCCACCGAGGACCTCGAGGGTGGCGCGACGCAGCGCCTCCTCGTCGATCTCGTAGGGCTCGATCGAGAGGACCGGAGCCGTCTCGACCACGGCCCCACGGCGCTCGAGCAGCGCCACCTGCTCCTCGATCTTGCGGGCAGCGGTGACGCCGATGCGGTAGCCGTCGAGCGGGCGCAGGCCCTCCTCGGTCGGCGCTTCGGCGAGCATGGTGTTCATCCCCTCTTCGGGTGCGTCAGCCTCGGACCCACCAGCACGACTCCATCCTCCACCTTCACCTCGTACGCCGGGATGCTGACGCCCGGGTCGTCGAGGCAGGCGCCGGTGCGGAGGTCGAAGGCCTGCTTGTAGACCGGCGAGGCGACGAACGGCGTCTCGCCACGCGTACCCACGATCCCACGGGCGATCACGCTCGACTTGGAGAAGGGGTCGTAGTTGCCGAGCGCGAAGACCTGGTCGTCGTACGTCCGGAAGACCGCGACGGCCTGACCGTGGACGAGGGCGGTGGCACCGCGCTCGACCTCGAGCTGCTCGAGGCGGCAGACGGGGACGAAGCCACCGGAGAGGGTCGTGGTGCTGGTCACTGGGGCGCTCCAACCGGGATGGACGACCCGAGCGAGACGGGCTCGTCGAAGTTGACGGGGCGGATCTGGCCGCGGTCCTCGGTGAACGAGATGTTCGGGTCCGGGGTGCCCGGGGCGTTGATGAAGGAGACGAAGCGGGAGAGCTTCTCCGGGTCCTCCAGGGTCGCCTTCCACTCGTCGAAGTAGGAGCCGATGTGGCGCTCCATCTCCGCCTCGAGCTCGGCGCCCAGGCCGAGCGCATCGTCGACCACGATCTCCTTGACGCGGTCGAGGCCGCCGTCGAGCGACTCCATCCAGGTCGAGGTGCGCTGCAGGCGGTCCGCGGTCCGCACGTAGTACATGAGGAACCGGTCGAGGTACTTCAGCAGGTCCTCGCGCGACAGGTCGGAGGCGAGCAGCTGCGCGTGCGCCGGGATGGCGCCACCGTTGCCGCCGACGTACAGGTTCCAGCCCTTCTCCGTCGCGATGACACCGAAGTCCTTGCCACGGGCCTCGGCGCACTCACGGGCGCAGCCGGAGACGCCGCCCTTGAGCTTGTGAGGGGAGCGCAGGCCGCGGTAGCGCAGCTCGAGCTCGATCGCCATCGCGACGGACTCCTGGACGCCGTAGCGGCACCACTCGGAGCCGACGCAGGACTTCACCGTGCGCAGCGACTTGCCGTAGGCGTGGCCGGACTCGAAGCCGGCGTCGACGAGGCGCTTCCAGATGTCGGGGAGCTGCTCCACGCGGGCACCGAACATGTCGATGCGCTGGCCACCGGTGATCTTCGTGTAGAGGCCGAAGTCGCGGGCGACCTCGCCGATGACGATCAGCTTCTCAGGCGTGATCTCCCCGCCGGGGATCCGAGGGACGACGGAGTACGTCCCGTTCTTCTGCAGGTTGGCGAGGAACGCGTCGTTGGTGTCCTGGAGCGCACCGACGGTCTTCTTGTCGAGGACGTGGCCGTTGAACTGCGAGGCCAGGATCGAGGCGATGGCCGGCTTGCAGATGTCGCAGCCCCGGCCGGTGCCGTGGGCGGCGACGACCGCGTCGAAGCTGTTGAGCTGGCCGATCTTGATCAGGTCGAAGAGTTCCTGGCGCGAGTGGTCGAAGTGCTCGCAGATCGCCTTGGAGACGGCCTTGCCGGCCTTCTCCATCTCCTCGGTGAGGAGGTTCTTCAGGATGTTGGTGCAGGAGCCGCAGACGGTGCCGGCCTTGGTGCACGCCTTGATCGCCGGGACGTCGGCGAGCTCCTCGTCGTGGATCGCCTTGCAGATCTCGCCCTTGGTGACGTTCATGCAGGAGCAGACCTGCGCTTCGTCGGGCATGCCGATCTGGGCCGTGCCCCGCGACGCGGGAAGGATCAGGTCCTCGGGGTTCTCCGGCAGCGCCATGCCGCTGGAGACCATCGGCCGCAGGATGCCGTACGACGAGGCGTCGCCGACGAGGATGCCGCCGAGGAGCTGCGTGCAGTCCTCGGAGATGACCAGCTTCTTGTAGATGCCGGCGACGGCGTCGGAGTAGACCAGCTCGAGCGAGCCCTCGGTGGTGGCGAACGCGTCACCGAAGGAAGCGACGTCGACACCGAGGAGCTTCAGCTTCGTGGACATGTCGGCGCCGAGGAACTCGCCGGCACCACCGAGCAGGTGGTCGGCAGCGACCTCGGCCATCGAGTAGCCGGGAGCGACCAGGCCGTACATCCGGCCGCCGGGGGCGGCACACTCGCCGATCGCGTAGATCGAGTCGTCGGAGGTCTGCATGTTCGGGGAGACCAGGATGCCGCCGCGCTCGGCGACCTCGAGGCCGCAGTCGCGTGCCAGCTGGTCGCGCGGCCGGATACCGGCCGAGAAGATGACGATGTCGGCAGGGAGGACCTCGTCGTTGTCCTTGAACTTGAGGCCCGAGACCTTGCCGTCGGTGTTGCCCTCGGCGTCCTCGTCGATCAGGGCACCATCGATGTACTCGGTCATCACGCCCGTGTGCACCTTCAGGCCGAGCTTCTCGATGTGGCGCTTCAGCGTCGCGCCACCGGCGTCGTCCACCTGGACGGCCATGAGACGCGGGGCGAGCTCGACGACGTGGGTCTCGACGTCGAGCTGGTGCAGGGCGTTGGCAGCCTCGAGGCCGAGGAGACCACCACCGATGACGACACCGGCCTTGGCGGTCTTCGCCGCCTCCTCGATCGCCTGGAGGTCCTCGATCGTGCGGTAGACGAAGACGTTCTGCAGGTCCTTGCCCGGCACGGGCGGCACGAACGGGGCCGCGCCCGTGGCGAGCACGAGCACGTCGTACGCCTGGGTCGTGCCGTCGGAGAGCGCGACCGTCTTGGCCCCGCGGTCGATGCCGGTCACCTCGGTGTTGAGCACGACGCGGGCCCGCGGGTCCTCGTACTGCCCACCGGGCAGGAAGGAGAGCGCGTCGGCACCGACCTCGTAGTACGACGTGAGCGCGACGCGGTCGTAGGCCTCGCGCGGCTCCTCGCCGTACACGATGACGTCGTGCGTCTCGGTGAGGCCACGCTCGATGGCGGCCTGGACGAAACGGTGACCGACCATGCCGTGACCGGCGACAACAAGGGTCTTGCGAGTGCTCATGGGGACCTGCCTTTCAGCTCGTCCCCCACGCTAGGCAGCCCGTGTGGCCCCGGAGTTTCCCAATGTTTCGGTGAGGAAACAGATGCCTCACCCCCGGGCTCGAATGTTGCATCGGCGCTCCCGGGCCCGCCCTTCGGTGACTCAGGTCACCGCCCACTCGCTGTAACGCGGTGTTCCCGTGGCTTCTGCGCCTTCACAGA
>NZ_DATIHB010000006.1:0-2616 GCF_035481145.1 Nocardioides sp. | reverse complement strand
CCCCAAGCTGGAGGGCACCGTGCACTCGGCCGCGGAGGAGATCCGCCAGGCGGGCGGTCAGGCGCTGCCGATCGTCGGCGACGTCCGCGACGAGGAGTCGGTGGCCGGTGCGGTCGCCAAGACCGTCGAGCGCTTCGGTGGCATCGACATCGTGGTCAACAACGCATCGGCCATCAACCTGGCCAAGACGACCGACCTGCCGATGAAGCGGTTCGACCTGATGATGTCGATCGAGCACCGCGGCACCTTCCTGCTGACCTCGAAGGCGCTCCCGCACCTGGTCAAGGGCACCAACCCGCACATCCTGACGCTCTCGCCGCCGCTCAACATGAACCCCAAGTGGCTCGGCGCGCACCCCGGCTACACGCTCGCCAAGTACGGCATGTCCCTCCTCGGCCTCTGCTGGGCCGAGGAGTATCGGGAGGCCGGCGTCGCGTCGAACACCCTGTGGCCCGAGACGCTGATCGCGACCGCTGCGGTGCAGAACCTGCTCGGTGGCGACGAGGCGATCGCCGTCTCCCGCACGCCCGAGATCATGGGCGACGCCGCGGTCGAGGTCCTCGCTCGTCCTTCCCGGGAGTGCTCGGGCAACTCGTTCCTCGACGTCGACGTCCTCGCCGACGCCGGCATCACCGACCTGTCGCCCTACGGCGGCACCGGGAAGCTCGAGCTCGACATCTACGTCGACCCGCGCTGACCCAGGGCGGCTGGCCTGACATGGCGAGCGTGGCGCGGATCGTCTCCGGCGGACAGTCGGGGGTCGACCGCGCCGCGCTCGACGTCGCCCTGCGGCTCGGCATCCCGTACGCCGGATGGTGTCCCGCCGGCGGCTGGGCCGAGGACCTGCCCGTGCCACCCGGCGTACGGAGGAGGTTTCCGCTGCTGCGCGAGGCCGGCTCGGCAGACGGGGACGAGCGCACGCGGCTCAACGTCCACGACAGCGACGCGACCCTGGTGCTGGCTGGTGCCGGCACTGCGTCCGCGGGCACGATGCTGACGATCCAGGCAGCCGAGGAGCTGGGACGTCCGGTGCTCGTGGTGACACCCGAGGACCTCGCCGGCGCGGCCGAGGTGGTGCGCGCCTGGCTGGCCACGCTGGCTCCTCACCTCGTCCTGAACGTCGCAGGCCCCCGCGCGAGCGAGTGGCCCGAGGGGTACGACGTGACGACGGCACTCCTTCTGGCAGTGTGGACGGGGTGACCGAGCTCCCGTGGCCGCTGCCCGACCGGACCGACCTGCGCGACCGCCTGGTCGCGGCGTACTCCACGGGGCGGGGGTACCACGACCTCCAGCACCTGGCCGATGTCCTGTCGCGGATCGCTGAGCTCGGCGGCGCGGACGACCGGGAGCTCCTGTTGGCTGCGTGGTTCCACGACGCGGTGTACGACGGTGCGCGCGACGACGAGGAGCGCTCGGCCGCCCTGGCCCGCGTGGACCTCGAGGGCAGTGACGTCGACATCGACGAGGTGGTGCGGCTCGTGCTGGTCACGGCGCTGCACGATCCCGAACCCGGCGACACGGTAGGGGAGACACTCTCCGACGCCGACCTCGGGATCCTGGCCGCCACGCCGGCGCGCTACGCGGAGTACGCCGCAGGGGTGCGCCGGGACTACGCGCACCTCTCCGACGAGGAGTTCCGGATCGGACGGCTCGGGGTGCTCACGGAGCTGGCCGAGCGGCCCCGCCTCTTCCGCACGGAGCACGCCCACGCGCTGTGGGACGGTCCCGCCCGCGCCAACCTCGCCGCGGAGATCGAGGCGCTGCGGGGCTGACGATCCGGGTCTGCTTGCAGGTCAGCGATCGACCTGGGTCGTGCGCGGCCAGGTCCACGCAGCGTGGGCGATGTACGCCAGGAGGAGCAGCTCGAGTCCGATGGAGAGGGCGTAGAAGGCGACCCAGGACTCGCCGACGGCGTTGAAGGCCGTGACCGGGACGTACAGCGCTGCCACGACCAGGTTGAGCGTGCGGGTCGCCCGGGCGGGGAGGGCCACCGACAGAACCACCATGGCAGTCGGGATCGAGATCAGCGCGAGGAACGCGGTCAGGAGACCTTGGTTGACGTCGAACTCCCAGACGAGTCCAGCCTGGATCCCGTCGACGAATCCGGGCTTGTACAGCGCGAAGTAGTCGACGTAGATGTAGAGGAACATGAAGCTCGCCCAGGCGGCCGCGAGCTTCGCTCGTACCGACACCGGCGGGTCCTGCAGGGTCGTCACCGTGCTCATGATTGCTCCACTCTGATCAGGCTGGATGGTCGCTGGTGTCAGCCTCGTCCTGGCCGCACCACCAGCACCATCGGGGAGAACCCGGAGCCGTCTCGCGCCCCGCCCCGACGCCACCCCGACGCCGCCCCGACGTCCCGGATCGCTTCGAGCGGAGCCATTGATGGAACCCTGCCCCGCGTGCGGCAATAAGCAGGACGTGAACACCTACTACTACGACGACGCCGTCGGTGACACCGGGCTCTGGCGCCAGGCAGCGGCCGGGGACGGGCACGCGTTCGGGCTGATCTTCGACCGGTACGCCGAGGCGGTCCGCAGCTACTGCGCTCGCCGCTGCGGCTCGCTCGACCTCGCCGACGACCTCGTCTCGATCGTCTTCCTCGAGGCCTGGCGC
>NZ_DATIHB010000005.1:0-2186 GCF_035481145.1 Nocardioides sp. | reverse complement strand
TGCGATCACCTCGTCGATCACGCCGCGCGCCCATTCAAGCAGGGCGACGCCCGCCACCGGGCGGACGGGGAACCCCGCGCTCTGGGGACGCGGCACGAGGATCGTACTGACGGGCGCCTTGACGACGCTCTTCGGATGGAGGCGCTGGAGGCGTACGACGCGGGAGTCGGGCAGGTCGACCGGCGCGAACCGGACGTACTTGCCGGCCACCGTCACCTCGCCCACCCCGACCTGGCGGCAGCGGGCGCGGAAGCGGGCGACCACCAAGAGGGACTCCACGACCTCGGGCGGGTTGCCGTAGCGGTCGAGCAGCTCGGCGCGCACCTCGTCGACGTCGGCGTCGGTGCGGACCTCGGCGAGGCGCTTGTAGATCTCGAGCCGGAGTCGCTCGCTGGGGATGTAGTCGTGGGGCAGATGGGCGTCGACGGGCAGCTCGATGCGCACCTCCTGAAGCTGGTCGTCCTCGCCGCCGCCCTTGAAGTCGGCGACCGCCTCGCCCACGAGCCGGACGTAGAGGTCGAAGCCGACGTCGGCGATGTGGCCGGACTGCTCGCCGCCGAGCAGGTTGCCGGCGCCGCGGATCTCGAGGTCCTTCATCGCGATCGCCATGCCGCCGCCGAGGTCGGAGTGCTGGGCCAAGGTCGCGAGGCGCTCGTGGGCGGTCTCGGTCAGCGGCTTCTCCGCGGGGTAGAGGAAGTAGGCGTAGGCGCGCTCGCGCGAGCGGCCGACACGACCCCGCAGCTGGTGCAGCTGCGAGAGGCCGAGGGTGTCGGAGCGCTCGATGATCATCGTGTTGGCGTTGGACACGTCGAGGCCGCTCTCGACGATGGTCGTGCAGACCAGCACGTCGAACCGCTTCTCCCAGAAGTCGAGCATGACCTGCTCGAGGGCGTGCTCGCCCATCTGCCCGTGCGCGGTGGCCACCCGCGCCTCGGGCACGAGCTCACGGATCCGGGCGGCGGCCTTCTCGATCGACTGCACGCGGTTGTGGATGTAGAAGACCTGGCCCTCGCGCAGCAGCTCACGGCGCACGGCTGCGACGACCTGGCGGTCCTCGTAGGCGCCGACGTAGGTCAGGACCGGGTGCCGCTCCTCCGGGGGCGTCGTGATGGTCGACATCTCGCGGATGCCCGTGACCGCCATCTCCAGGGTGCGCGGGATCGGCGTGGCACTCATCGAGAGCACGTCGACGGAGGTGCGCATCCGCTTCATCTGCTCCTTGTGCTCGACGCCGAAGCGCTGCTCCTCGTCGACGATGATCAGGCCGAGGTCCTTCACCCTGATGTCGGGGTTGAGCAGGCGGTGGGTGCCGACCACGATGTCGACCGAGCCGTCCTCGAGCCCGGCGATGACCTCCCTGGCCTCCTTGTCGGTCTGGAACCGCGACAGGCCCTTGATGACGACCGGGAAGCCCGACATCCGCTCGGAGAAGGTCGACAGGTGCTGGGTGACGAGCAGCGTCGTCGGCACCAGCACCGCGACCTGCTTGCCGTCCTGCACGGCCTTGAAGGCCGCGCGCACCGCGATCTCGGTCTTGCCGTAGCCGACGTCGCCGCACACGAGCCGGTCCATCGGCACGACCTGGCGCATGTCGGCCTTCACCTCGTCGACCGTCGTGAGCTGGTCGACGGTCTCGGTGAACGGGAACGCGTCCTCGAGCTCGCGCTGCCACGGCGTGTCGGGGCCGTAGGCGTGGCCCCTGGTGGCCTGGCGGGCGGCGTAGAGCTTGATCAGCTCGGCCGCGATCTCGCGGACCGCGCGCCGCGCCTTGTTCTTGCGCTTGGTCCAGTCGCCGCCGCCGAGCCGGTCGAGGCTGGGGTTCTCGCCGCCGACGTAGCGGGTGACCTGGTCGAGGGTGTCGGCGGGCACGTAGAGCATGTCGTTGGGGCCGCCGCGCTTGCTGGGGCCGTACTCGAGGACGAGGTACTCGCGCACCGCGCCACCGATCTCGCGCTGCTTCATCTCCACGAACCGGCCGACGCCGTGCTGCTCGTGCACCACGTAGTCGCCGGCCTTGAGCTCGAGCGGGTCGATCTGCCGCTTGCGGCGCGCCGGCATCTTCCGCATGTCGCGGGTCGACGCCTTCTGGCCCGACAGGTCGTCGCCGGTGACGATCGCGACCCTGGCCTCCTCGTCCACCAGGCCGTGGACGAGGTGCCCGCAGGTCACCGTGACGACGTTGGCCC
>NZ_DATIHB010000004.1:0-36249 GCF_035481145.1 Nocardioides sp. | reverse complement strand
AGCCTGGGCCGTCTTGGCCTGCTGACCCACGCCACCGCCGGCTTCGTCGACCCGGGCTTCTCGGGCCACGTCACGCTCGAGCTCGCCAACGTCGCGACGCTGCCGATCAAGCTCTACCCGGGCATGAAGATCGGCCAGCTCTGCTTCTTCAAGCTGACGTCCCCGGCGCTGCACCCCTACGGCTCGGAGAAGTACGGCTCGCGCTACCAGGGCCAGCGTGGCCCGACGGCCTCGCGCTCCTTCGCGAACTTCCACCGCACGGAGATCTGACTCTCGGCGCCTTGAGTGCGCAGGTGGTTGTTCTCGCCACGCGCGCGCACTCAAGCCCCCGTCGTACGCCGGAATGCCGCCGGCGTCTGACCGTCGCGGAGCCGGAACCACGCCCCGAAGTTCGACGCGTCGTCGAAGCCGACCGCCTCGCCCACACGCGCGACGCTGAGGTCGCTGTGCGCGAGCAGGCGCCGCGCCTCGAGCAGGACGCGCTCGTCGACGAGCTCCTTCGGCGTACGGCCGGTTGCGGCGCGGGTCGCGCGGGCGAGGGTCCGGGTCGACCAGCCCAGCCGGGCGGCGTACCAGGCGACGTCGTGGTGGTGCGCGTGCTCGGCCTCGAGCAGTGACCGGAAGGCGAGCCAGGCCTCGGAGCCGCTGGGCGCGTCCGGCCGGGAGCTCGCCTGTGCCGTGAGGCGCAGCAGCAGGGCAGCGAGCAGGTGGGTCAGCGCCGGCGCCCGGAGGGTGCGTGGCATGGCCTCGTCGGCGGCGAGGTCGGCGATCTCCGCCACCAGGGCCGGTACGCCGGCGGCCGCTGCGTCGTCCGTCGACCACCAGCTCGCGCCATCGGGCGCGGCGGCCCGGGTGAGGTCGGCCGTCACCGGGTCGAGCAGGCCCGCGGGGAAGATCAGCACCCACCCGTCGTACGCCGCGAGGTCGCCCCAGCGCTGCACCTGACCGGGGCGCACCCACAGCACCGAACCGGGCGTGAGCGTGTGCTCGGTGAAGTCGAGCATGTGGCGCTCGACGCCGGTGGTGGGCAGGAGGAGGAAGTGGAACTCGGGCCGCTGCACGTCGACGAAGGCGGCCGCGCCGGCTCGCTCGAGCATCGCCGTGACCGTGGTCGCCTCGACCTCGCCCGCCTTGCCCGCCGGCGGCTGATAAGTGACGGGAGCGATCGACTCGTGTCGCATATTCACCATCATAGGTCGCGCCGCAACCGTGTATGCGCAGCGGATGGCCGGAAGACTGGAGTCATCGAAGGAACAGAATCCACCATCGGAAGGACCCAGACATGACCAGCATCGCCATCCTCGGCGGCACCGGCTACGCAGGCTCGAACATCGCTCGTGAGGCGGCGAGCCGTGGCCACGACGTCACCGCCGTCTCCCGCTCGGAGGCTACCGTCCCGGCCGGCGTCACCCACCGGGTCGGCTCGCTCGCCGACGCTGACCTGGTCCGTGAGCTCGCAGCCAAGCACGACGTCGTGGCGGTCGCGACGCACGCGCTGGGCGACCCCGACCTGCGCGAGGCCCTCCCGCAGCTCGTCGAGGCAGCCCGTGACGGCGGCGCGCGTCTCGCCTTCGTCGGCGGTGCCGGCTCGACGCTGGTTGCCGAGGGCGGGCCGCGCCTGGTGGACACCGACGCGTTCCCGGACGAGTACAAGCCGGAGGCGCTGGCGCACGCCGAGGTCCTCGACTCCCTGCGAGCCGACCAGTCCGACCTGCAGTGGTTCTACGTCTCCCCGGCGGCCGGTTTCGGTGCCTGGGCGGCGGGTGAGGCGACCGGGTCGTACCGCAGCTCCGACGACGTGCTGCTCGCCGACGCGGCCGGCACCTCGGCGATCTCCGGGGCCGACTTCGCCAAGGCGTTCGTCGACGAGATCGAGGACCCCGCGCACGAGAACCAGCGGTTCCACGTCGCGTACTGACGCGCATCACGCCGTCCCCGCGTCCACCGTGCCTCTCCGGAGGTGCACCGGATGCGGGGACGGCTGCGTTGCGGCTGTGGTCTACAGGTCCGGCGTGCAGAGCCGCGCTGCGGCCGCGCCCGAGCGGAAGAGCGCGCTGAGCTGCGGCTCGCGGCTCCGGCGTACGAGCTCCTGGAGACGGGCGAGCAGCTCGACCTGGTCGGTGGCCGGCGACGCGAACGCGACCCGTACGTCGTCGTGCCCCGCCGCTGTCTCCGCACGCAGGGTGAGTCCCTCGCCGTCGAGCGCCAGTGGCGTCACCCGGGCGCGGTGGAGGTGCGTGGGGAGGAGGCGCCGGATCGCCCCGAGCTCGGCCGGGTGGCCGCTGGCGAGGTGGGCCAGCATCGGCGCCTCGACGAGGGCGAACGGGTCCGCCGTGGCCTCGGCGAGCAGGGCCAGGTCCACCGGCCCGCTCTCGCCGTTGACCTCCAGCTCGACGGCCAGCGGCCGGACCTGGAGGAGGCCGCTCTCGTCCGCCGCGAACGCTGCATGGCCGTGGACCCGGACCCTGGCCCGGATGCGGTCCCGGACAGGCAGGGGCGCGGGGTCGGCGATCTCGACCATCGCCGGCTGCGTGTGGCGGCAGCGGCCGTGAGCGGGCACGACCAGCTCGAGACCGGCGACGCGACCGTCCGGCAGGTCGGGGTCGTCGAGCCAGGTGACGTGGGCGGAGGAGGCCCGCGCGAGGACGTCGCGGACGCGACGGGCAGCGCGCAGGGCGTCGGAAGTGGCGACGGTCATGGCGATTCTCCATCCAGTAAGGCTTGCCTAACTAAGGTTTACCTTAGATGATGGGTTCCACGCCACCCCCGAACTCCCGGTCGGTCACCACGGAAGGCCTGCGCCACCAGGCCGACCGACCGGGCTCCCGGCGGCCGCCCCGCTCATCCTCGTGTCGGGGCGGTCGCCGACAACACCTGGCCACGAGCCGGAGATGGAGAAGCATGTCCACGCAGGTCGCTCACGCCCTCCCGATGATGATCACCGAGGTGACCGTCGCGGCGGTGGAGCAGCTGTCACCGTCGTTCGTCCGGGTCGAGCTCGCCTCGCCCGAGCTCGCCGACTTCGGCATCGAGGGCCAGCCCCTCCTGGACCAGCGGATCAAGCTGGTCTTCCCGAACGCCGCCGGCGAGCTCTCCTCCTTCGCCGGCGCCGACGAGTCGTGGTTCGGCACCTGGCTGCAGCGCCCCGCGGAGGAGCGCGGCCACATGCGCACCTACACGGTCCGCGCCGTGATCGGGACGGGCGCCGAGACGCGCGTCGTCGTTGACATCGTCGTCCACGAGCCGCCCTGCGGTCCCGGCTCGACGTGGGCGCGGTCGGCGGCCGTCGGCGATCGGCTCGTCCTCCTCGGCCCCCGCCGCGGCATGGCCTACGGCGGCATCGAGTTCGCGCCGCACGCCGGTGCCCAGGAGCTGCTCCTCGTCGCTGACGAGACCGCGCTGCCTGCCGTCGCCGCGATCCTCGCCGACCTGCCGGACACCGCCGTCGGGCAGGTCTTCCTCGAGGTGCCGGTCGCCGCCGACATCCAGGCCGACCTCGCCGCGCCGCCGGGCATCGCGGTCACGTGGCTCCCGCGGGACGGCGCCGAGCACGGCACCCGCATCCTGGCCGCGGCGGGCGAGCGGCTCGCCGTACGGGCTGCGGCGGAGCCGGCTGCGCTCGCTCTCGCCGCGGACGACGAGATCGACCCCGACCTCTGGGAGACCCCGGAGTACTCCTCCTCGGGGGAGGAGATCAGCACGGGTGATGCGCGGGCCGCGAAGAAGGTGCTGCCGGGCGTCTACGCGTGGATCGCAGGGGAGTCCGCGATGGTGACGAGCCTGCGCCGCTACCTCGTCAAGGAGGTCGGCATCGACCGGTCGCAGGTCGCCTTCATGGGCTACTGGCGGCGCGGCGTCGCGATGCGTAGCTGATCGGGCTCGCCGAGGCGATCGGCCTGGCCGGGCTGGCCGGGGCTGGCGGGCTCAGGCCTCGGCTGCGGCCTTGAGCTTCGCGAGCCCCTTGTCGAAGTCCTTCGCGATCGCCTTGTCGAAGAAGAGCTTGCCGGCGATCGCCATCAGCACGTTGCGCTCGCCGGACATCGCCCACAGGACGCGCGTGCCGGCCGGATTGCCGGTGACCTGGAAGACGGTCCTGTTGCGTGCCTTGAACGGCTTGAGGAACTGCAGGTCGATCTCGACCTCCTCGTCGGTCGCCCGCACGATCTCCATGGTCCCGGTGCCGACCTTCTTGTTGCCCTCCCACGCGTAGTGGGCGCCGACGCCCTGCTCCGCGCCCGAGTAGGTGCGCTGCAGGTCGGGGTCGAGCTCCTCCCACGGCGACCACCGGGTCCACGCGCGGAAGTCGACGATCAGCGAGCGGACGGTCGCCGGGTCCGCCGCGATCTGGATGTCACGGGAGTTCTCGAAGTGAGGCATGGCGTCAGGCTAGCGGCGCCCGCCGACAGCGTCCCGTCGTACGGCGGGGCGTGGCTGCGCTCTGCCGATGTGGTGCGTCCAGCACGCAATGGGTGCACGGTGGGCGCACCAAAGCAGCGATCCCGGAAATGCGCGACGGCCGCCCGGTCAGACCGGGCGGCCGTCGTGCGTGCTGCTGATCAGAGGTCGAACAGCGAGGACGCTCCGTGGATGTCGGCGTCGGTGCGCGGCGTGTGCGTCGCACCGCTCGACTTCGGGGCCTCCGCGGGCGCGGCCGGGGCCGGCTCGTCGTCAGCGGGGGTGTCGGCCTCGTCGGCAGACTCCTCAGCCGCCGGGGCGGCCTCCTCAGCCGGCGCCGCAGGCGCGTCGTCGGCATCGAGGATCGTCTCGGGGTCCTCGGCCGGGGCCGGGGTCTCCTCGACGGCGGGGGCCACCTCAGCTTCCGGCGCCTCAGCCTCAGCCGCAGGCGCGTCGGCAACCGGAGCAGCCGGAGCAGCCGGAGCAGCGGGCGCAGCAGGTGCGGCCGCGCTCGGAGCTGCAGCAGCCGCCGGGGCGCCACCCTCGGGCCACGGGATGTCGAAGAGCGACGAGGCGCCGTGGATGTCGACGTCCATGCGCGGCGTGGTCGCCGCGCCGCTCGACGCCGCCGGAGCAGCAGCGGGAGCGGCGGCCGGTGCAGCCTCAGCCGGTGCAGCCTCAGGCGCAGCGGCCTCGGCCGGAGCAGCCTCGGCCGGGGCCTCAATTTCAGTTGAGGTCGCCGCCGGCGCCTCGGCCGGAGTCGTCTCTGCCTCGACCTGGGCGGCCGCAGCCTGCTCGGTCGCAGCCGGAGCGGCGGCGGCCGGGGCAGCTGGAGCAGCGGCGGGGATGTCGAAGAGCGAACCGCCCGCGTTGAGGTCCTGGGCCGGAGCGGCCGGAGCCGCCTCTGCCTTCGGAGCCTCTGCCTTCGGAGCCTCAGCCTGCGCGGGAGCGGCAGGAGCAGCAGCCTCGGTCGGCGCGACGTCGAAGAGCGAACCACCCGAACCCAGGTCAGCGGCCGGCTTCGCCTCGGCGGCCGGAGCCGCGTCTGCGGACTTCGCCTCCGCGGGGGCCGCCTCGGTCGGCGCGACGTCGAAGAGCGACCCGCCGGCGGCCGGGGCAGCCTCGGCCTTCGGGGCCTCGGCCGGAGCCGGGGTGTCGAAGAGCGAGCCACCCGACGCGGGCTTGGACTCGGCCGGGGCAGCAGGGGCCTCGTCGAAGAGCGACGAGCCACCGGACGCCGGGGCAGCCGGAGCAGCCGGCTCGTCACCGAAGAGCGAACCACCCGACGCCGGAGCGGCAGGAGCGGCCTTCGCCTCGGACGCAGCAGGAGCATCGCCGAAGAGCGACGAACCGCCAGCCGCGGTGGAACCGGCGCCGCCGGCGACCTCCGCACCCTCGACTCCGGACGCCGCGGGCTCACCCTCAGCAGCCGGAGCGGCAGCGCCAGCCTTCGCTGCCGGACTGGCGACAGGAGCCTCGCCCGGCTTGAACTTCGTGGCCACCTCTCCCTTGACGGATGCGAGCAGCATCTGCGCGACGTCGAGGACCTCGACCTCGGTGCGGGCCTCCTCGTCAGCCTGCATCTTGGTCAGGCCGTCGGCCAGCATCACGCGGCAGAACGGGCAGCCGACGGCGATCTGGTCGGCGCCGGTGCCGACAGCCTCCTCCGTGCGGTTGAGGTTGATCCGGGAGCCGATCGTCTCCTCCATCCACATGCGGGCACCACCGGCGCCACAGCAGAAGGACTTCTCGGAGTTGCGCTCCATCTCGACGACCTCGGCGCCGGGAAGGATCTGCAGGAGGTCGCGCGGCGGCGAGTAGACCTGGTTGTGACGACCCAGGAAGCAGGGGTCGTGGTAGGTGATGGAGCGCTTGTGCGCACCCTCGCCGGTCTTCACCGGGGTCAGCTTGCCCTCGCGCACGAGGCGGTTGAGCAGCTGCGTGTGGTGCACGACCTCGAGCTCGATGCCGAGGTCGCGGTACTCGTTCTTCAGGGTGTTGAAGCAGTGCGCACAGGTCGAGACGACCTTCTTGACCTTGAACTCCTTGAAGGTCTCGATGTTCTGCTGTGCGAGGCCCTGGAAGACGAACTCGTTGCCGGCACGGCGAGCGGAGTCACCGGTGCAGGTCTCGCCGTTGCCCAGGACGCCGAAGGAGACGTCGGCCATGTGGAGCAGCTCGGCGACGGCGCGGGTGGTCTTCTTGGCGCGGTCCTCGTAGGCACCGGCGCAGCCGACCCAGAAGAGCCACTCGACGGAGTCGAGGTCCTCGATGTCCTCACCGACGACCTTGACGTCGAAGTCGAGACCCTGCGCCCACTCGAGACGGGCGTTCGGGTTCATGTTCCACGGGTTGCCCTTGTTCTCCAGGCCCTTGAAGAGGCCGTTGAGTTCCGCGGGGAAGTTCGACTCGACGAGCACCTGGTAGCGGCGCATGTCGACGAAGTGGTCGACGTGCTCGATGTCGACCGGGCACTGCTGGACGCAGGCACCACAGTTGGTGCAGGACCACAGCGCGTCGTCGGAGATGACGAAGTCGCCACCCTCGGGGTTGTAGAACCAGTCCTGGGCGTCCTCGAGGTGGCCGTCCACCTCGGCGTGGCCGACGAGGGCACGGTCAGCGGCACCCTCGACACCGGCGGCCTTCTCGTAGGCGTGCTCGCGCAGCGCCATCATCATCAGCTTCGGCGAGAGCGGCTTCTCGGTGTTCCACGCGGGGCACTGCGACTGGCAGCGGCCACACTCGGTACAGGTCGTGAAGTCGAGGATGCCCTTCCAGGAGAAGTCCTCGATCGAGCCGACACCCAGCACCGAGTCCTCGTCGAGGTCGTCGATGTCGTCGAGGGTGATCGCCTTCCCGCCGGAGGTCAGCGGCTTGACCGCGCCCAGCGCCGTACGTCCGGAGTTCTCGCGCTTGAGGAAGATGTTGAACCAGGCGGTGAAGCGGTGCCAGGCGACACCCATCGTGAGGTTCGAGGAGATCACGATCAGCCAGACCATGGCCGAGGTGATCTTCAGCATCGCGATGAAGAAGATCCAGTTCTTCGCGCCCTCGGCGTCCGTCGGGAAGAGGTTCGCGAAGTACTGCGCGAGCGGGAAGTGGAACGCCGTGGCGTGGTCGCCGTGGCCCTCCGCCTTCATCAGGTTGTACTCGGCACCGCGGATGAAGAGGATCGCGATCGACTCGAAGAAGACCATCGCCTCGACGAAGTAGGCCTGCCACATCGTGGAGCCGTAGAAGCGCGTGGAGCGCGACGGGTTGGCCGACGGGCGCTTGCGCAGGCGGTAGATCACCAGCGGGATGATCGCCAGCGCACCGAGGAGGCCGATGAACTCGGAGACCCACTCGAAGAGGAAGAAGTGACCGATGATCGGCCACGCGAAGTCAGGCTTGAAGAGCTGGAAGAAGCCCTGCATGACCGCGGTCGACAGCACGAGGAACGCCATGTAGGCGAACCAGTGCAGCGCGCCGACCCACCAGATCTGGAACATCCTCGTGTGGAGGAAGGTCTCCTTCAGCAGGTTCAGGCCGCGGGCGACCGGGCGGTCGGCGCGACCGAGGGCCGGCTGGCCCTGGCGGATCACCTTCAGCATCGCGCGGACGGCGCGGGTGGTCAGCGCGACGGCGACGACGCTGACGGACAGGCTCACCACGATGGCGATGATCTGCATCAAAGACATGGAGGGACGGCTCCTTGCGAGTCGGTTCTACCCATGGGTAGGGCTGGCGGCATCCTAGCCCGCAGAATGCCTGCGTCTCGCGTGACAGAAGTCGCTTAGGGCACCCTTACCTGCAGGTCAGCAGGGGTGTGGGGCCGCTCGTCAGCGCGAGGAGGACCGGATGCCGAGCCAGCCCGCGGCCAGGCAGGCGAGTGCTGCGAGCGCCGCGAACCAGGGGTAGATCGCCTCGAGGCCCCACGTGGTCGCGGCCCAGCCGGCGCCGATCGTCGGGAAGGCCATCGCCGAGTAGGCGAGCAGGTAGTACGCCGACATGGTCTCGCCGCGGCGGTCCGCCGGAACGACGTTCGACAGGTGGCGGAGCGAGCCGCCGAAGCTCAGTCCGAAGGCGGCGCCGAGGACTGCGGAGATCGCGAAGACGGCGTACGGGTCGTGGCTGGCCAGCGCGGGGATCGTCAGCAGGAGCGAGATCGCCATGCCGAGGTCGCCGGCGAGGGCCGAGCGCCGCGCTTCGAGGTCGGTGACGGCGAGCTGGACGAGCGCCGCGGCCAGCGCCGAGACCGCGACCACAGCGCCACCGAAGACGAGGTTGTGCACGTCGGTCTTCTCGGCGGCGAGCGTGGGGAAGAGGGAGAGCAGGACGCCGAGCACGGACCAGGCGGCCATCACCCCGAGTGCGGCGAACCAGAAGTCCACCCGGATCTCGGCCGGGACCGACGGCTTCGCGATGCGGATCCGGCTCCGGGTGCGGTCCGCGTGGGTCTCGCTCAGCGCGAGCAGGCCGATGCCGATGGCGACGACGAGGGCGCCGATCACGACGAACGGCAGCCGGAGCGGGTACGGCGCGTACTGGGCGAGGAGCGAGGAGCTGAGGATCGCGAAGGTGATGCCGACGTTGAAGGCGACCCCGCTGAGCTGGCCGGTGCGCCGGCCGTGATCGGGGCGCAGGTCCATCAGTGCGGCTGCCCCGGCGACGACGATCGAGCCGACGGCGGCGCCGTGGAGCGTGCGGGCCAGGAGCAGCATCCAGACGTTCTCCGCGAGGAGGAAGACGACGAGGCCGGCGACGAGGGTCGTCGTCGCGGCGAGCAGGACCGGCTTGCGGCCGACGGCGTCGGAGATCGGGCCCGAGACGAGGACGGCGGCCAGCGCCGCGAAGGCGTAGACCGCGAAGATCACCGTCGTGGTCAGCGGCGTGAGGTGCCACTCCGACTGGTAGATCCCGTAGAGCGGGGCGGGCATGCCGGAGACGCCGAGCGCGATGCCGGTCAGCGTGAGGACCAGCGAGTAGGCCCAGGTCTGGCCGGTGGCGGCGCCGGCTGGCGCCCCGATGCCGCTGGTCGCCGCTGCGCTCGTCACCGTGTGCCTGCTTCCGGTAGGTTTGATGTACGTCGAACCTCCACCGTACGCTGGGTTCGATCAACATCAAACCCGTTTCGAGGTGACCCGCGTGACACTCGACGCCCAGCCGACTCCGTCGCCGGACGACGTGGCGCCGCTCCCGGTTGCGGGCATCCAGCAGCTGCTCGCCGCCCTGCAGGACCCCGTCCGCCTCGAGATGGTGCGCCGCCTGGTGGAGGCCGGGGGCGAGGCGCAGTGCAAGCGCCTCTACGACGGCATCGGCAAGTCGACGGCTGCCCACCACTTCCGGATCCTGCGCGAGGCCGGGATCACCGAGCGCCTGACGGTCGAGGGCACCTTCCACCAGCGGCTGCGCGCTGCCGATGTCGACGAGGTCGCGCCGGGTCTCCTGGACGCCGTGGTGAGCGCAGCCCGTCGCGAGACCGCCTGACCCGACGACGTCAGCCCGGGAGGGCGACTCCGTTGAGCGCCTGGACGACGGGTGCCAGCTCGGGCTGTGCGGCGGCCTTCTCCAGTGCCCCCGCGAGCGCCTCGTCGTGGATCGGCCGCGCCTTCGCGTAGAGCGTGCGCCCGGCGGCGGTGAGCTCGGTGTAGATGCCGCGCCGGTCGTCGGCGCACAGGATCCGGGTGAGCAGGCCCCGGTCCTCGAGGCGGGTCACCAGTCGTGTCGTCGCACTGGGCGAGAGGGCCGCGGCGCGGGCGAGCTGCTGCATCCGCATGTGCCAGCCGTCTTGGCGGCTCAGCGCGTCGATGACGGTGTACTCGACGACGGAGACCTCGACAGTCTGCGCGAGTGCGCGCTCGAGCTCGGCCTCGATCAGGCCGTGGAGCGCTGCCAGCGTGCGCCAGCCCTGCGCGCGCACCTCGAGCGCCTCGTCGGCGATGCCCATCGCACACCTCTTCCGCAGAAAAGTCAGATCTTTGCTTGCGCTGGCTAATTGCGTGTGCAACTATTTCATTCACCGCGCAAACATCCAGCGTGTGCAACTACTCTCTCACATCCAGAGGAGATTCCCCATGCCCCTCGGTCTGATCGCTCTCGCACTCGGGAGCTTCGGCATCGGGCTCACCGAGTTCGTCATCATGGGCCTGCTCCCGGAGGTCGCGGCCGACTACCGCGTCTCCGAGTCGGCGGCCGGGTGGCTGATCTCCGGCTACGCCCTCAGCGTCGTCGTCGGGGCGCTCGCGCTCACCGCTGCCACCACGCGGCTGGACCGCAAGAAGGTCCTGCTCGGCCTCGTCGTGCTCTTCATCCTCGGCAACGTCATCACCGCCGCGGCCTCGACGTACGGCGTGGCCATGGCCGGCCGGGTCGTCGCGGCCCTGTGCCACGGCGCCTTCTTCGGCATCGGTGCGGTGGTCGCCTCCAGCCTGGTCGCGCCCGAGAAGAAGGCGGGTGCGGTGGCGATCATGTTCACCGGGCTCACCGCCGCCAACGTGCTCGGCGTCCCGTTCGGGACCCTCCTCGGCCAGCAGGCGGGGTGGCAGGCGACCTTCTGGGCGATCGCCGGCATCGGGGTCGTCGCCCTCATCGGCATCGCCGTGCTGGTCCCCGACCTGACCACGGACGCACCCGCGGTGCGCCTGCGCCACGAGCTGCTGGCCTTCCGCTCCGGGCAGGTGTGGTTCTCGCTCGTCATCACCGTGCTCGCGTACGGCGGGATGTTCGGCGCGTTCACCTACATCGCCTACACGCTCACCGAGGTCTCCGGCTTCGCCACCTCCACCGTGCCGTGGCTGCTCGTCCTCTTCGGTGCCGGCCTCGTCGTCGGCAACACGATCGGCGGCCGCCTCGCCGACCGCTCGATCGACGGCACCCTCGTGGCGGTCGTTGCAGCACTCACGGTGCTGCTGGCCGGCTTCGCCCTCGTCGCGGGCTCGCAGTCGCTGACGGTCATCGCCCTCTTCCTGATGGGTAGCCTCGGCTTCGCCACCGTGCCGGCGCTGCAGAGCCGGGTCATGGAGTACGCCGGACAGGCACCGACGCTCGCCTCGGGTGCCAACATCGGTGCCTTCAACGCGGGCAACGCGCTCGGCGCCTGGGCCGGTGGCGTTGGGATCTCGGCTGGCCTCGGCTACACCTCGCCGATCTGGATCGGTGCTGCGATCACCCTCGCCGGCCTGGTCGTCGTGATCGTCGCTCGTGCGGCGGCAGCACGGGCGAGCCGTCCCGCCACCCTCGCGCAGGCGCCTGCGCTCGCCTGACGCCGCTGCCCGTGGCCTCCACCCGCGCGGGTGGAGGCCACGGGGGAGCTCAGGCCGTCCGGCGTACGGCGGTCACGGTGCCCGCAGCCGAGAAGTCGACGGCCATGCGTGCGGTGGCGCCGTTCGTGCCGTTCGCGCAGGTGCTGAAGGTCCGGCCCAGCCGCTCGTAGGGCTGTCCGATCGCGTCGAGCACCTGACGGGTCGTCATGCCGGTGGTCACCTTGGCACGGAGGGCGTCGGCGCCGATCCGCAGCGAGGGGTTGCGGCAGGCGTCGGGCGCGACGCCGAGCGCGCGCTCCCACGTCTGCAGGTAGGCCTCGGCACCGCGGCTCATGTCCTCCTTGAAGCCCACGCCCTGGGTGCCGGCGACGTGGGAGGCGTCCTCGATCCAGTCGGGGTAGAGGCCGTACTGCGCCACGCCGTCGGTGTTGACGTCCCAGACGCGCTGCCCGCTGACGCCACGGTCGAGGGTCACGCCGCCGAGGCCGGTGAAGGGGTAGGTGACCGGGTTCGCCGCGGACGCCCCGCGCGGGGAGCCCTGGGAGCCGAAGCCGTTCATGTCCGCGCCGTAGCCGAAGCCGAAGTAGTAGCGCGAGTCCGCCCAGCCCACGTGCTGCTTCCACTTGCCGACGAAGCCCGGCGAGTCGCCGGCGTACGGCGTGACGAAGCCGCCCAGCTGGTAGATGCGCGGGTAGGCGTCGGGCGTCGACCAGGAGTGGCTCGAGATGATGCCGGGGTGGCGTCCCTCGGCGGCGGCCTGCTCGTAGAGGTCGAGGGCGGCGTTGCGGCCCGCGACGCTCATGTGGTCGGGGTCGAAGAGGATGCCGTTGTCGATCATCTGGTTGAGCAGCCGCTTGCCGAGATCGGTCAGGCCGCGGGTGTTGCAGTGCGGGCCCGCGGGGTACGCCGGCAGCGGCTGGATCCCGAGCAGGCCGTAGAGCCGGCCGATCCCGCCGAAGATCGCGTCCTGCTCGGGCAGCGCTCCGGCCGGGGCGGTCAGCGGGCCCTGGAGCTTGTCGTGCTCCTCGGGCGGGTTGGTCGAGGGACACGTCTGCATCCGCAGGAACGAGCCGGTGTTGTAGAAGTTGCCGAGATTGGTGATCGTGCCGGTGCTGCCCTCGTCGCCGGTGACGCCGGTCAGCGCGTTGTCGAACTTGTTGGTGATCTCCATCTGCCGTACGCCGAGCGCCTTGACCTCAGCGAGGCCCGCGTCGAGCTGGGCCGGCGTGCAGGTCGGAGAGCCGGCCCTGACGTTGCAGCCGAACGGCACCGAGGTCTCGATGCCCATGATCACCGCGAGCTTGCCGGAGTTGATCACCTGACGAGCCTGGAAGGGGTCGGTGACGATCCGGTACCAGCCGCGACCGGGACCGCCGTACTGCGCGTCGATGTAGTCCTGCAGCGCGTACATGTCCTTCGCCTGCCGGCGGATCGAGTCCATGTCGTCGCAGTTGTGGCGCTTGAGCGGGTAGAGCTCGCAGAGCACGTTGTTCTCGACGAGGAGGTTCGTGTAGACGCGCAGTCCGCCGCGCCACGACCGCTCCAGCCACTTCCAGTAGACGCCCTGGTGCGTCAGCGAGTGGGGGTTGGGCCACTCCTTGAACGTCGGCCAGCCGACCGGGTCGTGCCCCGTGCCGGGCGTCCGTCCGGCGAGGAAGTCCTCGAGCACCGCGCCCTTGCCGTTGGCCAGCTGGTGGTCGGGGCAGTCGACCAGCGCGTACGCCGCGCCGTACCGGTGCCAGGGCGGGCTGCAGATGACCTGCCCGCCGAGGAACTCGTGGCTCATGCCGTGGGTGTGCGGGTCGACGTAGCCGCGCACCTCCTGGAAGGAGCTGGTGCCGGCGAACGGGCCGCCGGTGACGTTGGTGTCCGCCTCCGGGTACGCCGTGCAGCCGGTCGTGCGGGCCAGCGCGAAGGGTGTCGGGGTGCCGACGGCCAGCCCGCCGGTCGCCGTGCGGCGCAGGCTCCGGCCGTTGGCCAGCCGGAAGGTATAGCTGCCCGTGCTGGTGCGTTCCACGGTCCAGTCTGCCGAGGTGGAGGGCTTCGGCTGCGGTGCGACGGTGCCGAGGAGGGTGGCGCCGAGGAACTTCTTGTCGGGCGTGTAGAGCAGGTAGCTGCCGAGGCCGGTCGCCTGGAAGAGGTAGGGCTTGCCGTTGAGCGTGTAGCAGCCGCCCGCCATGGCGTAGCGGTCCTCCGGCACCGCGAGGCGCGGGCGGCCGAGCTGGGCCGTCGTCAGCGTCGGATCGGCCATGGCGCGCTCGGAGGCGACGTACGCCTCGGCTGCGGCGCGCTCGCTGTCGGTCGTCGGGTCTGTGGTGAACGCGGCCTCGGGGGAGCGGCTGAGGGCGTTCTTGACGGTGAGGTCGTTGTCGTCGTGGTCCTCGTCGGCATGGAGCGCGACGAGGGTGCTGGTCGTCGTGTGGACCGCGCCGACGGGGTTGCCGGGCACGCCTGCCGTGGTAGAGGTCGCCGTCGCGACGCCGAGAGAGACGGCGGTGACGGCGATCGTGGCGGAGAGGCCGAGGCGGAGGACAGCGCGGTTCACGACCAGGCTCCGATCGTGGTCTCCGGCACGACGCCCGCGCGGATCCGCTGGGGATGGTCCCCCACGGGCAGGTAGGCGATCTCCTCGCCGCTGCGGACGTCGATCACGGCCACCGCGTCGGAGCCGCTGAGCGACGCCCAGCAGGTGTCGCCGGGACCTTCGGTGGTCCAGTAGGGCTTCAGGTGCTCGCGGCCCGTGGTCGTGGCGTCGAAGAACCGGGCCTTGCCGGTGGCGCGGTCGACCAGGGCGAGGTAGTCGTCCATCGTGCCCGCCGCGCACAGCGTGCGGCCGGTCGCGTCGATGGAGAGGCCGTGGTGGGCGGAGTCGTTGACGTACTGCTCCAGCAGCATCTCCGGCACCCGGTTGGGCAGCGGCAGCAGGCGCGTGACCGCGCCCGTGCGCGGCTCCGGGATGCCGCCCGCGGCGTAGCCGACCGCACCGTCACCGTCGGGCGCCTGCGTGTCGAACTCGACGATGCCGTGGAAGTAGGAGACCTGGAAGTAGACGAACCGCTCGTCCGGTGCGATCGCCATCGGGCGGACGGCGGCGCTCATGTCGGGGTAGCCGGCCTCGGCCAGCTCCTTGCCCATGTCCCAGCGCTTCTCGACGCCGAACGTCGCGTTGTCGACAACCTGGAACCAGCGGTCGCCCTTGAGCGCATCGTGGAGCGGGCCGAGCTTGACCGGGCCGAGCGTCGTGGCGTCGCCGGGCGTGTAGACCTTGCCGATGCTGGCGTGGAAGATGCGGGAGCCGTCGGCGGTGTAGTTGCTCTCGTGGGGCGTCTCGCCGGAGACGAAGGTCCGCAGCCGATCGCCCATCCTGATCAGCTGGCCGGCGACCGTCTCCTCGACCATCGAGTACTCGATCACCTGGCGCGACGTCGAGTCCGAGACCAGCAGCCGGCGTCCGTCGGGGGAGAGCCCCATGTGGTCGGTCCGGTAGCCGTCCATGGACTGCTCGCGCACGATGCTGTCGCTCCGGCCCGCAGTCGCCTTCGCGATGTCGATCCAGACGATGTCCCCGAGGCTGGGGCGACTCACGGCGAGGTAGCGGCCGTCGGTCGTGGTGAACATGTCGTCGACGTACTGGTCGTGGCCCTCTCCGGGACCCTGCTGGATCAGCAGGTAGTAGGCCAGGCGGACCGGGTCGAGCCGGATCGCCAGGAGCTCCTGCGCCTTGTCCGGCACCAGGTTCACACCGCTGCGGAGCACCGTGCGCGTGTGTGCGTCGACGATCGAGGCGGTGCCCGCCCAGTTGTTCCCGACGAACATGACGTCGCGCAGCTGCGGCGTGACGGCCGGGGCTGGGGCGGCTGGCGACGGGGCGATCGAGCCGGGTACGGCGACCGCGCAGGCGATGGCTCCGGCCAGGGCGGAGCGGGTGAAGACACGACGCATGAACGACTCCCCATGAGCTGTGCACGTCGTCACAGCGACCCGTGCCCTCTCATGTTGAGACACAAGCAGGAGCAGTGAACCGGTGGATCTGGCCAGATTTCGCAGCCGATCGTTGTGTTCAAATACAAGGCATGGCCCTGACGCTCGGCGGCGAACCGCTCCACGTGCAGCTCTCGCGCGACCTCGACGCGATCGTCAGGTCGGTCGTCGCCAGCGTGGCCGACCTGGCCCCGACGTACGCCGGACTGCCGCGGGAGCAGGTCCTGCACGAGTTCGCGGCGATCGTCGCGACGACCACCCGGGCCTTCATCGAGGTCGTGCGGACCGGGGAGATGCCCTCCCCGGAGGACCTCGAGCCGATGGCGGTCGCGGCGGGGCTGCGTGCGGAGGAGGGGTTCCCGCTCAGCGACATCCTGACCGCCTACCACGTGGGGATCAGCCTCGTCTTCGACGACGTCGTCCCGCGGGCCACCGCCGGTGACCAGGCGACGCTCAACCAGGTCTACAAGCTGCTGCTGGGCTTCCTCGCACGGGTCATGGAGGCGGCCAGCCGGGGCTGGCTGGCCGCGAGCAGCGAGACCCTCCGTGAAGCCCACGGCGCGCGTCAGGCACTGCTCGACGCCGTGCTGGGAGCCGATGACGCGCGCGCCACGGCGGACCGCGTCGGGCTGCGGCTGTCTCCGGAGTACGGCGTGATGGCGCTGCGGATCGGCCCGCACCCGGACGAGGTCACGCCGGGGGTCGAGCCGGCCGTCGCCGCGCGCCGCAAGCTGCGCCGGCTGCGCCACGCGCTCGAGATCGCGCAACCCGAGGCGCTCGCCTCGATGACCGCGACCGCGGCGACCGTGCTGGTCCCCGTGGGTGCATCGGTCCAGCACCCGGGGCCGGAGCGGATCGTCCAGGAGATGGCGCGCGCTGCGGGTGCGCCGATCCTCGCGGCGTACGAGGCCGCTCCGGTGGCGGGTGTCGCCGACGCGCTGGCGCTGGCGACCGAGGTGCTCGACGTCGCTGCGGGACTCGGCTGGACGACGGGAGTCGTCCGGCTCCAGGACGTCGCCGTTGCCTATCAGCTGACCCGGCCCAGCGCCGCCACGCGCCGGCTGGCCGGCCTGCTGGCTCCGTTGTCCGACCAGCCCGACCTGCTGCTGACCCTCGACACCCTCGCCGCAGAGCGCCTCAACCGCCGGCGGACGGCCAAGGCGCTCAACGTCCACGTCAACACCGTCAACTACCGGCTCAACCGGATCCGCGACCTCACGGGCCTCGACCCCGCCGATGCCGTGGACACCCAGACGCTGCTCGCCGCCCTCGCTGCCGGACGGGCGGCGCGCGAGTGAGGCTGGGTCTGGGTCTGGGGCCCGGGTCTGCGTCCTGGGCTCAGGCGGCCCGGGGCGCTGTGACGCGGTAACGCACGAAGCCAGGGATGGCGACAGCGGCGAGCACGGTCAGCACCACGACGAGTACGCCGCCGCCGGCTGCGGCAGCCGCCGTGCCGACGAGGACGGCGGCGCCACCGTGGGCGACGTCGGCGATCCGCGGACCACCTGCGACGACCACGACGAAGACGCCCTGGAGCCGTCCGCGCATCTCGTCGGTGGCGGCGGTCTGGAGCATCGCCATGCGGAACGCAGCCGAGACCATGTCGGCAGCGCCGCCGATGACCAGCATCGCGACCGCGAGCCAGAGCATGACGAGCGCAGTCGTGCCGCCCCACCCGACCGACTCGGCCACGAAGACCGCGATGCCGAACCCGGTGATCGCCAGGCCCCACGCCACGATCGCGACGACGACCGCGAGACCCTGCCGCTCCACCCGCGAGACCCAGCCGGAGAGCACGCCACCGAGCACGGCACCGGCCGGGATGGCGGCGAAGAGGACCGCGAACACGATGCCGCCTTCCGCTGCGCCGCCGAAGGTCTCGTGCGCCATCTCCGGGAAGAGCGCACGCGGCATGCCGAAGACCATCGCGATGATGTCGACGAGGAACGACATCATCAGCACCGGCTGGGTGCGCAGGTAGGCGAAGCCGTCGACCACGCTGCGCAGGCCGGGCGGCGACCCGGTCGCCCCCTGGACCGGCATCGACGGCAGGAACCAGACCGCCGTCACCGTCGCGAACAGGCAGAGCGTGTCGATGCCGTAGAGCCAGGTGAGCCCCACGACCGGGATGAGGACGCCGGCCAGCAGGGGGCCGGCGATCGCGCCGGCCTGGAAGACGGTCATGCTCAGCGCGTTGGCCGCCGGCAGCAGGTCGTCGGGGAGGAGTCGCGGAACGACCGCCCCGATCGTCGGCGCCTCGACGGCGAAGAACGCCTGCTGCACGGCGAAGAGGCAGAGCAGCAGCCAGGGGTCGGTGTTGCCCATCGCCGCCTGCAGCCAGAAGAGGCCGCTCGTGACCACCAGGCCACTCGAGGTGATCCGCAGGATCGTACGGCGGTCGAAGTGGTCGGCGAGCGCACCACCCCACAGGCCGAAGACGACGAGCGGGACCAGGCCGAAGAGGCCGGTGAGACCGACGTACGCGCTGGAGCCGGTGATGGCATAGATCTGCGCGGGGACCGCGACGACGGTGAGCTGCGCGCCGATCATCGTGATGACGTGCGCGGAGAAGAGCCGGCGGTAGTCGCGGTGCTTCAGCGGCGTGATGTCAGCGACCAGTCCCCGGATTCCCACCGCGGGATTCTCTCAGGCGGCTCACGACGTCATAGGAGGTGGTCGTCGTAGCAGCCAGCTCGCATGACGTCACGGGTCAGTGGAGGGGTCTCTCGTCGCGGGTGGGCACGAGCGCGATCGCGGCGAGCGGGAAGAGCGCCGACAGCGCGAACGTCGCGGGGTGCCCCCAGTGGGTGATGGTGAGGCCGGCGAGCGGCGCGCAGAGCGCGGCGGTGAGGTACTGCGCGGTGTTCTGTACGCCGAGTGCCCGCCCGCTCCAGTACGGCCCGGCGCGCTCGGCGGTCGCGGTGAAGGCGAGGCCGTTGTCGGCGACCGTGATGATCGTGGCGACGGTCAGCAGCAGGACGCTCACCGCCCACCCGAGCCACGCCGTCAGGCCGAGCAGCGCCATGGTCGCGACCGCGCCGATCGCGATCCACCGCATCGGGCGCATCCGCCCGCCGACGGCATCGGAGAGCGCACCGCTGGCGATCCGGCCGAGGGCGCCGAGCAGCTGGGTGCCGGCGACGAGGAGCCCCGCGGGGCTGGGCTCCCAGCCGCGGTCGTCCAGGAGCCAGACCAGGGCGTAGGTCCAGACCAGGAACTGCGGCACCACGAGCAGGATGCTCGCGACGTGGATCCGCTGCAGGTAGGAGCTCTGCCGGTAGGGGTTGGCGGTGTGCTCGACGTGTCGCGGCGGGCGCGGTGGGTCGAGCACGACGAGGGTGACCGCGACGGCGGCGACAGCAGCCGCGGCCGGGGAGACGAGAAGGGCCGCGGCGATGCCTTCGTGGGCGGAGATGACGGGGATGGTGACCGCCGCGACGCCGACCCCGACGGGCTGCGCCATCTGCCGGATCCCCATCGCGAGTCCGCGCCGGCCTGGCGGGAACCAGCCGACGACCACCCGCCCGCTCGCGCTCGAGGTGCTGGCCGCGAACGCGCCGGCCAGGAAGAGAGCCGCCCCGAGCTGGAGCGTGCTGTCGGCGAGGAGGGCGCCGACGCCGGCGAGCGTCGTGCCGCCGAGACCGGCCAGGAGGACGGCCCGCTCGCCGATGCGGTCGACGGCCGCGCCCCAGAGCAGCAGGGTGCAGAGGACGCCGACCAGTGGCAGCGCCGCCAGCGTGCCGGCCTGGGTCAGGCTCAGCCCGCGGTCGTCGACGAGGACCGGGATCAGGAACGCCGCCCCGTTGATCGCCACGCTCGCCGCCGCCTGCGCGCAGGTGCTCACCCCGAGCATCGCCCACCGCCGGCGAGCGCTCACCTCGAGGGCGGGGGCAGCGGGATCGGCGGACATGGCCACGATTCTCCCTGAGGGTGTCCGGGCATCGAGGCGGACCTCAGGCGGGTGGGCGCCCGTGAGCGGCGAGCCGGGCCGGGCCGCCCCAGCCCTCCTCGAACTCGACCACCGCGACCGCCGATGTCGGCAGCTCGATGCCGGCCCCGGTCAGGTCGGCGACCAGTTCCTCCAGACCGGGGTTGTGCCCGACGAGGACCACGGTCGACGCGGCCTCGGGGAGTACCCGCACGAGGGCGACGAGGTCGCGTCCCCACGCGGCGTACACGCGCTCGTCGGTGGCCACCTCGGGGACTGTGGGCAGTGCTTCCGCCACGATCGCCCACGTCTGCTGCGCGCGGCGGGCCGGGGAGACCAGGGCGAGGTCGACGGCGGGGTGGTGGGCCGCGATCCAGGCCGCCGACTCGGGAGCCTGGCGCAGCCCGCGGCGGGCGAGCGGCCGCTCGCGGTCCGGCTCGTCGCCTGCCCAGTCGGACTTGGCGTGGCGTACGACGACCAGCGAGCGCATGGGAGAAGCGTGCCATGTTCGCGGCGTGGGTACGTCGAGTGCATGACCGAGCACGACCGCCACGCCTCCATGCCCTCGGACGAGGGCGACGACCTCGGCTTCTTCGACCGCTTCGCGACCGCGACGGCCGGGCTGGTGAGCCGGGCACCCTTCTTCGCGCTCGCCGTCGGTCTCGTGCTCGTCTGGCTGCTCGAGGGCGTCATCGTGGTCATCGCGTCCGGCGACCCGAAGAAGTTCATCTCGGACACCTACCAGCTGCAGATCAACACGCTGACGACGATCATCACGTTCCTCCTCGTCGCGCTGCTGCAGAACACCCAGACCCGCGCAGACAAGGCCACGCAGGAGAAGCTCAACGCGATCGCCGACGCACTCGCCGACCTGATGCGCGAGTTCGCGGAGGACCAGGGCCGCGAGGAGCTCGAGAAGGACGCCAAGGAGCTCTCCGACGCGGTCGGGCTCGAGAAGATCGTCAGCGCCGACGACAAGTAGCCGGCGTTCCCCTTCGCTGGCCTTGGCGGGTGAAATGCAGTGAGGGGCCGGACCCTTGCGGATCCGGCCCCTCGACCTGTCGGGCTGACAGGATTTGAACCTGCGGCCTCTTCGTCCCGAACGAAGCGCGCTACCAAACTGCGCCACAGCCCGAACGTGAACCACGTGGGCTCACGAGCAAGGGAGCATAGCGGGTTCCGCGGCCCGCCCTGAAATCGGGTGCCGCTCAGCGGGGGATCAGTGTCATCAGCGTGGCCTCGGGGCGGCAGGCGACGCGGAACCGGACATACGGATTGGTGCCGAGGCCCGCGCTGACGTGGAGCCATGCAGAGCCCGGGTCGTCCGGGCGGGAGTCGGCGGGATGCCGGTGCAGGCCCTTCACGCGGGCCGGCTCGAGGTCGCAGTTGGTCGTGAGGGCGCCGATGCGGGGCAGGCAGACCTGGCCCCCGTGCGTGTGGCCCGCGACGATCGCGTCGTACCCCTGTGTGGTGAAGCGGTCCAGCGCGCGGAGGTACGGCGCGTGCACGACGCCGAGCCGCACGTCGGCGTCGGCGGGGGCCGGCGGCACTGACGCGAGGTCGTCGCGACTGATGTGGGGGTCGTCGACGCCCGCGAAGGCGACGTCGACACCTCGGACGGTGAGCCGCCCGGGCTGGTTGGAGAGGTCGAGCCAGCCGGCGTCGGTGAAGCCGCGCACGAGCTCGCCCCACGGGAGGTGCGGGCGGTTGAGGTTCCGCTTGCCGTCGTCCGGCAGGAGGTACTTGAACGGGTTGCGCAGGCCCGGGTCGTAGTAGTCGTTGGAGCCGAGCACGAAGGCGCCAGGACGCTCGAGCAGCGGCGCGAACGCGTCGAGCGCCGCCGGCACCGCACGCATGTGGGCCAGGTTGTCGCCGGTGTTGACGACGAGGTCCGGCTCGAGCTCTGCGAGCGACCGGACGAACGCCTGCTTCTTCCGCTGTCCGGGCGTCACGTGGAAGTCGGTCACGTGCAGCACCCGCAGCGGAGCATGGCCCGGCGGGAGGAGCGGGACCGACACGTGCCGCACCGTGTAGGCACGCGCCTCGCACGCGGCGTACGTCGCCAGGGCGGCGCCGGCGACGAGGCCGGTGCCGATGGTCCGGCGAGCGAGTCGCAAACCGCTGGGGGACATGCTGGCAAGGCTGCCACAATGGCTCCCATGAGTGCTCTGAAGGACCAGCTCCGCGCCGACCTGACCGCTTCGATGAAGGCGCGTGAGACCGAGCGGTCCGGCACGCTGCGCATGCTCATGACCGCGATCGGCAACGCGGAGGTCGCTGGCAAGGAGAAGGTCGAGCTCACCGACGAGCAGGTCCTCGCCGTGCTGACCACCGAGGCGAAGAAGCGTCGCGAGGCCGCCGCTGCCTTCGACGAGGGCGGCCGCACCGAGATGGCGGAGAAGGAGCGCACCGAGCTCGCCGTCATCGTCGACTACCTGCCCGAGCAGCTCACCGAGGACGAGATCGCCCGGATCGTCGCCGATGCCGTGGCGAAGACCGGAGCCGCCGGTGAGGGCATGCGGGCGATGGGCAAGGTCATGGGCGTCGTGCAGCCGCAGGTGAAGGGCCGGGCCGACGGCGGCCTGGTCGCTGCCGAGGTGAAGAAGCAGCTCGCCGGCGCCTGACGCCGCCAGAACCCGGGTCTCGGCGGACGAGACCCGGGTGTCGACCGGGCGGGGACAGACGGGGCGGGGTCAGTCGTCCCCGTCGCCTCCGCCGCCCCTGCCGTCGCCCGGCTTCGGGCTGGTGGTGGTGTCGGCGGGCTTCTTCTTCTTGGTGGGCTTCGGCTTCGGCGGCGGGACGTACGGCGTGCCGTCGCTGACGTAGATCGTCACCAGGTCGCCGCTGCCGGTCGTGTCGCCGATGCTGGGGCTGGTGTAGGCCACCGTGCCCTGCGGATAGCTGGAGTCGACCTGGCCGCCGGAGATCTCGACCTTGAAGCCGGCGTCCTCGAGGACGCGACGCGCCTCCTCGGTGTTCATGCCGTAGACCGACGGGACCTTGACCAGGACACCCTTGATGTCCTCGCCGGACGGCACCTCGAACGGGGTGTCGGGCAGCCATTGCGCGACCGCGTCCATCGCGGCGTCCCAGATCGGGCCGGTCGTGCCAGCACCGGAGCCGTTGCCGATGTAGCGTCCGCCGATCGACTGGCCGTTGAGGGTGATCGGGTGGCCCTCGTCGTTGACGCCGCCGATGAACGCCGACACCGAGAGGTTGGGCGTGTAGCCGGTCAGCCAGGTCGCCCACGACTTCGTCTCGGTGCCGGTCTTGCCGGCGACCGGCTGGCCGATGCTGATGCCGGACGCCGTGCCGCCCGGCTTGAAGGCGCCCTGGAGGACGTCGTTGACCGCATCGGCCACCGGGCTCGGCAGCACCTGCGTGCACGTCTTCGGGTAGCGCTTGACGGTGTTCTTGTTGGCGTCGACGAGGGCGGTCACGGGACGGGCGTCGCAGTGGATGCCGCGCGCGGCGAAGGTGGCGTAGGCCTCCGCGATCTCGAGGGGTGAGGTGACCGACGTGCCGAGCACCATAGGGGGGAAGCGCGCGCCGACAGGGACGTGCACGCCCATCTTGTTCGCGAGCTGCCACGGTTCGCAGACACCGGTCTTCGCCTCGAGCTGCGCGTAGAAGGTGTTGATGGAGCCTGCGGTGCCCGTGTACATGTTGCGCATTCCGCCGTGCTTGTCGCCGGCGTTGCCCACCGGCCACGCCTCGGTGAAGTTGCCTGCTCCCGGGCAGTTGGCGAACTCACTGCCGGAGATCGTCATCTGCGCGGGTGAGTTGAACGACGTGGTCAGAGGGATGCCCTGACGGATCGCCGCGGCGAGCACGAACGGCTTGAACGTGGAGCCCGGCATGAAGCCCCCCGAGCCGCCGAGCTCCTTGGGGACGACGTAGTTGATCATCGTCTCGCCGCGCTGCTCCTTGAGGCCCATCGGCCGCGACTGAGCGATGGCACGGACCGCGCCCGTGCCGGGCTCGACCATGGCGAGGCCGCCCACTGCGCTGTCGGTCGGGTAGACGTAGCGCTGGACGGCGTCGTCGGCGGCGTCCTGGAAGCGGGGGTCGAGCGTCGTCTTGATGGTCAGGCCGCCTGACTGCAGCAGCGCCTTGCGCTCCTCGGTCGTCGCGCCGAGCGCCGGATCCTTGAGCAGGTAGTTGACGACGTAGTCGCAGAAGAACGGCGCGCGGCTGAACATGCAGCCGTTGCGGCTCGGCGTGATCTTGAGCCCGAGGCCCTTCTTCGCCTCGGCCTTCGCCTTGTCGAGCGGGATGGCCTGGAGCTGCGCCATGCGCTCGAGCACGATGTTGCGCCGCTCGAAGGCCTTGTTGGGGTTGCGCGTGGGGTCGTAGCCGACGGGGTTCTTCACCAGGCCGGCGAGGAGGGCAGCCTGCCCGAGCGTGAGCCGCTTGGCGTCGGTCGAGAAGTAGTGGCGTGCGGCAGCCTGGACGCCGTACACCCCGTCGCCGAAGTAGGCGAGGTTGAGGTAGCGCTCGAGGATCCAGTCCTTGGTGTGCTCCTCCTCGAAGGCGATCGCATAGCGCAGCTCGCGGATCTTGCGGGCCATGCTCTCCTCGGTCGCGGCCTTCTGCTCCTCCTTGGTCTGCGCCTGGGAGACGAGCGTCAGCTTCACCATCTGCTGGGTGATCGACGAGCCGCCCTGGACCACGCTGCCGGCGGCGGAGTTGGTGGCGAGCGCGCGCAGCGTGCCCTTGAGGTCGATCGCGCCGTGCTCGTAGAAGCGGTAGTCCTCGATGGAGATGATCGCCTGGCGCATCACCTCGGCGACCTGCGTAAGGGGGACGTTGACCCTGTTCTCGTCGTAGAGCGACGCGATGCGGGTGCCGTCACTGGCGACGATCTGCGACGCCTGCGCGAGCGGCTTGGTCTCCAGCGACTCGGGCAGGTTGTTCATCGAGTCGGAGACGTCGCGGGCGGCGAAGCCCAGGACGCCGGCGAACGGGATCGCGAGGCCGGCCACGACGATGCCGAGAACGGCCGAGACCATCGCCATGACGCCCAGGTGTGCGAGCACCTGGTTGGGCGGGATCCGGTCGTCGTCGAGGGGGTCAGACATGGGCTCAGGGTACGTGAGTGCGCCGACAGGCCATGCCGGACTAGTCCGAAGTGACTACTCCTTTCTGGTCGGTCCGTGTCTGGTTAGGCCAAGTGTCCAGACCTACGTTTCTCGTGGGGACAGACATGGGGGATCGGCACACGGCCCCAATCTCTCGGAACGGGGTCAGGACATGTGGGTTGACGAGTGGTCGGGGCAGGCAGCCTGCCGCGAGACGCAGCCGGACACGCTCTTCGTCAAGGGCGCGGAGCAGAACAAGGCGAAGCAGGTCTGCTCGAGCTGCCGCGTCCGTTCCGAGTGCCTCGCCGAGGCCCTCGAGAACCGCATCGAGTGGGGCGTCTGGGGCGGCATGACCGAGCGCGAGCGTCGCGCCCTCATCCGCAACAACCCCGGTGCCTCGTGGGGCGAGGTGCTCCGCGCGGCGAAGTCCGCCGACACCCGCGTCGCGGTCTGACGTCTACCGGTCGTACGCCGCCCCCGTCGAGGCCGGCTCGCCTGACGCCCGCTCAGCCCTGGTCGGCGAGGAGCTGACCGATCCGGCGCAGGCCGTCGAGGTCGTGGACGTCGCCGGCGAGGGCCGGGACCACCGCCGTCGCGACGCCCGGGTGGGCGGTCGCAAAGCGTGACCGCAGTGCGCGCTCCCGCTCGATGATCCGCACGCGGTCAGCGTGCAGGCGCAGGAGCCCGGCGGTCAGCTCGTCGCCCGCGTCGACGTCGCCGTCGCGCAGCTTCTCCGCGGCGGCCATCGCGGCGTCCGCGGAGAGTCCGCCGGTGGCCAGGGGGCTGGCCCGGTTGACGACCAGGCCGGCGAGCGGCATCCGGTCGCCGGTGAGCCGCTCCACGAAGTACGCCGCCTCGCGCAGCGCATCGGGCTCTGGTGCAGCAACGACGAGGAACGCCGTGCCGCGGTCCTGCAGCAGCGCGTAGGTCTGCTGGGCGCGCTGGCGGAAGCCGCCGAAGAGGGTGTCGAACGCGGTGACGAACATCTTCAGGTCGGTCAGCACCTGCGCGCCGATGATCTTGGTCAGCGCGTTGACGACCAGCGAGAAGCCGGCGCCCATCACCTTGGCCGGACCCTTCGCGGGAGCGAGGAGCAGCCGGATGAAGCGGCCGTCGAGGAAGCTGGAGAGTCGCTCCGGGGCGTCGAGGAAGTCGAGCGCCGAGCGGGAGGGCGGCGTGTCGACGACGATCAGGTCGTAGGTGCCGGCAGCGCGGGCATCGCGGTGGAGCTGGCCGAGCTTCTCCATCGCCATGTACTCCTGCGTGCCCGCGAAGGAGCTCGACAGCGCGATGTAGAAGGGGTTCTCCAGGATCGCCTTCGCCTTCTCGGGCGTGGCCTGCGCCTCGACGACCTCGTCGAAGGTGCGCTTCATGTCGAGCATCATCGCGTCGAGGCTGCCCGTCGAGGCGGAGTCGGAGCCGATGCCCGGCACCGGGCGCGGGGTGTTGTCGAGCTGCTCGATGCCCATCGACTGCGCGAGGCGACGGGCCGGGTCGATCGTCAGCACGACGACCTTGCGGCCCAGCTCCGCCGCTCGCAGCGCGAGGGCCGCGGAGGTCGTCGTCTTGCCGACACCGCCCGAGCCACAGCAGACGAGGATGTGCGTCTCGGGGTCGGTGAGCAGCGCGTCGATGTCGAGCGCGGCCGTCGGAGCCGGCATACCGGGGGTGGTGGCCAGTGGTCCGCGGCGGACCTTCGGGTCGGTCGGTCGGCTCATGCGAGTCCCTGCTCCCGGAGCATGCCGGCGAGCTCGTAGAGCGCACCGAGGTCGAGGCCGCCGGCGATGCGCGGCAGCTCGTAGGTCGCGGTGCCCATCTCGGCGACGAGCGCGCGCTGGCTCTCCTCGAGCGCACGGCGCTCGGCGTGGTCGCGGGCCTCGGCGAGGAGCCCGTCGACGACCGCGTCGTCGGCGTCGACGCCGGCCTCCTGCAGGCGGGCAGCGACGGCGGCGCGGTCGACCGTGTCGTCGGCGATCGAGGCGAGCGTCGCGGCGGAGAGGTCGCGTGGGCGGACCAGGTTGACGATCACGCCGCCGACGGGGAGCCGGGCGTCGCGGAGCTCGGCGATGCCGTCGGCGGTCTCCTGGACCGGCATCTCCTCGAGGACGGTGACCAGGTGGACGGCCGTCTGTGGCGAGCGGAAGAGCGTCATCACGGTGTCGGCCTGCGCCTTGATCGGACCCACCTTCGCCAGGCCCGCGAGCTCCTTGTTGACGTTGAGGAACTGCGTGATCCGTCCGGTCGGCGGCGCGTCCAGCACGATCGCGTCGTAGCCCTGGCGGTCCTTCGACGAGGTGCCCTTGCGGCGTTCGGTCTTGGCGGCCTCGAAGACCTTGCCGGTCAGCAGCACGTCGCGGACGCCCGGCGCGATCGTGGTCGCGAACTCGATGACGCCGAAGCGGTCCAGCGCACGGCCGGCGCGACCGAGCTTGTAGTACATCGAGAGGTACTCCAGGAACGCCGACTCGGCGTCGATGTGGAGCGCGTGGACCTCGCCCGGCGTCGCGCCGTCGGCACCGGGGAGGCCCGCGGCGATCCGCCGCTCCTCGTAGGGCAGCGGGGGGACGTCGAACATCTGCGCGATGCCCTGGCGGCCCTCGACCTCGCAGAGCAGCACGCGCTTGCCGGTGCTGGCGAGGGCCAGTGCGAGGGCGGCGGCGACGGTGGACTTGCCCGTGCCGCCCTTGCCTGTCACGACGTGCAGGCGCACCTTCGCGTTGTCGGTCGTGCTCACGCGTTGAGGTTAGCGGTCATGATGGTCGCGTGAAGCCCCACTACCTCGACAAGGCCAACCCCGATGTGTACGCCGCCATGCGCGGCGCCGCCGACCTCGTCGCCAAGGCGGCGGTCGACGCGGGCCTCTCCCGGCTCCTCGTCGAGCTGGTCTGTGTGCGGGTCTCGCAGCTCAACGGCTGCGCCTACTGCCTCGACGTCCACACCACGAAGCTCCTCGCGGGCGGGGAGACGACCCAGCGCCTCGGCGTACTCACGGCGTGGCGGGAGACCGAGCTCTTCGACGAGGTGGAGCGTGCGGCGCTCGAGCTGGCGGAGGCGATCACGACGCTGCCGTCCGCCGAGGAGCGGCTGGCGATCGAGTACCGGGTCCGCGAGGTGCTCAGCGACGCCGAGTTCGGTGCGCTCTCCTGGCTGGCGATCTCGATGAACGCCTTCAACCGGGTCTCGATCACCAGTCGGCACCCGGTCCGCCCGCACCGCGCCTGAGAGGCTGTCGGCGACGGTGGCTAACCTCGACCCATGACCAAGTGGGAATACCAGGTGGCGCCCGTCCTCAACCACGTCGCGGGCCAGATCCTCAACAACTTCGGCCAGGACGGCTGGGAGCTCGTCACCATCACCGACAACGGCTCGGGCAACCTCGTGGGCTACTTCAAGCGCCCGCTGGAGGGCTGAGCCCATGAGCGGCGCAGCCACGGTCGAGGCACGCCTCGCGGAGCTCGGGCTCACCGTGCCGGACGTCGTGCCGCCGGTCGCGGCGTACGTCCCGGCGGTCCGGTCGGGCAACCACGTCTTCACCGCCGGCCAGCTGCCGATGCGTGACGGCGCCCTGATCGCCACCGGCAAGGTCGGCGACGGCGTCAGCCCGGAGCAGGCCGCGGAGTGCGCCCGCCAGTGCGCCCTCAACGCGATCGCTGCGGTCAAGTCCGTCGTCGGCGACCTCGAGAAGGTCGTGCGGGTGGTCAAGGTCGTGGCGTTCGTCGCCTCGACGCCGGACTTCACGGGCCAGCCCGGCGTGGCCAACGGCGCTTCCGAGCTCCTCGCCGCGGCGTTCGGTGACGCGGGCATCCACGCGCGCTCCGCTGTCGGCGTTCCGGTGTTGCCGCTGGACGCGCCGGTCGAGGTCGAGATCCTGGTCGAGATCGCCGACTGACATGGACCCGCGGGCCCTGCCGCCGCACCTCGTCGAGATCGCCCGGGAGTACGCCGACGGTCGGCGTACGCCGAGCGAGCCGCGCCTCGCAGCGACCGTCGTCCTGCTGCGTGACGGCACGGCGGCGCCGGGTGGGCTGGAGGCCTACCTGCTCCGACGCCACGTCGGCATGGCCTTCGCGGCGGGGATGTCGGTCTTCCCCGGCGGCGGCGTCGATCCGCGCGACGGCGAGCTCTCCGACGAGCTGTGGGCGGGCCCGCCGGTGGCCGAGTGGGCCGCCCGGCTCGGGTGCTCCGACCAGGAGGCGCGCGAGCTGGTCTGTGCCGCGGTGCGCGAGACGTTCGAGGAGTCGGGGGTCCTGCTCGCCGGCACCGCGTCCTCGGTGGTCGGCGACGCGACCGGTGCTGCCTGGGAGGCCGACCGTGTGGCGCTGGAGTCCCACGAGCTCTCCTTCGCCGACTTCCTGACCCGCCGTGGCCTGGTGCTCCGCACCGACCTGCTCGCCGGGCTCAGCGGCTGGCTGACGCCGACGTTCGAGCCGAAGCGCTACCGCACCTGGTTCTTCGTCGCCGCCCTGCCGGCGGGGCAGGTGACGCGTGACGTGTCGACCGAGTCCGACCAGGTCGCGTGGTGGTCCGTTGCGGACGCACTCGCGGCCGTCGGCGCCGGCGAGATGCTGATGCTCCCGCCGACCGTCGTCACCCTCGCCGAGCTCTACGACGCGACGTCGACCGACGCTGCGCTGGCGCTCGCGCGGGCCCTGCCGTGGGCGATGACCGAGCCGGTCTTCGACCTCGAGAGCGAGACGCTGGTGATCCCGGAGCGCTTCGGGGCTGTCGCCGCGCGAGCCCTCGAGCAGGTCGCGGCGCGATGACCTGGACGGGTGGCAGCTTCGGCGCTGTCGGTGAATGCGTCCTCGCGCCCAACGCCAACATGATGACCCTCGACGGCACCAACACCTGGATCCTCCGTGAGGAGGACTTCGGGCGCTCCGTCGTGATCGACCCCGGGCCGCTCGACGAGGGGCACCTCGCAGCGGTGGCGGACGTCGCCGGTGACGTGCAGGCCGTCCTGCTCACGCACCACCACCTCGACCACTCCGAGGGCGCGCGTGCGTTCGCGGAGCGGGTCGGCTGCGGCGTGCGGGCGCTCGACCCGGCGTACCAGCTGGGGTCCGAGGGGCTCGGCGACGGTGACGTCATCGCGGTCGGCGACCTGGAGGTCCGCGTCGTCGGCACGCCAGGCCACACTGCCGATTCGCTCTCCTTCTGGCTGCCGTCCGAAGCCGCCGTCCTGACCGGTGACACCGTGCTCGGGCGCGGCACCACCGTCGTCGCGCACCCCGACGGGCAGCTGGGGGCGTATCTCGACTCCCTCGACCGGCTCCACGCCCTCGCGGCCTCGCGCGAGATCACGTCGATCTGGCCGGGTCACGGACCGGTCATCGACGACGCCCTCGGAGCCCTCGACTTCTACATCGCGCACCGCCGCGACCGGCTCGCTCAGGTGGAGCAGGCGATCCTCGACCTCTCGGGCTGCGTATCGCTGCGGGAGGCGCTCGCCCACCTCGACCTCTCACCGGGCTCCGGTGCCCTGCTCACCCCGGCCCGTGTCGTCGAGCATGTCTACCGCGACGTGGATCCGGTGCTCTGGGGTGCTGCCGAGCTGAGCGTCCGCGCCCAGCTCGCTCACCTTGCGCGCTGAGCGACCGCCCTCGCGGCGGTAGGATGGGCAGCGGTGTGCCGGGAAGTCTGGTCGGCTCGCCCCTGACCGGGGCGGTGGATGCGACCCGACCCCGAGGAGCCCCATGCGCCGCTTGATGCGCCTTCGCTACCTGCCCGACCTCACCGCCAACGACCGGTCGTCGGTGGGCGACTTCCTCCGCAAGGAGACCGTGGGCGGAGCCCTCGCCCTCGTGGCGGCAGCCGTTGCGGTGATCTGGGCCAACACCGCCTGGGGCGACGCCTACTTCGACCTGCGCCACGTCCAGCTCGGTCCGCTCGACCTCGAGCACTGGGCGGCCGACGGCGCGCTCACCCTCTTCTTCTTCGTGGCCGGTCTGGAGCTCAAGCGCGAGTTCGTCGTCGGGTCGCTCTCGCGGCTCTCCGACGCCGTGGTGCCGATCGTCGCAGCGGCCTGTGGCGTCGCCGTACCCGCCCTGATCTACGCGATCGTCAACCTCACGATGGACGGCGGACGGCCGGAGGGATGGGCGATCCCGAGTGCCACCGACATCGCCTTCGCGCTCGCCGTGCTCGCGGTCGTCGGGTCGGCGCTGCCACCGCAGCTGCGGGCCTTCCTGCTCACGCTCGCGGTCGTCGACGACCTGATCGTCATCGTGATCATCGCGGCCTTCTACTCGTCGAGCCTGCACCTCACCTCGCTCGCGCTCGCCGCCGCCTGCCTGGTGGCGTGGTGGCTCCTCCAGCACTTCCGCGTCCAGCTCTGGCTGGTCTTCATCGTGCTCGCCGTGGCGGCGTGGTGGTTCATGCACGAGAGCGGCATCCACGCGACCATCGCCGGTGTCGCGCTGGGCCTCCTCACCCGCGTACGCCGCGACGAGGGCGAGCAGGTCAGCCCCGCGGAGTTCCTCGAGCACCAGCTCCACCCGCTGTCCGCCGGCTTCGCCGTGCCGGTCTTCGCCTTCATGTCGGCGGGCGTCGCGGTCACGGGTGGACTGTCGCTCGCCTCCGAGCCGGTGGTGCTCGGCGTCGTGCTGGGCCTGGTCCTCGGCAAGCCGATCGGTGTCCTCGGCGGCTCCTGGCTGCTCTGCCGGCTGACGCGTGCCGACATCGACGACGACGTGCACTGGCGCGACGTCGCGGCGGTCGCGGTGCTGGCCGGCGTCGGCTTCACCGTCAGCCTGCTGGTCTCCGAGCTCTCCTTCGCCGGCGAGGCACGCGAGGAGGCGAAGACGGCTGTGCTCGTGGCGTCGCTGACCGCGGCCCTGCTGGCGGCCGCGCTGCTCGGCGTACGCAACCGTGCCCACCGGGTGGCACGCATCAGCCGTGACCGCGGCGGGCACGTCGGGTGTGTAGAGTCGCGAACCGACCAGCCCGACGCACAGGAGACCTGATTCCGTGGCCGAGAACCAGATGCTGCCCCAGCAGGACGAGCCGACGATCGGCAAGCTCGTCGTCGACGCGCAGCGCGACATCTCCAAGCTGATCTCCTCGGAGATCCAGCTGGCGAAGGCCGAGCTCAAGGTGAGCGTGAAGGCGGGCGGCTTCGGTGCCGTCTTCTTCGCCGTCGCTGCGTTCCTCGGCCTGATGGCCCTCATCATCTTCTCGGTCGCCGCGGCGTACCTCATCCACTGGAACGGCTCCGGCCTCGACCTGCACTGGGCGTTCCTGATCGTGACCGGCTTCTACCTGCTGCTGGCGGGCATCCTCGCCTTCCTCGGCATCCGCAGCGTGAAGAAGGTCAGTGGCCCGAAGCGCGCGCTCGCGCAGGCCAAGCAGAACAAGAAGGCCTTCAAGCACTGAGTGCCGAAGCGGCGCGAACCTGCACCGCAACGTGCTCGAGGCGGCGTGAACTCACGCCGCCTCGACGCATTTCTGCTGCAGGTTCGCGCCGCTTCGGGGTGGTCGGAGTGCAGGTTCGCGCCGCTTCGGCGAGCGGGTGGTCGGGGTCCAGGAGATCAGCCGGCGCAGCGACCGGTGTTGACCTCCGCCGTTGCCGCGATGCCACGGTCGCGGGCCTCGGCGACTGCCTTCGGGGTGAGCGCGTAGCCCGTGTCACGGTCGGAGACCGAGGCGGCGAAGATGACGCCGACGACGTTGCCCGCGGTGTCGACGAGCGGGCCGCCGGAGTTGCCCGGGCGGATCAGGCCACGCAGCGAGTAAACCTCGCGCAGCACCGAGCCCTCGCCGTAGATGTCAGGGGAGCGGAGCTTCTGCTGCGCGCGGACGCGGGCTGACTGCACGTTGTACGGCCCGTCGAGCGGGTAGCCGAGGATGGCGACCTTGGCGTTGCGCGCCGCACCGCTGCCGAAGCGGAGCGGGTCGATGCCGAGGTCGGGCACGGCGAGCACCGCGACGTCGACCTGCGGGTTGTAGTAGACGACCTCGGCATCGACGGTGCGCTCGCCGACGAGCACCTTCGGGTCGCTCACGCCCGCGACGACGTGCGCGTTGGTCATCAGCCGGTCCTCGCGGATCACGAACGCCGTGCCCTCCACGCCCCGGCCGCACGCGTTGTTGCCGTGCACCTTGAGTACGGCGCGCCCCGCGCGCTGCACGTCGGGGTCACGGAGCACCTGGGCCGAGGGCGGGTCGACCGCGACGATCCGCTCGGGTGCGAACGGCTCGAGGTAGCGCGGGAAGAAGGTGGTGCCGACGACGTCGTTGAAGGCCTGCAGTCCCTGGAAGGCCTGATCGGGCAGGGTCCGGTCGACCGCACGGAGCACCTGCGACTCGCGGACGACGGGCGTCACCGGCCCCAGGCGCGAGCCGGAGATCGCGACACCGAGGGCCCACGCGACCAGCAGGACCGCCGCCATCGAGAGCGCGGCTCCACCGACGGCGTCGAGCGCCCGCACCGGCTGCCAGCGGATCTTCGCGCGCACCCGCGCCCCGACGTACTGGAAGAGGGCCTGGCCGATGGTCGCGCAGAGGATGACGACGAAGAGCGCGCCGAGCGAGACCCAGAGCCCGGGGGAGGCGTTGCCCAGCAGGTGCGGCGCGGCCCAGATGCCGACGAGGCCACCGACGAGCAGGCCGATCGTCGCGAAGGCGCCGGTGATGAAGCCCTGCCAGTAGCCCGACAGTGCGTACGCCGCCAGCAGGATCAGCAGGAGCCAGTCGAGGAAGTTCATCGGGGGCCTTCGGGGAACTCGGAATTCGGCTCGGGATAGGTCGGCAAGGGCCGGCCTTCATTGCCGCGTCCGACGATCATCCACTCCTCGACAGGGTGTTCGCGTTCTTCGTCCCATGGGCGTGTCCAGCCGACGTGGTCGAAGAGGCGGGAGACCAGCCCGGCGGTGAAGCCCCAGAGCACGCCACCGTCGGGCAGCAGGAAACCCGGGCCCCGGAAGCCCATCGGGTGGACCATCGTCACCCGGATCGACGGGTCGAGCAGGACCGCGATCGGCACCCGCAGGACGGCATGGACCTCGTCGGGGGAGACCACGTGGACCGGTGACTCCTCACGCCACCAGCCGAGCACGGTGGTCACGGCGAAGTTGCTCGGCGGGAGCCAGATCTCGGGCAGCGCGCCGAAGACGTCGACGCCGGAGGGCTCCAGGCCGCACTCCTCCTGGGCCTCCCGCAGTGCGGCCGCGACCGGACCCTCGTCGTCGGGGTCCAAGCTGCCTCCGGGGAAGGAGATCTGTCCCGGGTGCGAGCGCATCGTGTGCGAGCGCTCGGTGAAGAGGAGGTCCGGGCCGCCGGGGCCCTCGCCGAAGAGCATCAGTACGGCGGCTTCGCGGGGCGACGGACCGTCGTCGGGCGCGCTGAAGCGGGTGAGGTCGGTGGCCTTGACCGTGTCGAGCGAGGTGGCGACCGGGTCGAGCCAGTCCGGCAGGCCGTTCATCGGCTGCTCGCGCTGGACGTTGCAGCCGACGCCGGAGACGCCGTGGGGGCCGGCGTCCGCGGTGGTGGCGCAGGGTGACGCTCGAGGACGTCGTCGCCGAGGTGCTCCTTGACGAGTGCCTCGAGCTCGGCCAGCGACTCGATCTCCATGGCGCGCGAGCGCGGGGCGTCGTCGTCCTCGCTCCACGTGGTCAGCTCCCCGTCGGCATCGAGGAAGGCGAGCGTCGGAAGCAGGGGGATCCGCATCCCTGCGGCCTCGAGGTCCGCGGGGGCGTCGGCCAGCAGGGGGAAGGTCACCTTGCTCCGGCTGATCAGGTCGAGTGCGGCGGCGGGGCGCACGTCCTTGTAGTCGATGCCCAGGACGCTGACCCGGCCGGCGTAGCGCTTCGCGAAGCGCTGGAAGATCGGCAGCTCGCGGCGGCAGGGTCCGCACCAGCTCGCCCAGAACGTGATCACCATCGGCCCGCGGAGCCGCGCGAGGTCGACGTCCTCGCCGCCACCCAGGCACGGGAGGGTGACATCGGGAAGGCTGCCGTCTGCTGTCCGCTTGGGGGCGGTCGGCTGTACGCACGGCTCGACGCGGGCGGCCGCCTTCTGCGCGCGGAGAGCCGGGGTGTCGACGTCGACCCGCAGCTCGGTGACCGTGCCCAGGTCGTTGCCGGGGGCGCAGGCGGCCAGCAGGGCCGTGGCCGTGGCCAGCGCGACGGCCCGGATCATGCGCGTCCCTCCGTGCGGACCAGCTTCGCCGCCTCGCCCGGATCGGTCGGCCCCTCGCCGTACGCCGGGCACCAGCGCGCCACGGGACACGCACCGCACGCGGGCTTGCGCGCGTGGCAGATCCGGCGGCCGTGCCAGATGACGTGGTGCGAGAGCATCGTCCAGTCGCGCTTGGGGAAGAGGGCGCCGACTGCGTGCTCGACCTTGACGGGGTCGGTCTCCTCGGTCCAGCCGAAGCGGCGGACCAGGCGCCCGAAGTGCGTGTCGACGGTGATGCCGGGGACGTCGAAGGCGTTGCCGAGCACGACGTTGGCGGTCTTGCGGCCGACGCCGGGAAGGGTCACCAGGTCGTCGAGCCGGCCCGGCACCTCGCCGTCGTAGCGCTCCACGAGGGCGGCGGAGAGCTTGAGGAGGGACTCGGTCTTGGCGCGGAAGAAGCCGAGCGGACCGACGATCTCCTCGAGGCTCGCGCGGTCGGCCTCGGCCATCGCAGCGGGCGTCGGGTAGGCGCCGAAGAGGACCGGGCGCACCTTGTTGACCCGCTTGTCCGTCGTCTGCGCGCTGAGGACGGTGACGACCAGCAGCTGGAACGGGTCGTCGAAGTCGAGCTCGCAACTCGCGTCGGGGTAGGTCTCGCCGAGCACGCGGTCGACCTTGCGGGCGCGGCGTACGAGTGCGGTGCCGGGCGGGGTCGCGGGGTGCGCCCCGGAGCGCGTCGCGGGGCGGACGGAGGAGGCGGCGGGCACGCCGACAGCCTACGGGGACAGGTGTGGACGGCGGTGCGGAGAGGAACCCGAGGTCTCTTGTGTGGTTGGATCCACATGTGACCGACCGCACGGTATTCTGCGGGCGAGACTCGCCTGCCCCGTGTGGCTGACCCGATGGAGGAAATGTGGACAACGACGTGCTGCGTCAGGCTCCGCTCTTCAGCGCCCTCGATGACGAGGCCGCTTCCGCCCTGCGTGCGTCGATGGCGGAGTCGCGCCTTCGCCGTGGCGAGATCCTGTTCCACGAGGGTGACTCGGGCGACAAGCTCTACATCGTCCTCGACGGCAAGGTGAAGCTCGGCCGCACCTCCTCCGACGGCCGGGAGAACCTCCTCGCGATCCTCGGCCCCGGCCAGATGTTCGGTGAGCTCTCGCTCTTCGACCCGGGCCCGCGCTCGGCGACGGTCACCACCGTGACCGACGCGTCGTTCGCCTCGCTGTCCCACGAGGACCTGCTGAAGTGGCTCGAGGGCCGTCCGCTGGTCGCCCACTCGCTGCTCGCGCAGCTCGCGACCCGCCTGCGCAAGGCCAACGACGTCGTGGCCGACCTGGTTTTCTCCGACGTGCCCGGCCGTGTCGCCAAGGCGCTGCTCGACCTCGCCGACCGCTTCGGCCGCACCGCCGACGACGGCGTCCACGTCCACCACGACCTCACCCAGGAGGAGCTCGCCCAGCTGGTCGGCGCCTCCCGCGAGACGGTCAACAAGGCGCTCGCC
>NZ_DATIHB010000003.1:0-55910 GCF_035481145.1 Nocardioides sp. | reverse complement strand
GACCCGGACACCGTGCGCGGCTGCTGTCTCGGCGAGCCGCGCCCGTGTCTCCTCGGGGATGATCCGGCTCTCGGCGAGCGCCTTGTCGCCCCACGGACCGGGGTGCTCCACGAGCAGGAAGCCTGCGTCGACGGCAGCCGTGCCGGCCATCTGCTCGCCGGCGGCTGCGACCGAGCAACGGAACGGCGATGTCATGGCGAACATCCTGCCGGAACGGTGTGATCTGGCAGACTCGCGGGCATGGGAGAGAAGCCTGTACAGGGAGATGACGGGGGCAAGCCGCTCGAGGTGAATCTCGAGCTGCCGTCCTTCGGACTGCGCCGCAAGCGCAAGGAGCGCAACGCCTCGGCCGCCGGGGAGGCACCCGAGGTCGCTCCGGAATCCGCAGACGAGGAGCAGGTCAGTGCGCCCGCCGCCGGATCAGCGACGGAGACGCCTGCTGCTCCGTCTGCTCCCGCGGCTCCGGCCGTGCCGGCGAGTGGCGCCCCGGTCCCGCCTCCTGTCGCCGCGCCGGACGCGGAGACGCCCGGGACGTCCCGGTTCGCGCCGCCAGCTGCCGAGGCTCCCCCTGCTCCGGCGCCCGGTGCTGCTCCGGGGCCGTTCACGTTCGGTCAGCGGACAGCCGGCCAGCCCGCTTCCACCCAGCCCACTCCCGCCCAGCCTCCGGCACAGCCTGCGGAGGCACCGACCCCCGCCGTGACCGAGCCGGCCGCGGCAGCACCGGAGGCTCCCGTAGCACCGGCCGAGCCCTCCGTGTCCCACCCGCCCCAGCCGGCCGACGACCCAGCCTCTGCCCCGCCGTCGACACCGGCCGCCCCTGCTCCGGCTGCCCCCGCGGCTCCGGCCGAGGCTGCCCCGGCGCCGTACGCTCCGCCCGCGACCGACATCGAGCACACCGCGGTCCTGCCGTCCGTCGCTCCCGCGCAGCCGGCAGTCACCCCGGCGGGCACCCCGGCCAGCGACACGGCCGGCGATGCCACGAAGGCCGAGGAACGCCCGATGTACGTCGAGGAGCGGCTCGACGCCAAGGCCCGCAAGCCGAAGCGCGAGAAGGCACCGAGCGTCCCGAAGCCGCCCAAGGACCGCGCCCCGCTGGTCTCGGTGCCGGAGATGGCGGCCGAGCGCGGCGCCGCCATCGTCGGCCTGGTCGTCGGGCTGCTGGCCTGTGGCCTCACCTGGGTGAGCCTCCAGGGCTGCGAGGCGATCCGCGGCACCAGCTCCTGCGGCGGGCCCGGCTTCCTGGTCCTCCTCGTGATCCTGCTGCTGCTCGTGGTCGTGGGCGCCTTCCTGCTGCGCCTCTTCCGCGTGCCCCAGCCGCCGAGCACGAGCTTCCTCGCGGTCGGTCTGCTCTCGATGCTGACGCTGCTCTTCCTCGCCAGCTGGATCTTCGAGTGGTGGGTGGTCCTGATCATCCCGCCGCTCGCCGCCGGGTGCTACGTCCTCGCTCAGTGGGTCACGCGCCACTCCGCGGAGGACTAGGGACGGCCTGGGCGCAAGCGAAAGGCCCGGCGGCCGAGGAGTCCCACCGCATGGGCGTGAACTCTTCCTCGGCCGCCGGGCCTCTTCGCGTGCGCGGAGATCAGATCTGGCTGGCGATGATCTCCGCGAGCTGCACCGTGTTGAGCGCGGCGCCCTTGCGCAGGTTGTCGTTGGAGATGAAGAGCGCCAGGCCGCGGTCGCCGTCGACGCCCGGGTCCTGCCGGAGCCGACCGACGTACGACGGGTCCTGGCCGGCCGCCTCGAGCGGGTTCGGGATGTCGACGAGCGCGACGCCGGGGGCGTCCTCGAGCAGCTCGGCCGCGCGTGCGGGAGTCATGGCGGAGGCGAACTCGGCGTTGACCGCCAGCGAGTGGCCGGTGAAGACCGGAACCCGGACGCAGAGGCCGGAGACGCGGAGCTCGGGGATGCCGAGGATCTTGCGCGACTCGTTGCGGAGCTTCTGCTCCTCGTCGGTCTCGTTGAGGCCGTCGTCGACGAGGCCGCCGGCAAACGGGATGACGTTGTAGGCGATGTTCTTCTTGTAGACGCCCGGAGCGCCGAAGTCGACGGCCGAGCCGTCGTACGCCAGCTCGGTGGCCTTGTCGCCTGCGGCGGCCACACCGTTGGCGAGCTCGGCCACGCCGGCGACGCCGGAGCCGGAGACCGCCTGGTACGACGAGACGACGAGACGGACCAGGCCGGCCTCGTCGTGGAGCGGCTTGAGGACCGGCATGGCGGCCATCGTGGTGCAGTTGGGGTTGGCGATGATGCCGCGGCGGGCAGCGATCACGCCCTCCATCGCCTCGGGGTTGACCTCGGAGACGACGAGCGGGATCTCGGGGTCCTTGCGGAACGCCGAGGAGTTGTCGACGACGATGACACCGGCGTCGACGAAGCGCGGGGCGTGGGCCTTGGAGGTCGCACCACCGGCGGAGAAGAGCGCGATGTCGAGCCCGGTCGGGTCGGCGGTCTCGAGGTCCTCGACGACAACCGTGCGGTCACCGAACGGGATCTCCTTGCCCGCCGAGCGCGCGGAGGCGAAGAAGCGGATCTCGTCGACCTCGACGTTGCGCTCGAGCAGGATCTGCCGCATGGCGACGCCGACCTGACCGGTGGCGCCGACGACGCCCAGCTTGATGCCCATGGATCAATCCTCTCCAGTGCGCCCGGAAGGCGCCAACGAATATGCGGGCCGCGTCAGCGGCCGGTGCCGCCGTAGACGACGGCCTCGATCTCGTCCGAGCCGAGGTTGTACGCCGCGTGGGCAGCGTTGACGGCCGCCTCCACCTGGGACTCGGCGACGACGACCGAGACCCGGATCTCCGAGGTGGAGATCATCTCGATGTTGACGCCTGCGTCCGCCAGAGCGGCGAAGAACGTGGCGGTGATGCCGGGCGCCGTGCTCATGCCGGCGCCGACGACGGAGACCTTGCCGACGGAGTCGTCGTACTGCAGGCGCTCGTAGCCGACCTCGCCCTGGAGCTTGGAGAGCGCGGCCATGGCGGCCTGGCCCTCGGCCCGCGGCAGGGTGAAGGAGATGTCGGTGCGGCCGGTGGCGGCGGCGGAGACGTTCTGGACGATCATGTCGATGTTCGTCTGGGCCTCGGCGACGGCGCGGAAGATCGCGGCCGCCTCGCCGACCTTGTCGGGCACGCCGACGACCGTGATCTTGGCCTGGCTGCGGTCGTGCGCGACGCCGGTGATGATGGCGGCTTCCATGGTCTCTCCCTCGGTGACGTCTTCGGCCTTCACGACCCAGGTGCCTTCCTTGTCCGAGAAGGACGAGCGCACGTGGATCGGCATGTCGTAGCGGCGTGCGTACTCGACGCAGCGCAGGTGCAGGATCTTGGCGCCCTGCGCGGCCATCTCCAGCGTCTCCTCGTAGGAGATGCGGGGGACCTTGCGGGCGCGGGGCTCGATGCGCGGGTCGGCGGTGAAGATGCCGTCGACGTCGGAGTAGATCTCGCAGACGTCGGCCTTCAGCGCCACCGCGAGTGCGACGGCGGTGGTGTCGGAGCCGCCGCGGCCCAGCGTGGTGATGTCCTTGGTGGTCTGCGAGACGCCCTGGAAGCCCGCGACGATCGCGATCGCGCCCTCGCCGAGCGCCTCGACGATGCGGCCCGGGGTGACGTCGATGATCTTCGCCCGGCCGTGCTCGGCGTCGGTGATCACGCCGGCCTGCGAACCCGTGAACGAGCGCGCGTCGAAGCCCAGGCTCTGGATCGCCATCGCGAGGACGGCCATCGAGATTCGCTCGCCGGCGGTGAGCAGCATGTCGAGCTCACGGGCAGGCGGCAGCGGCGTGACCTCGTTGGCGAGGTCGATCAGCTCGTCGGTGGTGTCACCCATCGCAGAGACGACCACGACGACGTCGTGACCAGCCTTCTTGGTCGCGATGATGCGCTGTGCGACGCGCTTGACGCCTGCGGCGTCGGCCACGGAGGAGCCGCCGTACTTCTGCACGACAATGCCCACGGTTTTCCCTCACTCCACTGCTGGACGGATCCCGGGCGCGCCAGCGGGCGCTGCCCACGGGTCGTGAGTCTACCGGCGGGATAGGTGACCCTCAGTTGCTATCTCAGTCACGTACGCCGCACCCCGCGGCCGGCCAAAGTGTCAGTCTGAACCTTTGGACTCACCTGACAGTTCGGAAGTGTCAGGGGCGACCGAACTGTCAGCCTGACAGTTTGGCGCGGGCACTCAGCGGCGGATGATCCGGCGTTCGAGGGCAGCAGCCACCGCACCGGCCCGGGTGTCGACCCCGAGCTTGGTGTAGACGTGCGAGAGGTGCGACTTCACGGTCGCCTCCGAGACGAAGAGCTCGCGCGCCATCTCCTTGTTGCCCAGCCCCCGGCTGAGCAGCTCGAGGACCTCGACCTCGCGCTCGGTGATCGCGGTCGAGCCGGGCAGCGAACGCCGGACCAGCGTCGCCGCGACACTCGGCGCCAGGACCGTCTCGCCACGGGCCGTCGCCCTGATCCCGGCGAAGAGATCGGCGGGCGGCGTGTCCTTGAGCAGGTAGCCACGGGCGCCCGCATCCAGGACCCGGAGGATGTCGGCCTCGGCGTCGTACGTCGTCAGGACCAGGACCTCGGGCGGCTCCGGCAGCGCACGCAGCGCGGCGGTGACCTCGACGCCGCCGGCGACTCCCTCGCCGAGGCTGAGGTCCATGAGCACGACGTCGGGTCGCTCGGCCCGGACGGCGGCGACCGCGGCGTCCAGGACGTCCGCCTCCGCGACGACCGTGAGGTCGTCCTGGCCGTCGATGAGGGCGCGCAGGCCTGCGCGTACGACAGGGTGGTCGTCGACCAGCACGATCCGGATCATCGGGTCTCCTCGTCAGTCGCCAGGGCCCCAGACGTGACGGCATCAGGTGTCAGGGGGAAGTGGACGGTGAGAGTGGTGCCCTCGCCGGGGGCGCTGTCGACATCGACGGTGCCGCCAAGGGCCCGCACCCGTTCGCGGATGCCGGCCAGGCCGCGCCCTCGGGTGTCCTGCGGACGCACGCGCGCTGGCTCGAAGCCCCGGCCGTCGTCGCGGACGTCGAGGATCAGCTCGTCGCGGTGGAAGGTCAGCGTCAGCGCGACCCGGCTCGCCGCCGCATGCTCCCGCACGTTCGCGAGGGCACCCCGTGCCGTGCGGACCAAGGCAGCCGAGAGCGCTGCGGGCACCGGCACAGGGTCGCCGTCCACCCGGACCTCGACGCGGCCATCGGGCATCGCGAGCACGGCGGCACGGCGCAGCGCGTCCGGCAGCGCTGCACCGGAGGGGTCGGAGGCGAGGTCGGCGGGCGCGAGGTCCCGGACCACGCGGCGTACCTCGTCGAGGCCGTCGCGGGCGGTGGCTGCCGCGGTGCGGACGTGGTCGCGAGCGGCGGCGGGCTGGCGCTCCCAGGCCTGGTCGGCCGCCTGCAGGAGGAGGTTGATGCTCGAGAGCCCCTGCCCGACGGAGTCGTGGATCTCGCGGGAGAGCCGGGTCCGCTCGGCGAGCGCGCCTGTGCGGTGCTGCTCCTCGGCGAGGTCGGCCTGGGCCTCGACGAGCCGGTCGAGGAGCTCCTGGCGGGCCCGCGACTCCCGGTCGAGCGCGCGGTAGGCGAGCACCGTGACGAGGGCGACGCCGAGCGGTCCGGTGAGCTGGACCGGGTCGACACCCTCGGTGATCCGCAGCCAGGCGGCGGTGAGCAGGGCCGTCATCGCGATCACCACCGCGACGGCGGCACCGAACGGAAGGACGCGCAGCAGGGCGAACGCCACCGGGACGGCGCACCAGGCGAACGAGGGTGCCACGACCGTCAGCGCGCCCCACAGCACGACCATCGCCAGCGCCCAGGCCGTCGGCCACCATGCGCGCCCGGCGAGCAGCCCGCGGGTGGCGTAGGCCGTGCCCAGCACCGCAGCGCCCGCCAGCACTGCAGCACCCGCGATGCCCAGGCCGTGCCGGTCGACGTACCGCGCGCCGCAGGCGGCGAGCAGCACCACGAGCACGACCAGCAGCCAGCGGTCCAGGGCGCTCGCGGGCGCGAGGATCCCGCGTACGCCGGCGGCCGGGCCGGGTGCGGAGGCGGAGGGGGCGGGCATGGTTCCTCCACCCTAGGGACCGGAACCGGGCACGGGCATCAACCAATTGGCTATCGACGCGTGGCCGGCCGACCGACCGACGTGCCCGCACCCTGTCGCGGCGCAGAGTGGAGGACATGAAGCGAACCCACCTGCTGCTCAGCTCCCTCGTCCTCTCCACCACGCTCGCGGGGACCGTCGCATTCGTGGCTCCGGCCTCCGCCGACGCCGGCGGCCGCCCCACGGCGTACACGCTCCAGGGCGACGCCGTCGACGCCGCCAACCCGGCCGGCTCGAAGTTCGAGGGCATCGGCGCCGACGAGCGCCGCGGCCTCTTCTACGTCAGCGAGGTGACCGGTGGCGAGATCCACCGCGGCTCCGTCGGCAGCGCCGCCACGCAGGAGTGGCTCGCGGGCAACGGCACCGACGGCCGCTTCACCGCCCGTGGCATCACGGTCGACGACGCAGGCCGGATCTACGTCGCCGGCGGGCCCAACGGCATCGGCACCGACCGCCCCGACCTGTGGGTCTACTCCCCCACCGGCGAGCTCCTCGCTGCCCTCCGCGCACCCGGCACCGACGTCTTCCTCAACGACGTGGCCATCGGCACCGACGGCGCGGCGTACTTCACCAACTCGAACGACGCGCAGGTCTTCCGTGTCGCGGACGACGGCGCCGGCTGGAACGCCAGCCTCTGGGCGGACGCGACCGCCACGATCGAGCGGCGTACCGGCTTCAACCTCGGCGGCATCGTGCTCACCGCGGACCGCAGTGCCTTCGTGGTCGCGCAGGGCAACGCCGGCCTCCTGTGGCGCTTCGACCTCGCCACGCAGCAGGCCACCCGCGTCGAGACCGGCGGCGCCGACCTGGTCAACGCCGACGGGCTGGTCCGCCAGGGCGACCGCCTGACCGTCGTGCGCAACTTCAGCAAGATGATCGCGACGCTCTCCCTCGCCGACGACGGCTCCTCGGCGGCACTCGTCGCGCAGCAGCAGTCGTCCGCCGACCGTGTGCTCACCACCGCCAAGGCCCTGCGCGGCCGGATCCTCTACGTCGACAGCAAGTTCGACGAGCCGGTCGCCTCGGGTCCGTACGAGGTCATCACCAACCCGACCCGCTGATGCGACCGGCACCCCTGCTGGCACCACTGCTGTCGCTCCCGCTCGCGGTCCTGCTGACCGCGTGCGGGAGCGGCGGCGCCCCGACTCCCGCGACACCCGAGACGAGCCAGACCGTGATGACCCAGACGTCCGCCGACGCCGACCTCCTCCGCGCCGCCACGGCCGGTGACACCACACGGGCCCGCCGGGCCCTGCAGGACGGCGCACGTCTCGAGGCCCGCGACCTGCAGGGGCGTACGGCGCTGCTGCTCGCCGCGACGTACGACCATGTCGAGCTGGCTCGCCTCCTGGTCGCGGAGGGCGCCAGCCCGGACGCGCTCGACGACCGGCACGACACCCCCTGGCTCGTCACCGGTGTCACCGGGAGCGTGGCGATGCTCGAGGCGCTCCTCCCGGCCAACCCGGACCTGACGATCCGCAACAGGTACGGCGGCCTCTCCCCGATCCCGGCGAGCGAGCGCGGCCACGCCGACTACGTACGCCGGGTGGCCCGGACCGACGTCGACCTCGACCACGTCAATGACCTCGGCTGGACCGCCCTGCTCGAGGCGATCGTGCTCGGCGACGGAGGGGCCGACCACCAGGAGGTCGTCGAGGCCCTGTTGGGTGGAGGCGCCGACCCGTTGATCGCAGATGCCGACGGCGTCACCCCGCTGGCGCACGCCGAACGGCGCGGCTACGACGAGATCGCCGACCTGCTGCGCGACGCGACCCGCTGACGCTCAGCGAGTCACTCGCCGAGGATCGCCTCGGCGACCGCGATCTCCTCGTCCTCGCCGGTGAACTCGGCGTCGAGACGGTCGTGCGTGATGACGGCGAGCAGGGCGTTGAGTGCCGCCCCGGCGAGGTTGCCCCAGTTGCTGACGTAGGAGAACTGCCACCACCACAGCGCCTCGGCGGTGTTGCCGAGCCGGTAGTGGCGCAGGCCGTTGTCGAGGTCGGCCGCGATGCTCACCAGGTCGTCGGAGAGCTGGCTCTCGACGACCTCGGGGAGGTAGGGGTCGAAGACGAAGCTGTAGGTGTCGAGGTTGTCGAGCACCTTCGCCAGCGAGATCCGCAGGTCGTCGACGCCCTCGGGCTCGGGACCCACGTCGGGCTGGAACTCCTGGGTCGGGTTGAAGTCCTGCTGGACACCGAGCCGAGCGCCGGCGAGCAGCACCTGCGACACCTCCAGCAGCAGCATCGGCACGGCGACGCCGGCGGAGTCCTCCCGCGCGATCGCGTTGAGCGCGATCAGGAAGCTCTCGACCTGGTCGGCGATCTGCGCAGCGAACTCGCCGTGCTCCCCGTCGAGCGCGGCCAGGCGCTCCCCTCCGTCGTGGACCTCGACCTGTCCGTCGTCGTACTCAGCCATCTGCGCTCCTCCGTCCGGCGAATGCACGCCCCAAGGTCACTTCGTCGGCGTACTCGAGGTCGCCTCCCACAGGCAGTCCACTCGCTAGACGCGTCACACGCAAGCCCAGGGGCTTCAGGTTGCGCGTGAGGAACGTCGCGGTCGCCTCGCCCTCCAGGTTGGGGTCGGTCGCCAGGATGACCTCCTGGACCGTGCCGTCGGCGAGCCGCATCAGCAGCTCGCGGATCCGGAGCTGGTCGGGCCCGATGCCGTCGATCGGGCTGATCGCGCCGCCGAGCACGTGGTAGCGGCCCTTGAACTCGCGCGTCCGCTCGATGGCAGCGACGTCCTTGTACTCCTCGACGACGCAGATGACGCTCGGGTCACGCCGCGGGTCGCGGCAGATCCGGCACTGCTCCTCCTCGGAGACGTTGAAGCAGGTCGAGCAGAACTTCACCCGCTGCTTGACCTGGATCAGGACCTCGGCCAGCCGGCGTACGTCCTCGGGCTCGGCCTGGAGCAGGTGGAACGCGATGCGCTGGGCGCTCTTGGGACCGACGCCGGGAAGGCGCCCGAGCTCGTCGATGAGGTCCTGGACGATGCCTTCGTACAAGGCCCTGTCCTTTCAGGCCCGGCCGTCGCGAGCGGCGCGCTGCGCAGCTCCCGGCAAGGCGGAGGAGGGAGCCGATGCGGAGCATCGGCGACTGACGACAACGCCGTCCGGGGGCGCGCAGCGCGCCGCGCAGCAGGTCGGGATCTGGAAGGACAGGGCCAAGTCGAAGTCCTCAGAAGCCGGCGGGCGCGGAGCCGCCGCCCATGCCGGGAATGCCGCGGGACAGGCCGCCGGTGATCATGCCGATGCTCTGCTCGGAGGTGGCATCGGCCTTGGCCTTCGCGTCGCGGTAGGCCGCGACGATCATGTCGCCCAGGTCGCTCAGCTCGTCGGGGTTGGAGCCGTCGAACTCGCCGGCCTTCACCTGGACACCGAGCAGCTCGCCGTGACCGTTGACGGACGCGGAGACCGCACCACCGGCGACCGTGCCCTCGAACGCCGTGTTGGCCAGCGCCTCCTGGGCGACGGCGAGGTCGTCCTTCATCTGCTGCGCCTGCGCGAGCAGGGCGCTCATGTCGAAGCCGCCTTCGGCACCGAACGGGTTCTGCGTCATCTCTGTGTCTCCCTGTGATCGCTCAGCCGTCGTGGCGGATCTCGTCGATGATGGTGGCGCCGAGCTCGCGCTGCAGCAGCTCGGCGGGGTCGAGGCCTGCCGACTCGACGTCGGGGTCGTCACGGTGGGCCTCGGCGTCGGCTGCGTAGGGGTCGGGGCGCTGCGCCTGCCCACCCGGGTCGCTGGACGCCTGGCGCAGGGCCTCACGCGCGGGGTTGCTGGTCGGCCGGTCGCCGGCCGCGACCGAGCCGGCCGCCTGCTCGGCCGAGAGCGCCCGACGGTCCTCGGCGGACGGATCGTCCGGCTCGTCGTCGACCGGGGGCTCGGGAACGGCGGCCACAGGGGCGGCACTCACGGGCGCTGTCGGGCCGCCCTGGGCCACGATCGCCTCGACCCGCCAGGCGTGGCCGACGACCTTGACGCCGGCCTTGCTGACCAGGTCGGCGTGATCGCCACGGGTGAAGCTGTCGCGCGCACCGGCGCTGTCGAAGCCGAGCGTCAGCGTCGTGTCATCGACACCGACCACCTGCGCGTTGTTGGTGAGCAGCATCCAGGTCAGGCGGCGCATGCCCTTGATCTCGTTGATCATCGTCGGCCACAGGCCGCGGACGTCGGGAAGGCCGAAGCGGCTACCGCTGCCCTGCGGGGCTGCGGACTGCGGGGCAGGCTGAGCGGGGGTCGCAGACGCCGCCGGTGCGGACGGGGCTGCCGGCGCTGCCGGGGCTGCGCTGCCAGCCGGGGCCGCCGGAGCCGCCGGAGTCGGCTCAACTGAGATTGAGCCAGACGCAGCGCCACCCGATCCCGGACGGACGGCGTTCCAGCCGTGGGTCGCCGGATCGGCGCTCGGCGCAGAACCGGAGGCCGGAGCACCCGGTGCCTTACTTGATGTTTCGTAAGCCACGGCGGGAGCGGCGGCGGTCCCCTCATCTGGCCCCGGCTGACGCGGTGCCCCGGGGACGGAGGAGGCGACCTGCCGCGCAGCCGCACGGGCCGCAGCGAGACCCGACTGTGCCGTGGCGACGCCGCGCTGGGCGACGGCGGCACCGGCTTCGGCAACCGCGGCACGCGTGGCGCCCGGGGCCGGCTCGGCAACGGCAGGCGAGGTGCCAGCCGGCGCCCCACCACCCACGGCAGCCGCGGGCGCAGAGGCCGGGGCAGCACCGCTGATGGTCATCCGCCGCTCGAGGCGGTCGAGGCGCGCGAGCACCCCGTCGGACGTGTCGTCGGCACCGGGCAGGAGCACCCGGGCACAGATCAGCTCGAGGAGCAGGCGCGGCGCCGTGGCACCACGCATCTCGGTCAGCCCCTTGGCGACGAGGTCGGCGGCGCGCGAGAGCTCGATCGCCCCGAAGCGCTGGGCCTGGGCGACGAGCCGCTCGCCGGCGTCCTCGGCGACGTCGAGGAGCCCGGTCGACGGAGCGTCGGGGACAGCCGCGACGATGACCAGGTCGCGCAGGCGTCGGAGCAGGTCCTCGGTGAAACGGCGCGGGTCCTGACCGGTCTCGATGACCTTGTCGACGACGCCGAAGACGCCGGCACCGTCACGGGCCGCGAAGGCGTCGACCACCTCGTCGAGCAGCGAGTCGGGCGTGTAGCCGAGCAGGCCTGCAGCGAGGTCGTAGGTGACGCCGTCTGCGCCGGCGCCGCCGAGCAGCTGGTCGAGCACGGAGAGCGTGTCGCGGGCCGACCCGCCACCGGCGCGGACGACCAGCGGCAGCGCGGCCTGCTCGATCGCGACACCCTCGGCGTCGCAGAGCTGACCGAGGTACGACGTCAGGAGGCGCGGCGGGATCAGCCGGAACGGGTAGTGGTGCGTGCGCGAGCGGATGGTCGGCAGGACCTTCTCCGGCTCGGTGGTCGCGAAGACGAAGCGGAGGTGCGGCGGCGGCTCCTCGACGAGCTTGAGCAGGGCGTTGAAGCCCTGCGTCGTGACCATGTGGGCCTCGTCGATGATGTAGATCTTGTAGCGGCTCCGCACCGGCGCGAAGAACGCCTTCTCGCGCAGGTCGCGGGCGTCGTCGACACCACCGTGGGACGCGGCGTCGATCTCGATGACGTCGATCGACCCGGGGCCACCGCGGGCCAGGTCGCGGCACGAGTCGCACTCCCCGCACGGGTCGGCGATCGGCGCCTTCTCACAGTTGAGAGCGCGCGCGAGGATGCGCGCCGAGGTGGTCTTGCCACACCCGCGCGGGCCGGAGAAGAGGTAGGCGTGGTTGACGCGGTTGTTGGCGAGGGCAGCACGCAGCGGCTCGGTGACGTGGTCCTGGCCGATCACCTCGGCGAACGTCTCCGGCCGATAGCGCCGGTACAGGGCGAGGGGTGCTTCCACGTCGTGAACCCTAGTTGGCCGCACCGACAGGCACCATCGCCGGCCACCAGCTGACGGTCGCCTCGCCGGCGACGACGCCCGGCTCGCCGAAGGCAGCTCTCAGGAGAGGCGGGTGAACCAGCGACCCAGCCGTCCGCCGTGGCCCGGGCACGTCACGTTGCGGTCGCGGTCGTCCTCGACCCACTGGGCGAGCACCGCCGGGCCACCCCCGAAGGACCAGTCGGACCCGCAGCGCCCCAACGCGGTCGCCATCGACGTCTCGCCGGCCGCGCGCCACTCGGCCGCTCCGCCGGTGCGCAGGTCGCCGACGACCCTCTTCCACAGCGACGGCACCGAGTAGTAGCCGATCCGCAGTCCTGCGTCGCGGTAGCCGCGCGCAGTCCCCTCCACCACGGCGGCGTTCTCGGCGGTGTTGCTGCTCCAGTCGAAGTCCGGGACCGGCTCCACGTCGATCCAGACGCCGGGAGCGTCGAGCCCCGCGGTCCGCATCGTCTTCAGCGAGTACGCCGCCGCGGCGTACCCGGCGTTGCGGAGGGCGCCGAGGCGGGTCGTGCCGTCGTACGGACCGTCGTCCCTCACCCGCACGAGCGTCGCGGCAGAGGGCCACGACACCACCGCGTACGCCGAGATCAGCAGGCCGCGGGAACGGACCCACGCGACCTGGTCGGCCAGACACGGGTTGGGCGTGAAGCTCGGTCCGTTGGTGAGGCCGAGCACGACGAACTCGGCTGCGTCCGTCGGCATCGGCGCACCCTTGGACCGCTTCTGCGCGATGCCCATGCCCCTCGGGCACTGTGGCCAGCTGGCATCAGCACCCAGCACCCGCCGGTCCGGCCCGTCGGGAAGGGCCGAGCGGGCCGTCGCGTTGGCCTTCGCGATCGCCTCGTCGAGGCCCTCCGGGATCTCGATCCCGGGCTCGAGGGGCACCGCAGGCCGGGAGCCGGCCGGTGCGCTGGCCCCCGGCGAGGCCTGCGTGCCCGGCACCCTCGAGCGTGCCTCCGCCGGCTCTGCGGCAGGCGCCTGTCCCCCGCAGGCGCCCAGGAGGGCGACGAGGGTCAGCAGCGCGGCGGGAACGGCCCGAGAGGTCACCGCGCCAGCGTAAGGACAGCGACCCAGCGGCGTACGCGGAAATGCAAAGGCCCCCCATGCACCCGACAGAGCTCACCTGCCCTTGCTGCCTTCCGGCCCTGGGGGAGTTCAGCGAGATGCCGCCGCATGGGGGGTTGCCCCGAAGTCTAGGGGGCTCCGCCGACCGGCCCAAATGGCGGGGGCTGCCCGGGGCGATTTCTCGCCGGTCGCGCGGACCGGTAACCTCCTCTACGGATCTGTCGCCTAGTGGCCTATGGCGCACGGCTGGAATCCGTGTTGGGTTAACGCCCTCGGGGGTTCGAATCCCCCCAGATCCGCCATGAGGTGCTTATTCCAACCGTGAGGGTCCTTGACCCCCACGGTTGGGATGAGCCCACACAACCGAACCGACGTTCCGCGCCGTTTGGGCGCGTTCTGGGCGTCCCGCACGCGCCCGGTGTGCACCGGCACGACCGCCCGGTTTTGGAACGTCTGGGCGGCCTCCAGGACCTCCAGGAACGGCTCTCGCACGTCGGCGCCGTGGACTCCGTCCTCGCCGATGAGGATCCGGGCGAAGATCGCATCGTTGAGCGCACCTCGTGCTTCGTCGTTGGCGTTCCGGTAGAGCGTCCGTACGTCAGCGAGCAGCCCAAGGCACTCCGTCAGAACGTCGGCACCCGTCGCGAGCGCCGCTCCGCTGTGGGCGTGATCGGCCTCGAGTCGGAGCCGCTCCTCTCGCAGTGCGTTGACGCGCTCTCGGATCTTGTCCTGCGGTAGTCCCGCCTCGGCGAGGTCGATGAGGCGCTCCTCGCGCTTGTCGATGTCGGCCAGCCGCTTGGTGAGCGATGCATGGAGTTCACGAAGGCTGGCTTGCTCATCAGCAAGTGCTTCATGCATGTTCGCGGTCACGAGTTCGGCGAAGTCGCTCGGCAGCTCGACGGCCGCGTAGTGCTCGACGACGTGGTCTTCGACGAGCTCGGTGGGCAGGTGCGGCAGGTCGCACAGCCCCTTCTTCTTGTTGATGCAGACGAAGTACTCGTACTCGCCGCCGTTACCCGCCGCCCTCGTGTAGACGAGCTTGCTTCGCTGCCCAGCCTGCTCGCAGCGGAAGCAGTAGAGCTGCTTCTTGAGGTAGTGGAAGTGGGTACGGTCGCGCCGAGTCGGGGCGGACCGCTCCGCAAGGATCTGCTGAACGAGCGCGAACTGTTCGGCGGTGATGATCGCCTCGTGGCGGCCCGGGAACAGTTCGCCCTTGTAGCGCACAAGCCCCACGTAATACGGGTCGGCGAGCATCGAGTGCCACTTACTGACGGAGACCTGGTTGGCCCCAGGGTGGCGCCGGGTCGCACGGACGGTCAGGCCGCGGTCGTTCATCTCGCGGGCCAGTCGCTCAAGCGAGTAGTTGCCGGTCGCGTACAACTCGAAGCCGGTTCGGATGTGGTGCGCGCGCGTCTGATCGACCGCGACTGAGCTGACGAGGCGTCCGTCCACGTCTTCCTTGACGTTGAGGTAGCCAAGCGGCGCCCGTCCGATGGTGCCGCCGAGCTTGGCCTTGTGCGCGAGCTTCCGGGCGATGTCCTCGCCTTCGGATGCCGAGCGGTACTGGTTGATCGCAGCGAGGATGCCCCGGGTCATCTGACCGGCTGGCGAGTCGTCGATGTTCTCCGTGGCGGAGATCAGCTGCACTCCAGCGGCGTCCATCTGGAGCATGACGAGCGCGTCGTCGATGCGGTTCCGGTTGAGCCGGCTGAGTTGGTAGACCATCACGTAGTCGACGTCCCGCTTGCCGCTGATGCGCTGCATCATGGCTTGGTACTCCGGGCGGTTCTGGACGGTCGTCGCGCTGCGTCCGGGCTCGACGTACTCATCCACGATGGTCAGCCCGAGCGACTCTGCCTTGCGCTGGCAGATTGCACGCTGAGCGGGGATCGACAGGCCCTCCGGGTCGAAGTCGGTGTCGACTTGCGACTTGCTGGAGACGCGGAGGTACAGCACGCATCGCTGCGACGTGTCGTACATGGTGATCACTTCCTTCGTGCTGATCTGTCAGGCTCGTGGGAGTAGCGAGTAGGGGAAGGACAGTCCTCGGATGCGTTCCGAACTCAGGGCACGATCTAGGTGACGGAGCAGCTCACGATCGTCCAGTGGTTGCTCAAACGCCCGATGAGTACGGGCGGCTGGTGCAGCAGTTAGTGCAGCAACGCGGCCAAGAATCAGCGCGCGCGAGCGTGTTTGCAGGTGCCGCACAACAGGGGTCAAGGTGTCGACCCCTGAGGCTTGAACGAAGCTTCGGAACCAGGTGTCAGAGGTTCGAATCCTCTCGGGTGTACCAGAGGTCAGAGCGGGAAGTTTCGCGCCTTGACCTTCGGAAGACGGGGCTACTTCAGCAGCTACTTCAGCAACGCGCACCTGCTTCAGCGAGCGTGCAACTCGGTCAAGCGCCTCGCGCTTCGCCGCGAGGTCGCTGTGCTGGTAGATCTGCTGGGTGGTCGTGATGTCGGCGTGTCCGAGGATCATCTGTGCGTCCCTCGCAGGCACGCCCAGGTTCTTCAGCGCAGTCGCTGCGGTATGACGCGTGTGATGCACCGTGATCCGCCGCAGGCCCGCCTCCTCGCGGATCTGGTGAAACGCCCGCACAAAGTTCTTCGGATCGATCGGCGTCCCACGGTTGCTTGTGAAGACGAACCCAGACGGTCTGCCGCCCTGCTCTTTGGCGGCATGCGTCAGGACCGAGTGCAACTCCCCGATGACGGGAAGCGAACGGTTTCCAGCAGCGGTCTTTACTGGCGTGAGCTGGAGATGCGAATCGATGCGCTGCAGCTGCGCGGCGACCTGGAGGATGCCCCTTTCCAGATGGACGTGCTCCCACGTGAGCCCGAGCACCTCCCCCCGACGCATGCCGTAGGCAAGGAGCAGCAGAAATGCGCCGTACCAAGGATGGCGGCGCGCTGTATCCAGGAACCGAATGACCTCGTCGGGCTCCCACGGCTCGATTAACTGACGCTCGTAGGTTGGGAGTTGCACGAGCTTCGCCACATTGCGAGCTACCTGTTCTTCACGTTCGGCCTGCGACAGCACAGCCCGGAGGACGGCACGCGCGTGGTGCAGAGTCCGCGCCGAGGCTCCCGCCTCAAGATGCCCGTTCATCATGCTCTGTACCCGTGCGACGGTCATGCGCTGCAAGTCAGCGGAGGCAAGGGCAGGGCGCAGGTACTTGTTGGCGATGTACTGGTACCGAACGAACGTGGTGCGCCGAACTTTCGTGCTCGCGACCGTCTCCATGTAGTAGTCCAGGTACTCGCCAAACGTCCAGTGTCGAGCCGGGCTCAGCATGCCGCGGGCTTCGGCGCGAACGCGCTCGTTGAGTCGCGAGCGGACATCTGCGCGAGCCTTCCCCGAGACATAGATGCGCTTGCGAGTGCCCGCAGTCGTCGTGACATATGCGGCGCCTATCCAGAGGCCGTCCTTGCGCTGGTAGACCGACCCGTCGCCGTTCCCCTGGCGACTCATGACACAGCTCCGATCAGGTTCCGATCGAGGAACGCGCGGAGGTCAGCAAGAGGCACGAGGCGTCGCCGGCCGATCTTCACGCTGCTGAGCTCGCGCCGATTGATGAGGTCGTTGACCTGCCAGCGGCTCACGCGGAGCAACTTGCATGTCTCCTCGACAGTGCACAGTTGCACTGCTGCGAGTCCGAGCCGCCTGGCGATCTCGTCACTGCGGTCTTGTTCGTTGATTTCGTCGTTCATGTCCTTGTACCTCCCTTCGTTCGTCAGATGTCGTTGAACTCGTCAGGCTGCGGCGCCGGTGCGGGCGCGACAGGCGTCGGCACGAGCTCTTCGATGTAGCGCTCGACCTTCGCGAGCAGGTCCCTCGGCATCCGGCTCAGCGCCTCCTCGAGTTCCGGCGCCAGCCCGGAGATCGAATCGGGCGTGCGGTAGCCCGCCGCCTTGTAGAGCGTGTAGATGTTCAGATTCAGCGGCCCTGCGAGTGTTGCCAGGTGGCCTACGTTCGGCTTCTGCACTTCGTCGTGCTCCAGCTTCGCGATCTGGCTCCCAGGCACGCCGCTCATCTGCGCCAGCCCCTTGATGGTGTACCCGGCCTCGTGTCGAGCGTTCCTGAGCACGTCACCAAGGGTCTCAGCGACCGTTTCTGTCTTGGTATTGCCATCTGCTGTCATATTCCTATTCCTCATTTATCAACATTCAATTGTATTGAATGGGAATCGAAATGGGAATGGAGATTGTGAATTCCACATCAGAATAGGCCAGCCTTATCTGTTGATTTCTACATTCGTCTTGCAGTCTTGATGTTTGAGTTGGTGGGGACCGGCGAGCACGGTGTGCTCGGGCCGGTCCCCACCGGGGAGGTGAGATCTCACCCCTTCGTGCTCCGAGTGCCACGGGTCGTGGTCTTCGGGGCTTCCTTCGCGGTGGAGCCGAGAAGCGACGCCAGTGCCTGGCGCTGCGCTTCGGCTTCCTTCTCGATGGCTTCGGTCAGTTCCTGGGCCTTGGCGGTGATCGTTGGATCGGCCGCCAGGACCTCGAGGTGCTGCTCGATCGCGGTACGGATCGTGTCCGTCACGCTGGTGCCAGCGAGCTTCGAGAGCATGCCCAGGCGGGCGTGCTGCTCGTCTTCCAACCGGATGGCGAGGGTCTTCATGACCTTCCTCCTCCTTCCTGAGGGGGTTCCTCCAAACAACTCGTGCGAGCCGTTCAGCCACTTCCTCGGGGTGGTGCGACCAGCGATGACGGTGCCATCACGCTCTTGGTCGCAGGCCCCCGACGAGGGCCATGGGTACTACCGGGTGGAGAAGACGAAGATCCGTCCTTCTGGTGTTGGCTCGATGTTGACGTCGCCACTGAGTTCGGCGTCGCGGGCCCAGCCCTCGTAGTCGACGTGGAGGTAGGGCCGGATGGACTCTGGGATGGCGCCGAGCCGGAGGAATCCGTCCAGGTTGAGGTCGTCGAGGACCTCGCGCGCCCATGCTTCAGGGGACTCGTATTCGCCAAGGAACGCGTCCTCGAAGCCATCCAGTATGTCGGGATCGGCGTCGTGGAGTTGCGCCCATACCCCGAAGGCGTGCCCGTGCTCCTTGATGCCGCGCGCCACTCGTGCGACCGTCTCCAGCCGCTCGTATTCGCCGACTCGGAAGGCGCCAAACTCGTCGGTGTCGAAGATGGCGTGCTCCTCGGCGCCGCGGACGGGCGAGGATGCCAAGACGCGCTGCGCGGCGGCGTGTAGTACGTCGTCCTCAACCGCAGCGTCGACCCACTCGCCGTGAAGGTTGCCGTCGTTGTACGCCGCGAGGCAGGCGATCCAGACCATCGGACGTGGATGTCGGAGCCGCTCAGCGCTCTCGATCTGTCCGTCGTCTCTGATCTCGATGCTGTAGATGTCGCCGGCTTCCTCGTCTGCAGCCCATGGACCGGGGTCCTGGTTCCACGGATTGCTGTTGACGAGTTCGACGATCTCCTCGATGTCGTGCTGCGACTCATCTGGTCGTTCAGGTTGTTCTGGTTGTGGTTGCTTCTCACTCATGCCACCTCCTTTCGGCTAGTTGCTTGATCGCGCTTGTCGCGCTCGACTCGGATGCGTCCGTGGGCCAGCGCGACGAACTCCGGGTTGAGCTCGATGCCCAGCCAGTCGCGGCCGAGCCCCTCGGCCGCGATAGCCGTCGTTCCGGAGCCCATGAATGGATCGAGGACGAGTCCGGGCTCGCTACCTGCGTCGCACTCGCACATGGCCTGCAGCGCTAGACGGGTTGCGATCGCGCCGAGTCGGCGCACCGGTCGCTCGTAGGCCGTTCGGCAGTTGGTGCACCGGGCCTCTGGAGTTCCGGCCAACACCATACGTTCGGCGATCGTCACGGGAAACGTCGCGAAGTGTGCGCCCCGGTAGCTGCTGACCGCCAACGACCAGACGTCGCCCGGGTTCTTACCGAGCGGGTGTCCGGACAGGCCTGCGGCGTGAAGGGCAGCGAGCCCGCCGTCACCGTCGCTATTGGGGCCTAGCCAGTCCGGGCGTCCCGGCCCGCGCTTGTCCTGACGGGGCTTCGGCGGCCTGCTGGCGTGGGGCTCACGGAGGCTGTCGAGGTCGAAGTAGTACTTCGGCTGCCGGGCGAGCACGTAGATGACTTCGTGTTTGGTCGCGAGTCGGTCGCGCACGCTGGTCGGAATCGTGTTCGTCTTCGCCCAGATCACCTTGTTGCGGATGATCCAGCCGTCCTCGATGAGGAGCAGCGCGAGCCGCTCCGGTCCGAGCAGGAGGCTCTTGCGTTCTGCGCCTTCCCGGGCGTGCGTGCTGTAGCTGTCGCCGAGGTTGAGGAAGACGGTGCCGGTTGGCACGAGCACCCTGGCGGCTTCGTGCAGTAGACCGCGGAGCTCGTCGACCCACTGGTCGACGTGACCCTCCAGACCGAGTTGGTCGTCATGGCCATAGTTGCGTAGCCTGAAGTAGGGCGGGCTGGTGACGATGCTGTCGATCGAGTCGTCCGGGAGCTCCTTCAGTCGAGCGAAGGCGTTCCCGTTCAGGACGCGTCCGCGGGGCACCGCTTCTCGGCGACTCATGACTGACCGCCTTCCTCAGGGCTGTCTTCGTCATGACACAGACCGCGTCGGTGCAGCTCTTGGTGAATGAAGTCGGCCAGACCATCTGCGAGGAAGCGGACGTTGCCGTCTCCGTCCTCCGCCATGACCAGTTCGGATAGCTCATCCATGAGGTCACCGATGCGACCTTCACCCATCACCGCGAAGTGATGGAGCGCGGTCGGCTGCCTGTGCCCCTGCAGGTTGGCGAGGTGGCGGGCGATGGCGCGTGCGCCCCAGTTCGGGATCGGGTTGTGTTCGCTTTCGGCGAGCGCCTGGCGGATCGTCAGCGCGAGCAAGCCCGGTTGCGGGACAACCCCCGTGTAGTCGAGTTCGTAGTCGCCGACCCGGTCCCAGCTCGGCTGGTTTCGTTCGCGGCGGGTCATGCGGCACCTCCCGCCAGCACCTCCGTCAACGTGTCCGGAATGGCGTACCGGTACATCGCGTCCGTGAGCTTGCTGCTGCGCCGTACTGCGGCTTCGAGCTTCTGGGCTCGTCGGTGATCGACGAACAGCCAGACGACCAGCGGGAAGCTGCCGCTCCGAGCTTGTTCGACCCCGGATCGCCGGTAATCCTCGTACTGCTGGCACTTCTTGATGAGTGTCGGCAGCGACTCGGTCCCGAGGTCGACCTCGATGAAATGTCGGTCGAGGAAGTCGGTCGTCATGATCTCGGCGTACAGGTCGGGCTGCAGCCAGCGGCGCTCGCCGGCCGGGCCTTGGTAGGTGCGCCATGAGGCCGGTTCGACCTGCACGGCGATGTCCTCGATGGTCTCGATGCGCTTGTGTTGGTTGAGCAGGACGTGGACGTCCGCGATGGCCAGGCTGTGCTTGAGAAACCGTTCGGTCGGTCTGCCGGGTCGACGACGCTTGTCGTCGCCGTAGACGAGCCGGCTACCCGCCGAGGTCAGGCGCCAGATGGTGGCGGCGCTGCCGCCGCGGAAGCCGCCGACTGGTCGGCCGAGTGGTTCGAGCATTCCGTCACGCTGCAGTCGGGCGAGCACCCGGCGGGCGACGCGAGCACCAGATGCTTCGCTGTTGTGGGTCTGGAAGCGGAAGGCCTGCACCTGATGGGTTGTCAGGAAGCGATGCTCTGCCACCAGTCGAAGGACGTCCCGGTCACGGTCGGACAGCGATCGGTCGAGGGATTCGAGCATCCGATGACCGATGCGTACCGAGGTCGATTCCGAGGGAACTTCGGCAAGCGGAGCGGCCGAAGTATTCGGCTCCCTAGATTGACTGAACTCGCCGCTGACCTGCGAGTACGCCGTCTCGGAGTCCGAGCCGGTCGGTACACCGAGCGGTAGCCCTGTACCCGGGGTGTAGCTGTCGTGGTGGCGACGATCGGCACTCATGAAGCACCTCCGCCGTTCGGCCGCCGGCTGCGGCCGAAGGCCTCGTCCTCCTTGGTCGGGCCGAAGCCACCGACTTCCAGCAGCTCGGCCTCGACGTCCGCGATGGGTCGTCCGTAGCGGTCCCGTGAAGTGGCGATGAGCGACGACGGAGCCTGCAGGGCCGATGCGAGCGGGCTGGTGCGGATCGAGCACCACGGCATCCGGTCGCTCCTCGACAGCAGCGACGCGTAGCAGCTGAAAGCCGGAAGCTCCATGAAGTCCTGCATCGTCAGGGCGCCGTTCGTCGTGGCTGCGATGGCTTTGGCGTCCTTGGGGCTCAGTTGGAAGCAGATCCGGTTGCGGGCGTTGGCCATGACGGCGTCGGTCATGGCGGCGTTCAGCTGCGTCAGTGACTGGTGGCTGAGGGTGAAGCTGACGCCGTACCCGCGAGCCATGGCGAGAGCGGTGCCCAGGTCGCCGAGGCGCACCACTTCCTGCATCTCATCGACGTGGATCGCGACCGGGTGCCGCTGGTCCTGCGGGACGACGGCGCGCTCCTTGGCTCCCTCCCACAGCAGCGCCAGCAGGATCGAACCGAGCAGCCGGCTGCCCTCAGGACCGAGCGACGCGCTGGCCAGACTGACGAGCAGGATCGGGCGACGACCATCTCCGGGCTTGAACACGTCGGAGAGCGCGAACCGAGGGCTCGTCTGGCCGAACATGGCACGCAGACCAGGTCGCAGCGTCAGGACGGGATCGAGCTTGTTCCGTAGCGGTGCGACAACGGTCATGCGTTCGGCGTCGGAAATCGACTCGAACCAGCCCCAGAAGGCACCGAGGCCAAGCGGATCCTTCGGTGCGACGCGTCCGGTGATCTGACGGCGGAAACTGGCGTTGGAGAGCAGCATCGGAAGCATCGAGAGGCTGCATCCACCAGCTCGTGCAAGCGTGACCAGCCCGGCGTGCAGGAGATCACTCGACCGTGGCCCAAGCTCGCCACCGTAGAGGTCCTTGAACACCCGGTAGATGACATCGGCCGAGCGTTCGGGGTCGCCGCGGAAGACGTCGATCCCGATCGGTGAGGGGTCGGTCGGGTCAAGCACGACGACGTCCTGGTGTCTGTCGGCCGGGATTCGGGCTAGCAGATCGGTGATGGTGTCGCCCTTGGCGTCGATGACGCAGGTGGCCCGTCCGGACGTGATGTCCTGCAGCGCCAGGTTCGCCATGAGGACCGACTTGCCGACGCCGTTGGGGCCGAGGATGTGCAGGTGCCGCAGGGAGTCGTCCACGCTGAGCGCCACCGGGCGTTCCTCGTCGACCGCGGCGTACCCGATAACCCGGCCCGACTTCGCGACACCGGATGCCACCGGCAAGAGCCGTGGATGCGGCGACGGAACTCCAGGCAGGACGGCGTCCGTCGGCCCCAGCGGCCAGCCCAGCAGCGCGGTCAGCTCGGACACGTTGAGTTCGAGCGGCCACAGGAACGGATCGCGAACGTCGTCGAGTGCTGAGAGCGATGACTTCTTGAGGCGGAGCGCCAACCCGGGCGCCTCGAGAACGCGGATGCTGGCGGCGACGCCTTGCATCAGGTTGGCGGCTCGCTTGGTGTCCTCGGCTTTGGCGCCGATACGCACCTCACACGAGAAACGGTGCTCGCTGTACTTGGCCTTCACCTTGGCCCGGTGTTCAGCCGGAACGTCGCGAAGCTCGCGAGGTCGGTGGCGCGGTCCGAGGATGATCTGCAACCGAACGAGTTCGTCCTTGCGGGCCGCAGCCAGCGCACCCAGCACGCCCCGAGCGGCTTCGTCTGTCGAGCCAACCGACAGCTGAACCGCGCGATGCCCCGCCAACCGAACGGCACCAGCGGCGCTGGCCTTGGCGGGTGCCTTGCTGTCCGAGGTGCGTAGCCCTGCGAGGTGACTACTCACCACGGCGACCGCTCGACGGGCCACACCGGCTTCAGCGCCGAGGTGCCAGGTGACCAGGCCGCCTCGTCCACGGGCTTCGAGGACGATGCGGGGATGGCCGGACATGGCAGCCAGTGCTGCGACGGTGGCGCGGGCAACATCGACCGGCATCGGCGTCGGCGGGTGGAGTTGTCGCCAGATGAAGGGTCCGCGATCAGGCATCGGTCGACTCCTGATTCTGGGTGCGCTCTGGCGCCGACTCGGCCTGTGCCGCGGCTTCGCGCTCCGCTTCGGCCATCGCCATGCTGATGATGGCTCGGGCGATCTTGCGGACGTCGGGCTGCTCGCGCAGTTCCGAGTGAACGACGATCCGCCGACGCGGTCGGTTCGTTCGGGCGCGGCCTTGTTGCACAGCCCTCCGGCTGCTGCGGTAGGGCGCGTTCTTGGCGATCTGTGGATCGTTGTTACTTGCGTTGGACATGGGGCTACCTCCTTTCCGTCACTCGTGATTAGCCGCGCTCGTTCTGCATTTCGAAATGGAAATGGCGAGGGGTGCGCTCGACTATGAACCTTTTGTCGAGAAAGTCAACGATGTTTGTGAATTCCACAACAACGGCAGGTATAGCGTTCATCGGATATCACCAGCCCCTAAATCTGGCGGAAATGCGCCACCACACCAGGGCGCCGATACCTGCCAGGGCGACAACGATGCACAGCGGCACCCAGATCGCCTTGACGATCTCGATGGCCCCCCACAGCGCCATGGCGGCAACCAACAGGCCGACACAGAAATCCTTGACGACGTTGCCGGTGCGCTCGGGCTCGTTACTCATGACGCAATCCGCCGCAGCTCGTGCAGGATCCCTGCGTCGAGGCCGAGCTCGACGCAGGTGCGGGTGAAGGCGCCCTGGTCGAAGGGGAACCGTCCGGCGATGCCCAGCAGGATCACCTGCCCAAGCAGGTCGAGCCGCAGCAACTCGTACTCACGGGTCTGCGGCCCGAGCCCGGATTCCGCGAGTCGGTCGAGGTGCCACAGCGTCAGCTCCCACTCGTCTTCGAGACTGAAGCTGAGCCCGAGGCGGCAGTGCGAGACGTCGTGCCAGAAGCGGAAGGCGAGGTTGTCGCGCGCCTCGGGGTAGATCGTGTTGTCGCAGAACAGGTTGGACACGGGCAGCGGCTCGCCGGTCTCCTTGGAGCGCTGGAACGCTCCGCGAAGCTGCTGGTATGTCGAGGGCGCGTCAGCGACTCCGACGAAGCCGAAGTCCTCCTCCTCGGTGATCTGTGCTGCTTGCGCATGCACGAACCGAGCGAGATTGATCCGAGCGCCCTGCGGGCCTCGGGCCGTACGGTAGGTAGTGGTCATTGCACTTCGTCCTTACTGACTCATTGGCGTGAGGTGGTTCGGGTGTTGCCTTGGCCGAGTGGCCTGGACGGGGCGTTGCAGCGTTCCCGTCCAGGCCCACCCGGCGCTTCGGGGGCTACTTCTTCGGCCACTTGATGGCCTTGGCGTGCTCGGAGTGCTTCTTCGCCTCCTGCGGCGTCATGTAGCGGACGCACAGGCGGCAGAACGGCATCGGCTTCGCGATGCCACTGAGGGCCTTGAGCATGGAGATCACCTCCTCTCGGGATCAGAACGGCGGGTGGCCGTTGGACTGGAAGGCGTTGCGGATACCGGTCGCGGCTGCGCCGCCAGATCGCTCGACCTCCTCGAGGTCGGCCAGATCCACTGGCACGAGCCGGGCCGAACGGAACTCCGCCATGCCGTGACCAAAGATCTGCGGATGGCGCCGGTAGACCTCATGCTTGAGCGCTCGAACGCCAGCGGCCTTGGCCTCGCCGCGGATCTGGTGCTCGGACTGGATCGAGGCTGCCTCAGCGGCGTGGGCATCCTGTGCTGAGGGCTGAGGTGCGCCAGCAAGAGCGCGCTGCCGGGCGAGCGCCATGCTCATCCGGGCTTCGAGCACTTCGAGGACGTCAGCAACGTCATCGGCATGTGCCCATGACGAGATAAAGCTCGCGAGCGCGACCGCCATAGCGAAGCCGAAGAAGGCGACGCCGAGCAGCCCTTCGAGTGCGGCACGGATGCCGAAGATGCCCAGACCGACGAACAGCACGACCACCAGCGCCCCCTTGATCGCCAGCCCATAGGTGTCCTTGTCCGGGGCGGCCGGGCCGAACAGACGCGGATAGCGGCGGACGATCGCAGAGTCGATCTGGTCGGATTCGACGAGCGCGCGGCGTTCCCGAGCCAGCTTCAGCTCCCGAACGTCACCGCCGACCATCCCTGCAGTGACGCCGCTGAGTCCGACCGCGAGGGCCGTGCCGAGCGCAAGCAGCGGCACCTCGCCGACATAGATGAGTGCGCCGAGCACTGCTCCGGTGTCTGCACCGAGTAGCACCCAGCGCGTCACCGAGTAGCGTCGGTTGTCCTTCGGGCGACGCCGGACGAACGACCCCAGGTCGTCGTGCGCCGCGGAGTACGCCGCAACCGCGCGCTCGACCTCGGAGACGTGCATGGTCGTCAGGCGCCGGGCGTCGTCAGCTTGCGCACCCATGCCGGCTGCGGCCACGGTCGCTCGTCGGCTGGCAGCGACGCCTGCTGCGTCCTCGTTCCGAGCAAGTTCGGTCGCGTAGGCCTCGAACTCCTCGCCGACGTCGTAGGTGATCCCCCCGGGTCGCAGGATCGCCCCAGAACGCCCCTCGACGTCGGGGATGACCAAGGTCTCGGCGTGACGCCCCAACTCGCGTGGACGACGCCCTGGGCGGTCCTGGCGACGGTTCCGTCCAAAGATGCGCGCCAAGCCCGCACGCAGGCCTCCCGGCTTCACGACCCGCTCCCGACGGGGCTGGTGTAGTCGGTGACGGCCTGGCAGGCAGAGGCGCTCGTACGCTCGCACACACGCGCGTAGATCGACTTCAGGTTCTCGACCGTGACGGTGCTGACCTGCTCGCCGTCGATCCGGTCGCCAAGGCCAGTGAAGAGCAACTCGCCAGACAGCTTCGGGACGCTGACGCTGTCGGCAAAGGCGCGGGCGTCCTCAGCGTTGCTGATGACCCACTTCTGGGTGGAGACGGTCTGCAGTCCGTCGGTGACCACGATCGTCCAGAGGCTGGCGTCGGGACCGACCTGCTCGGCGTATTCGGCTGCCAATCGCAGCTGCCCGATCACGTCGGTGCCTGGGAAGGGCCCACGGTTCAGGGTGGCGTTGTAGTTGTTCGCCACCTCGTGGTCGATCTGCTTGATTAGGTCGGGCAGCCGCCGGTAGCGGGCGTTATCCGTAGCCCCGGGCAGTGACAGGTCTCCGTCCCAGAACAGGTACGGATTGGCGCTGCTGCCCGCGAACCCGGTGACGAGCAAGTGCCCGCCACACACAGCGGTCCGAGCGACCGCATCCTCCAGCACGGCGTACTGGTCTTGCCCGCCACCGAACGGCTGCGGCGAGGACGACGCACTGATGTCGTAGGTGACGTAGGTGGCGAGTGTGCCGGTCGGGCAGGTCTTCTGCCAGGCAGTGCCCCACGCCAGCGGGCCTGTCGAGGGCGCGAGGCTGCAGGCGGCGAGCAGGGCTGCGAGCAGCAGTGCCGAGGTCGCGGAGGTGGCCTGCCGCAGGACGCGACTAGCCTTCGATGTAGTCACTGACGGACTCCTTTGCGTGTTCTTCGCGGGATGAGTTGGACCCCAAGGTGATGAGGGGGGGCCGACTGTTGGCGCAGGCGGACCGCCCGGCCGCTTCTACGAGGCGGCGCAACAACTCTCATTCGCGTGCGTAGATCGCGCATGGCAGGAACGTGCAAACTTCTGACTCGTGGAGGAGAAGACCTGGGCCGAGCTGGACGCCGAGGAGGCGGCCGAGCGCGAGAAGCTTCGAGGCGTACTCGAGTTCGAACTGCGCGACCTGTGGCGCCATGTCCCACTGACGCCAGATGCGATCGCCCAAGCGGCGCCGACCCTGACGCAGTCGTTGGCAGGCGGGGATGGACATGAAGCGCTCCGCGCAGTGGAACACCTGCTCCGCGCGCGGCTTACCCAGCGCGACGCCGGGGCGCTCGCAGCTGCCCTCGGAGTCCATCCCTCGATTTCCGAGGGCGACGTGCTGCATCGGTTTACGACTTATGCCGAACTGATCGGGCGCGACGATGCCTCAACCGCTCGCCGTGCGGCAGTCCGTGCTGCCGCTCAGGTCGCGGAGCTGTTGATTCCCCGCCGGTTTGATCGCACCGCTGGTCAACTGAACGTTCTTCTTCTCGCCGACGGCGACGACCTCGCGGTCCGGTTCGTCCAGATCTATCCCAGCAGCGAAGCGTCGTTGTTGGTCAGCGCCCGAAGTGCCGACCTGCCGACCCACAGGCTCCTCGGAAACACCGACAATCCCGGCCCTATCGCCGGAGAGAGCGAAGCTGCACGCAAAGCGACCTGGACCGCATGGGAGTTGGCGGGAACCCTCAAGGAGTCTGCGACCGTCGAGATCGTCTGGCTCGGATCGACCAACCCGCACATGCTGGTCAAGTCAGATCCGTCTTTCGCCTGCTCCACTACTGTGCTTACGCAGGGAAATCGGATCAGCATCACGATTCAAAGAATTTGAAAGCGGGTCCTAGCCGTCTCCGCTAACGCGGCATTAGTGCCTGCACTGTTGTACAATTGATCGAATTGTGATATAAATATCAGCATTCCTCCATTTGGGATGGAGCGCTCCCGCTACGAGTTCGCCTCGCGGTTGGAGCGCTCTATCGCAATCAATCAAGGAGGAGCCATGAACGCGAACAGCGCGACACCTAGCGGTGAAAACGAAAACGCAGCCAAGGTCTGGAATCTGATCTCTACGGTTCTCGAGATCCCGGAGAACGCCGGTCATCCGCGCGACTACTGGGACGACGTCATGCAGGGGACATGCCTTCTGCTCGGCATCATCCTCAAGCTCGCGCGCGAGGCCGACCGGCACGGCCAGGACTCTCGGCCCGCGTTGACAGCCTTCCTGATTCGGCAGGTGCTGCAGCATGAGGACGAGATCGAGAAGGCGTGGCTGCAGGCGATTTCCTGCTAGCTCATCCTCGTATCGCCACAACACGGCCCCGAGCCGCAGATATCTCTGCGGTTCGGGGCCTTCTTCATTCCGCGAAGCGAAGTACGAGCAACCCAACGACACGAACGGCCAGTTCGGCATCCCGGCGGTCAGGGGCGGAGCCATGATGAGCGTCCCCGTGTTGGTTTCGGATTGATGCGATCCACCGTCCAAGGCTGTCGACAGCGTCTGCCAGCGGCGTGTCGGTGCCAGTGAGCCAGCCGGCCTTGCGCGCGGCTTTCAGCTGATCTCCAAGTTGGCCGCCGGTGTATCCGAGGTGCTCAAGCAGCATCTGGAGGGCGGTTCCCGCATCCGTGACGGCGTCTGCCGCCTTGCCAGCGTCCAACTCGGTTAGCGCCTCGCGCAGCTTGTCGTCGACTCCTCTGAGCGCAGGATCGCCCGTGATAAGTGCTGCAAGCGGTCTATCGATCAAGACCGACGCGCCGAGGTCCTCGCGCAGGATCACCTCTCGACCTCGAACGGCGAAGATGGTGCCGGCAAGGATCTCGTCGACGCCGGACAGGAACCGTCGCTCTTCCTCACGGAGCCACGAGAGCCCAGGGAGCCGGGCGTAGGCATCTGCCCACGCGCCAACGGCGTCCAACGCGAGCGGGCAGTCGCCCTCGATGACGTACCTAGTCAGGTCTTCGAATGGACGCGGAAGAATCTGCGGATGCGGCCTGTGCGAGCGGAGGGATAGGTCGCCTCGGACGGCGACCATCCGCTCGATAGCGATGTTCGCCATTTCCTGAGCAGGCGCGTTGAACCGGGATCCAGGGATAGGCACCATCGGTTGGCACTGCTCGATGAGGATCACCAACTTGTGGCGGACCGGCTCGGTCAACGGGTCCCTGTACAGCGCCCTGCTCATTGCGCGCTCAGCGCTGTCGATCGGCCGGGTGCGACTTGGCCGGGAGTCGATGTAGTCGCTGTAGAGCCGAGCCGGGCCCGGCCGTGCGTCTTCTAATGGCTCTGAGGGCTCAGCACCTGGCTGAGGCTTACGCGATCGACGGAACAAGCTCACGCGCCAAAGTATGGACGTGCATCGCCACTCATAGGCTGTTGACCGCAATGACGACAACGACACCGATCGCAATCCACACGGCCAGCGCCAGATAGCCGAGAATCAGGCCGACCAGCGCCATGCCGCTCCCGTTTTCACCCGTTCGACGAGATCTGCGACGTCGCGACATGGCCGAACGGAATCGCATGGACCCGGTAGAAAGCTCGAGGACAAGCGCGGTCAGGGTGAATGAGTTCGTGCGCTGGCTTAGCGCCGCCGTGCCGTGGATCGTGCCGATAGACGCCGACGGGTAGCCCTGCGGTCGCATGGTCCCAGTGACGGATCTCGTGAAGTGCATAGTTGCGCTCCGCTTCGCGCTCGTAGTCGTAGCACCCCAGCAGCCACTGGGCTTCGGCAGCGGCCTCAATCGATCACGTGACGAATCCTACGGTCAGGTATCCGCGCCCCCTGGAACTTCCCAGGTAAGGGCCCGGCTCATCAGCCCATGGCGCCGAAGATTAAGGGACGGCAGCTTCGTAAGATGGCGCCGTGTCTGACGATCTGTCCTTGTTCGGCGACGACGAACCCGAGGCGCCCACGGAGGCGCCGTCGGAGCCGACGCCGATCTCCGACTGGCAGATCGACCTCCTCAGAAAGGCCCTGGACGCACGAGGCCTCATCTCGATGACCGAGCGTCAGCAGGCCATCGAGACGGCTGCAGAACGTCAAGTGGAGTCCTTGCGCGCCCTATCCCACCACGAGGCCCTTGCTGTCCTTTCTCGCCTTGGCCAGGCGCCTGCGCCAAAGTCGCCCAGCGGCTCTGCTTGGGATCAGCGCGACGGGGACACCTGGATCGATCGGCTGTAGCGCGGCTTTCGTTAGCCCTGCCCGCGGCGCCAGAGGCGCTTCCACCAGCTCACCCCGGGCTGCGGAACTTGAGCCCGATGGTCTTCGACAGCCCGACGATCAGCGGCCTGAGCCCGCGCGGCCCGAGCGCCATCAAGCTTGTCATGCCAATCGACTTCACCACGCGTGATGAAGTAGTGAGAGTTGCACGGCAGTCCAGTGGCCGCGACCGACGGCTTCAGCGACACCTCGCCGTCGAAGATGACTCGGTAGCGCGCCGGCGACAGCTTTGTGACAACCTCGCGGCCGCACCCACATGGGCAGATGTGTCCGGCGGTCGAGTAAGCGGTCGAGACGTACAGGACCCCCGGCTCCATTGGCGTCGGGAACGAACTGACGAACTCCGCGCCGTAGTGGTCGATTCGGGTCATTCGACATCTCCGTTGCGCAGTTCGTTGAGGAACAGCTTGTAGACAGTCTGGGTCGCGGCGGTATGCGTCGCGTAGAAGCCGAGGTACCGCTTCCACTCGATGACGGCATGCATAGCGTTGAGTGCGTTCAACTCCGCGACCTGGATGTTGCTGCTGTAGTCGTCCTCGCCCGGCGGGAGCGCAGACGCAGGCGGCAACGACACGTCGTGCCCGGGCAGGTAGGCCGTGACCTGGGCCATGCCTGTCAGGCCGCCCTCGCCCTCTCGAAAGCTCATGCCAACATCGATGAACGGTACGCCCCGATCGCGGAGCCATTGCATGATCTCCGGCCGCGCCGCTGCATCGGCGGCGGCAAGGAAGACGAAGGTGGATCCCTCGAGGAGGGGCAGGTTATCGGACGTGAGGGCGACTGGGTGTGCGGTGATGCCGGTGTGCATCCGCGAGTACTCCCGCGCGAAGTACTCGGCCTTGTATGGCTTGGCCTGGACCACGTCGCGTGCCGCTGCGCCAGGAGCACGGAACGCGTTGTGATTCTCGAACCGGTCGCCGTCGATGAGGACGATGCGGTCGACCCACGTCTTGGCGACCTGATCGAGGATGTAACTGCCGGTGCCGCCGACGCCGACGATGGCGATCGTGTGGCCCCTGAACAGGTTGCTGTACTTCCCCAGTCCAGCGCGAGTCGTGTTGGTGTCCGCGTAGGCGAGCGGGAGGTTGTCGGGGACGACCTGCCACGATCCGCCAGGTGTATCGGCGACCGTGTTATCGAGCTCTCGGGCGGCGCCGAGCAAGATCTGTGCGTACTTCTGGATCTTGTCGCGGAGGCAGGCGTAGGCGCCACTGGGGGGCTTGAACGACAACATGTAGTCGGCGACTTCGCCATTCGCGAAGCCATGGTTCTGCCCGGCAGTGCCGAGATTCTGACCGCGCTCGTCACGGGGCTCCTCGCCAGCGAACCAGATTCGGTGATCGCCACTCGCATCGGCGACCACTCCACCAGTCATCGTCACGGGAAGGACCAGGCGGCCGTCCCTGCGGAGGCCGGAGGGTCCGACGTAGGGCAGCCGGCGTACGACAAGGTGCCCACTTTCGAGCACCATGTCGTAGCCATCGGCGACGAGCTGGGCGATCTGCTCGTCAGGAGCGGTTGGCAGGCTCGACATCGAAGACCATTCCGTCCTTGACCTGAATGTCCTTGCCCGGACGAAGGGCGTGGTCCGGCCCGTGCCCGCGGCTGTACTCGACGAGCGTTCCTGCCGGGTCGTACGGCTGCCCGGGGAAGGCGAGTTCGACAACTTGCTCGTAGGTGATCTTCGAGCCGGTCCACTGGACCTCCCTGGTGTTGACGATGATCGTGACGACCTTCGTCTCGGTGGCTGCTGCATCGATGGCAGTCATGCCTGTTCCTCCAATCTCCCGGGGCTTCCGGTTCGTAGTGCGTCGGATCTGAAACACTGTTTTGAGTGTAGGACACTGCGCGTCGACTTACAAGCAGTGCGTCGATGGTGCAACACTGTCAGGGGCCACCGACACTTCCGAGCGAGAGGACTCCATGGCAAAGACCAAGATCGACACCGCGGGGCTCTACGCGGCCCTCGATGCTGAACGCACTGCCCGCGCATGGTCCTGGCGTCAGCTGGCCAAGGAGATCGGCACGAGCCCATCCCTCCTGTCGCGCCTCGGCAACGAGCAACGTCCAGACGCCGACGGCTTCGCCACTCTGGTGCGCTGGCTCAAGATGCCCGCCGAGACCTTCATGATCGACGCGGACAGTCCAACCGAGAGTCAGTCCGAGCCAGACCTAGTCACCCAGCTCGCTCCGCTGCTCCGGGCGCGCCAAGACCTCAACGACAAGGACGTCGCCTACCTTGAAGAGGTCATTCGAGCGACCGTCAAGCACATGCATGCGAGCCGAGAGGACTGAACGTGAAGGCCACGCGCATCAACAAGGCTGCCTGCAAGCGGCTCGCTGTTGAGGTGCGCGCTGAGCTTGGCCTCGATCCCATGCAGGCGCTCAACCCGTGGGATCTGGCCGAACTTTATGGCATTCGGGTCGTCGCGCTTGGTGACCTGGCCTTGGATCACGCGATCCGCGATCACTTTCATGCGGTGCGCCCGGAGGTCTTCTCGGGCGCATTGCTTCCTCACCGCAGCGGTGCCGTGATCGTCGAAAACGACGCACACCCGCTAGCCCGACGACGCTCCACCATGGGCCACGAGCTGGCGCACCTTGTGGCGGAGCACCAATTCGGGACCAGCCTGGTCAACGAGCGCGGCTGCCGAACCGCGGACAAGCTCCAGGAAGACGAGGCAGCCGAAATCTCCGGAGAACTGCTGGTCCCGTCCGATGCTGCCAAGAGGCTCGCCCGCCAGAAGGCAACCGACGACGAGGTTGCACTTCGCTTCGGTGTTTCCATCGAGCTCGCACGTTGGCGTATGAACGCCACGGGGGCGCGAATCATTGCCCAGCGCGCGGCGAACTACCGGCGCGCGTCCGGCTCGTAACCAGCAGGACTACATTGCCCCGGAATCGGCGTCCGGAGCTTGGACCACACCTCGGACGAGATCCGAGACGTCATTGATGCTGCACGCCCCGACCACGGCCGTTGCGTCTGGCCAGCCCAGGTCGAACTCGCTGCGCTGCGTGACAACTTCCTCGGGGCCAATCACAAAAGACCACGCGTCCTGCGCCAGTCCTGAGCGAGCTTCGACGGCATAGGACACCGCCTGGTGGTAGCCATCTCGACCCACGTACGTCGCGAGCGGGCTCCACTTGCATTCGAACATCAGGAGTCGCTTACCTGGCAGGCTCAACATGATGTCGGCACCGATGCTCCGCTGGTTTCGCGCGACACCCGAGGTTGCTTCGCGGTAGGGCGACACCCCGCCGTAGTAACGCGCGGCGCCCGCCGCTTCAAACCATAGATCCCAGTGTTCTTGCCCGACCGTGATCTGGAACTGTGGACCCGAGCTGCCAGACGCGCTCAGCGGAGCTCGCCAACGGACCCGTCCACCCAGCGTCCGCAGGCTGGTCAGAACCTCGCCCATGACGGACAGATGGAACAAGCGCCACTCAAGTTCAGGGTCGGGCTCAATCAGCTCGAACGCAAGGAACTCCAAGTCCGTCTCGGCTCGAACAACGGCATCGGCCACGGGGGCCAACCCCGACCACGGTCGACCCGAACCGGCCAGCGATCGCAAGTCGAGCCGATCGGGCCGCATGACTTCGACGCCCCCGAGGTCCTGTTCAGTGACGTCGAGCATCGCCACCACGGGCGCATCTACGCGACCAACGAGAAGCGGGGCGACCGGGCGTACATCCCGCACAATCCGTTCAAGTGAGCGCGCCGTCCAAGCCAATGCCCTCAGGGCTGACTCATCCTGCACACGGGAGCGTGGGTGCGATACGAACGCCTGGGGTGGCCATCCATAGCGCCGAGCAGTCATTGCCCAGTTCGTGGGGTGCAGCGGGCGCCCAGAGACTTCACGGTTTGAGACCGTCGTGACAGGCAGGTGCTCGCGCCAAGTCGCCGCGTCCTGCGGAAGCTGTGCGAGCTCCGGTTCAAGGCGCTCCAGAAGTACTCGCGAGGCACGGCGCTCGACATCGCGCGAGGACCACTCGACATCGACGTCGATGCTGCCAACGGCACTCAAAGCGTCGAATAGCTGGCCGTCGCTGGACCAGCCGCGCAGCAGCTCCTCGAGGCCTCGGCGCGGCAGGACCGGCGCGACTAGCTCAGGACGTCCCGCTGCGTCTTCACCCATGACCACTGTCCCGTCGTCAGCGCAGTCTCATCGTTGACGATCCGCTCCCCGAGTGCTTCGAACACCCGATCATCGAACCCGGCCAGGTACCGACCCGCGCCCATGACATAGGCCTCGGCAAGGAGCTCGCCCAGAAGGATGGACCCCTCCTCAGCAGGAGCCTCCTGCTCGTCGTCGCCGTTCGATTCCGCCTGAGCCTGATCGTCTGCGCCAGCAGCTGGGCCAAGCTCGGTGAGCACGTAGCGCGCCATCCCCAAGAACAGCGCCGGGCCAAGCGCAGTGACTTCATCGGCGAGGTGGGCCGAGTACAGGCCGCCGATGGCCGCCATCGCGTCAGCGCTCAGGTTCGGGTAAGCATCCTCAAGAAGCTGAGAGAACTGGCCCGGCCTGACGGCAGGGATCGGGACGATCACGAAACGTCGCGACAGCGCCTGGCCGAATCGGAACACCCGCTGGGCATCCTGCGGGTTGTAGGTCCCGAGCAGACGCCAGTCTCGGCCAGCCTTGTAGTCCGTGCCGTCAGCATCGTCCTCGACCGTGGACGGCCGATCCGATGCCCATCCGATCTTGATCGGCTTGCCGTCGTGGGCAGCCGATCGGCCGATCTCAACGTCCTGCTTGGACAACCACGTCAGGAGTGGGCCCATGATCTTGTCCATGTCGCCACGGTTGGTCTCATCAAGGATGAGCCAGCGGTCTTCGTCGATGGCATTGAGCAGCGCGCCCGGCGACCATGTGAGCACGCCGTTCTCGTTGGGGGCCAACCCGCCGATCAGCTCAAACGACGTCCAGCTCTCGTCTGGAGTGCGCCAGAGCGGATCCGGGGTGTAACCCGCCTCGAAGCCGTACTTCTCGGGCTTCGCAGCCATGTCAGCCAGCATCCATCGGAGCAACGTCCCCTTGCCAGTACCGGGAGGGCCGACCAGCAGCACGGACGAGTACGCCGTGATCGCGAGTCGCAGCATGCGCTCGACACGGCTGTCCACGATCACGGACAGCGTGCCTTCCTCCGGCGCCGTGGGACCACCCGCCGGGGCGGCGGCAGCGGGAGTCTGCACCACCACGGCCTCTGACGGGCGCAGCGCTTCGTCAATGGTGTCGAAAGACCACTCGGTCGCAGAGAGAAGCGGAACGCCCAGCGGAGTGTTCGTCGTAATGGCTCCCAACTCGGTCGCCGTCAGTCCGAGAGCGCTGAGCAGCTCAGTCTGCGCGACCGGCCAGTCGTCACTCGCGGCGAAGTCGTGCTCCCGCAGCACCAGAACCGCCAGCGACTGCCAAGACGGGCGATCGGCCGGGAGCAGCGCGCCAAGCGTCGCGGCTGCGTTGGCCTGCAACCCACCGCGGATGTCGTTGTTGACGAACAAGGTCAGGGAGACCTTGGTCCCGCCGCGCGAGTTGTTGTTCCAAACGGTCTTGCGCCCAGTGTCTTGGAGCGTCAACCAGTCATAGCGGAAGGGCGCGAGGCGTCCGAGCTCGTTGCCAGGAAGCACGCCGAAGACAGCCGGCACCGCACGCTTGATGTTGCTGAACGACGGCAACGCGCCGCCCTCGTTGACCTGCACCCACTTGCTCGCCAGAAATGCCTCGTACGCGGAGGCGACCTGCGTCTGATACTGCAGCGCCTGCAAGTCCGCCAGGGCGGCGTTCATCGCTTCGGCACTGAGTCGCATGTGCCCGCTCTCCTTGGGCTCGTGTCTGGCATCAGATGCCGTGCATCCGATGCCATATGTCTGATGCCGCACACTACCGTTCAGCCCCGACAACCTGAGGCCGAACGGTCCGCATCGGCGAGGCGTACGCCCTTCGTCGGCGGAGGCCTTTAGAGTCCGACCATGACCAACTCGACCGCGCCCGCCAGCTCGCCCCGACGGCGTGCGGTGCGTCCCCCGAGCACCCCCGAACTCCCCAACATCTACCCGCGCACGACCATCGCGAGGCTCGATCGCGACACGTTCAAGGACCGGTCTGAGACCTTCCCGATCGAGGACGTGGCACCGGTTGTCGGCATGGCTGAGTCTTTCATCCGACGAGTGCTCGGCAACAAGAAGCAGCTCACCGTGGCCGACGTCCTTGAGCTCCTCGACCAGGATGCCTTCGCGGAAACCTTCGTGCCACGCAGCCGCGTCCTGGAGTACCTGTTCTCCGAGCTCGACGCGACCGAGCGTGATGAGGAGCTCTCAGACGAGGAGAACTGGAGCCTTATCCACGGCGACTTCCTGCAGATCGTTGGCACTCTGCCCGAAGCCAGCGTCCAGTGCGTTGTGACCTCGACGCCGTACTGGGGCATGCGGGTCTACAAGGACGCGCGGTTGGTCCGGTGGGCCGACGGCGAGGAGTGCGCGTTCGGCCACGAACAGACTCCCGAGGGCTTCATCCGCCACACCATCGAGATCCTCCACCGGCTTCGCCCGGTGCTCACGGAGTCGGCCTCGGTCTGGTGGAACCTTATGGACACCTATATGACCCGGACCCAGATCCGAGGCAATGCCTATGAGGCGCTCCAGGCCATGGACGGTCGCAACCGCAAGAAGTGGGGCGACCACGAGCACCACCGCTATAGCGCTGGCCACTCGTACATCAAGGATGGCGAGCAGTGCGGCATCCCGGCTCTCGTCGCAGAGCGGGCGAGCCGCATCGGCTACTACACAAAGAGCATCATCACCTGGGCGAAGATCAACAGCCTGCCGGAGCCGCAGAACTCTCGCGTCAGCCGGAACCTCGAGTACGTGCTTCACCTGTCAACGCAGCGCGCCCCCAAGTTCGACAAGGCAGCCTATCGGCGCCTCGCGGCCAGCCTCGGTGGGCGGAACACGCTGTACGAAAGCGACAAGCTCTCGGACGTCTGGGTGATCCCGGTGTCCTCCGGCGGCGACGGGCATGGCGCGCAGTTTCCCCTGGCGTTGCCGGGCCGCTGCATCGCCATCTCAACCGAAGCCAATGATGTGGTTCTCGACCCGTTCATGGGATCAGGAAACACGGCAGTCGCGGCGCTCTCGCTCGGTCGTCGCGTAGTCGGCGTCGACGTGTCACAGCAGTACCTTGACGTGGCCGAGGGCAAGATCCGCGAGCTGGAGAAGCGACTGCCAATCGACATCACGGCGTCCACGAAGAGCGGCGATTCAGGGCGCGAACGGAAGTCTGGGTAGGCCCCCGGGCCTCAGCACTCAGCACGCAGCAGGGTCTTGGATGACTCATTCAGTGAGCTGAGCGTGTCCCGACGTCGCGAAGGTGTCGACTTCAAGGAACGCCTTTCCGAGTGCGCTCAGGGTGAGCTCCAGGCGCCAGAAGTCGACCTCGCCAGCGCCATTCGCGTACGGCCGTAGCCCCTGGGAGATGAGCGGCGCTCGCCAATCCTCGAATGTTTCTCGGGCGAAGCGGTCGCCTTCGTCGTAGAACACACACTCGCCCTCCCACCGCTCGTACTCGGCCTCTTCGTAGGTCTCGGCGTGGACATCGATGTCGGCCCACGCCAGGAGCTTCTGGATCACTTCGCCGTAGTCGCTCAAGCCGAACATCACACCCCAGGTCGCGATCGGCTCCGGGTCGTTGCCGTCTTCGTGATCGATACCGAGCGTGATCGCACCACGACCAGACGTCTTGTTGATCCACTCCTCCACGTCGATCACAAGCCGCTGGCCATCGGCCAGCCGCCGCATCCATGGCAGCGCGAGCCTCAGCTCACGGAGCCGCAACTCGTACGCATCGCCCTCGGACGCCCGAGCAAGCTCAGTGATCGCCGATTTGTCGAGGACGTTGGCCCTGGGAATCAGTAGTTTCGGAGTGCCGCCCTTTGAGGTCTGGAGCGTGCCGTTGGCGACGATCTGCCAGTGGCACAGCTTGGTCTTGGGATGGACGAGCACAACGACGACGGGAAGCGAATGACTCGTCCAGTACCGCACGTGCTTGGGCTCCGGGCGGAACCACCAGCCGCCAGCCGTTGGTTCCTTGAACCAGCTACTCCCACCCTTGATCTGCATCGCCAGTAGGCGGCCGGTGACCTTCCCCGCCTCCACCACCTCGGCGTGTGCGTCGATCCCGTAGTCCTCGGTCGGCTGTTCCCGGAAGAGCCAGCCGAGATCGTCCTGGACCGCCAAGGCAGTTCGACTGACGCCGATGCTCCCCGCCTTGGCGGCCGGCGTGTGCTCCATCTTCCTAGGCCGTCGATTCCCGCATCGAACCGGCGTGGCTGATCGCGTCGAAGATCCCATCGAGCTCGAAGAAGTCATCCGCAAACTCGCGCAGGTCGTGCGAAAGGCCGTGCGACCAGAAGACGACGGTCGTCGGGAAGCCACGGCTCACGAGTGATCGCAACGTCGGCAGGTAGTCCCGGTCGCCACTCAGCAGCACCACGCGGTCGTTGCGGTCTGCGCTCATGTACTCGTAAGAGTCGGCCATCATCTGGGTCGCGATGGCGACGTCGACTTCCTTCTCCTTGTTGCGGAAGTTTCGATCGAAGACTTCGACCTCGAAGCCCTGTCGGCGCGCCATCTCCCAGAGCGAGTCGTTGTCCGGCGGGCGCGACCCGAACAGGCTTGACCGGCCAATCTGGGCGTCCTCGGGACAGATGGCCTGGTACAGCCGCCCGAAGTCGAGTCGCCAGGACTGATCGGTGACGTGGTCGTTCATCGCCCCATGGATGTCGGCTGCAAGGCCCTTGCGCACCGCACTCACGCGCATGCCTTCGATCCATACGTTGGAGTAGTCGACGTATACGAACAGTGCCATATGACCTCCTTGGCGTGCTCTCGGCAGGGCGCCCCGGCACAGTTCCTACATTCTCCCAGCGGGCGGGGCACTCATGTGACGCGAAAGCCAAACTCTGCCACCACAACCCCGGGACTTGACCGCCCTAATCGAGACCGGATCATTGGTGCCCCACGTCCTACACTCAAGCGCACACGCTCTGATCGCCGCTGCCGACCTCACAGACAAGACCGCCCATGCGATTCTTCATCAGCTACAACACTCAAGATTCACGTTGGGCAGAGTGGCTTGCTTGGCAACTGGAGGACCTAGGCCACACCGCAATCGTCCAGGCCTGGGATTTCGCCCCCGGAAGCAACTTCGTACTTGAAATGGACCGCGCCTTAGGCGGCGCAGACGTGACGCTGGCCGTCCTGTCCCCGGCATTCCTGAGCAGCGCATTCGCAGCCGCTGAATGGGCCGCCGCCTTTGCTACCGACCCCACTGCAATAAAGCGGAACCTAGTCCCAGTGAGGGTCGGTGAATGCGATCCACCTGGACTGCTCGGGCAGCTCGTATACCTGGATCTGGTCGATCTAGACGAGTCAGAGGCACGGCGGCGAGTCGAAGCCTGGATCGAGACTCTGACAATCGGCAGAGCCAAACCGATCTCGCAGCCACCGTTTCCGCCGTCGCATTCATCGAACACTGCGGCCAGTTCTGATCGTTCAGAGTTGAAGCTAGACCTTGAGTGGTACGCGGACCGTTCGTCGATCCGCCACTTTGAACTTGCTGAACTACTCGGCCTCACGGCGCCGATGACGAAGGAGCAGATCTGCGCCCGGTGGACCTCTAGCGACGGACTTCCTCTGCAGGTACTGCTCGGACGCGGTCGCTTAGGAGAACGCGTTGTCCTCGATCTCCAGTGGGACGGCCCTTGCGGATACGTCCTCGGATCCTCCGGAACAGGCACAAGCACCCTACTCAAGAGCATCGCGCTCGGATTGGCAGCCACCTACTCGCCGGCGAGAGTTCAGTTCTGCCTCGTCGGACGCAAGGACGGATCGGTCTTCCGTGACTACGCCGGTCTTCCCCACGAGCGCTTCCACTTCGACCACGAGAACTGGAGCATTGAGTCTTTGGCGGAGGCGCTAGCCGGGGAGAGCTCTCGACGGATGCAGACTTTCCGCGAAGCCAACGTTACCGACTTCGGACAGTACAACGAGCAGAAGCGATCAGCGCAACAGCAACCATTGCCGTTTCTCATGACCCTCGTTGACGAGTGCTGGGATCGCGAACTTCTGGAGCTTCTTGCGTCTTACCAAAGCCGCGGCAGAGCGCTTGGAATGGGCCTCATCGTCGCCGTCCAATCTGCGTCGCGCCTTACGGCCTCGTTCGTGGCACTTGCACGCTTCGCGGTCGTACAGGGACACATCCATGCAAGCGACGTGCCAATGCTCAACGACGCCGGCGGCACGCTTCGCGAGCTGGCTGCCGCGTCATCCGCGCTGCGCTGGGCGCCGGGACGAGGCGCTCTCATCCGGTCTGCCGCACATCTCGAGGTATTTCAAGCGCCGCACGTGGAATGGATTCGGGGAAGCATTGACTCTCCCTACCTGACGAGCCCCGAGATCGAGTCGATTCTCGACGGCATTCGCCGGGCTGGACAGACAAGCGACTCCTAGTCTTGCGATAGGCGCTGCGCCTCCTAGATCCGGGCTTGATCGAACGCGCCGTGTTGAGTCGTCGCAACAATCAGGTTCTCCGAAGACGGACCGCCACGGTCTGCCGAGTTAGGCCATATCTGTCCCCTAGCGCTTTTAGCGTCCAGCCTTCGGCGCGGAGGGCGTTCGTTTCCTCAGCCTCCCTTGGGTCGGAGAATCCCTGCGGCCGTTCGACCACGCCCGCCTCCTTGAGTCGGGCCACTCCTTGAGGTGCTTACTCCAACCGTGGGGGGCCGACCCTGGCCCCCACGGTTGAGGCACTCCAGCCAGGGCACCGCCCCCAGCAACAGCCGGACTCAGCTCGCACGGACGCGCCGCGGGGCGATGAGAACACCCGAACAGGCTGTCTACATGCCCGGCTCCGAGTACACCTAGTCGCGCCAGCGACCTGCCAGATGCACGGTCCCGGCCTCGCCCGCGAGTTGCAACGCCCGCCAACCATCACTGTCGGGAGCAGCAACCTGCACCGTCAGGCGTCGCGACGGGAGCGGCACGGGCCGCAGGAACCGCACGTCGATGACACGCAGGTTGGGTGCATCGAGTTGCTCGTAACTGCGCACGAACATGCCGAAGCCGTGCAGGACCTTCTGCTTGAAGGCCGAGAACTTGCCGGCAAGCCCGATCCAATGAATCGGGTTGAAGTCACCGGTCAGGATGGCGAACTCGAGGCCATCGCGAGAGCCCGCCTGCCACTGTCCGGCGGTGTGCCAGATCGGCTCCTCGCGGCTCTCCTGGCCGCCCTTTCGCTTCGGGGAGCCAGACTTGATGAAGACCATGTGCAGGATGACCTCGACCAGGTCAGGTGCCTGTGCTGTGCCGGTCGTGAGGGACACCGAGACGCGCGTACGTCCCTGGTCTTCGTCCACCGAGTGCATGGCCGCACGCAGGTGAAGCTGCTCGCCCCGGGGCAGGTCGCCGTGCACGCTCATGGTGACGCCTTGGTTGATCACCGTCGCCAAGGGGTACGCCGTCTGCAGCAGCAACTCGGTCACGAGCGGGATACCCCACTGCGACATCATGTGCGGCGGCAAGGTCTTATCGTAACGTCCCGTGGCACCGCACCAGGCGACGTAGGAGTCAACCAGCGAAGGGGCCGGCGCGGAAACGACGCGGTCGATCGCCGGCAGGTCCATGGCTGAGCCGCCCGAGCGCATGCGACCGATGGGCAGCACGGTCTGTAGCGCCACTCGGCCGAGGCCCTTGAGCGCCGGGACCTGGAACCGCACCAGGCTGGGGGATACGTGTGTCATGTCGATCTCCTGTCGTGGCAATGCCTGCCGGGCCGAGGCGGCGCGGGAGGGTGAACGCGGTCAGCGGTCCCCGTCGGCGCAGCTGGGCGTCCGCCAGGCCTTGCCCATGAATCGCTCGGTGGTCCAGGCCATGAGCTCACCGATCAGCGGCGAGTCTTGTGCGACGAGTCCGAGATGGTCGCGACCGGCGTACGTGCGGTAGTCCACCTGCTGTCCCGCTTTGCATCGCCGATCGACGTAGGCCGTCTGCATGGAGGGCTCGATGATCGTGTCGGTGGTGCCTTGGGCAATCAGCAGCGGCGCGGCGATCGGCCCGGTCGGCGTGTTCTCTTCCAACCGAGCGCCGAGGGGCCCCTCGGTCGCGGGCTGGGAGAACACGGTGTTGCCCAGGCCGAGTGAAGTGGCGATCGAGACGAGGGTGCCGGGGTCGGACAGGCAGCGCTCGGCGGCACGGCGTTCGATGGTGATGGCCCCGGGGCGCACGTAGTCATCGAACTTAACGTCGGGGTAGATGGCGCTGTAGGCGGAGATGACGAAGGCTTCGAAGACGCTTCCGCCGGGCATGTGCTCCAGCGTGCCGACGAACTGGGTCAGGTCGCTTGCGGGGGCCATCGCAACCACCCCTGCGAGCGGCACGTCGGGCGCGTAGGTCTCAGCAAGCTGTCCCGCCCAGAGCGCAGAGCCACCCCCTTGGGAGTGGCCCCACACCGCTGTCTGGTCTGAGAGGGACACGTCCGTGAGCTGGCGCGCGGCCTTCACCGCGTCGAGAACAGCACGGCCTTCTCCTTGACCCACAAGGTAGGTGTGGGGGCCTTCTGTGCCCAGGCCGATGTAGTCGGTTGCCACGATGGCCCAACCGCGCTCGAGGACCTGGTCGACGGCCGGCATTGCGCCCGCGACGAACGGATCCTTCATCAGCGAGGGTGCGCATGGCCGAGCGAACCCGGTTGTGCCGTGGGCCCAAGCGATCACAGGACGCGGCCCAGTCGGGGCCGTGGCGCTGACGACGACCAGGCCGCTGGCCACCGCGGGAACACCCTCGTCGCGGGTAGTCGTATAGAGGATCCGCCATGCGCGCGCACCCGAGGGGATGCCGCGGGTGAAGGCCTCGCTGCGCAGCAGCCGTCCCGGCTCGCTCGGAACATCGGCCGGCGCGGTATAGAAGTCGTCAACCTCGCCCGAGCTGCCCTGGTTGAGCACCACGCTCACCGCCGTCAGCGACAGCGCAACGAGGAGTCCCAGAGCTGCACCTGAGGCACGGCGGATGCGCACCAGGCGACCATCCGGACGCTTCTCGTCGCGGCTCTGCTCGGCGCCTCGAAGTGCGTTCGCGAGGAGAGTGAAGCCGTGCATCACCGTTCGAGCGCCGAAGACGACCGCGATCACCAGGATGGAGATGTCGGGCCAGCTGAGCGCCAGGACGCCGAAGACAGCGCTGGCGGCCCCACCAAGGACCGCCGTCACCGTGTCAGTGCGGCGACCCCGGGTGGCCGCCCACACGCGCAGGCCGCCCGCCACGATCATCGCGATTCCAACCAACATGGTGAGGGCGGCAAGGGACAGGTCCGGCCGCACGAGCACAGCCGCTCCTGCGAGGACCCAGGCGACTCCGGTGATGCGCTCCGTGCGGTCGTGCGTATTCCTTGACTGGACAAGGTCGCCCACTCCAGTCGCAACCATGACGGCCGCGACGTAGAGCAGCAGCGTGGCCAGCGACGAGAAGGGGCGCAGGGTCAGCGTCGCACCGAGCGCGATCATCAGCACGCCGAGGACTCCGGCGGTCCAGCGCGGCATTTGGGGAGGTAGGTGCGCCATGGGTTTGCCTCTCAACGGGTGGGCCTATCGCAGTCTTGCAGGACGGTCAGGGTGTCGGTCGACAGGTGAAGTCACGACGCTTCGGTGTCATCTAGGTGCAGTCGACCGTTGCGCACGACAACGGGCCTGATTCCGAGCGGAGCGATCCGAGTGAGCTGCTTGAAGACCGCGCCGAGACCAGGAATCCGTGCGAAGACGCCGCCGGGGCCCTTCACCATCTGACCGGTGGTGACGTCGTACTCGGCCTTGTGCCACGGACACACGAGGCAGCCATCGGCAGAGATGGTGCCCTCGGCGAGGTCCGCGCCCAGGTGCCGGCACTTGCGGGTGACTGCGAAGTAGTCACCGTTGTTCCCGACGGCGTACTTCTCGACGCCGGTGACACTTCCTCGGGGTAGGTCGCTGGCGGGTCCAATGTCGGTCATGTGTCGGCCTCTTTCGGTGGGGCGTGGGTGTGCGGCGGGCGTTCGGTGTCGAGGAACCTGCGGCAGGTCCCCGATCGGCAACGTGCGTTTGTTCAACCGCGGCTGGCGCTGGCGATGATGCCGGGAAGGCGGCGCCAGGCAGGGTCTGCGGCGAAGCTGGTGAGCTTCTTGGACGTGGCCGTGGATGCCCTCGCCGTGACGAACCAGGCCGGCTTGGGCGAGAGGGCCAGTTCGCCGTGGAGGAGGGAGCGGGGGCTGGGCCGGAAGGGGCCGGCCACGACCGCTCGTTCGGGTGCGTCGATGAGGTGGGCGTTGTGGACGATGCCGATACCGCTGCCGACCTGCTCGAGGGTGTTGCCGGGGTAGGCACCCCAGGGCAGTCCGGGGATCAGGAACGCGATCGCACTCCAGACGTTGATGCCGATGGCGCCGTAGCGCAGGTCGGCGATTGCCTCGTCGAACTTCGCGCCCAGTTCCTTGCGGTCGCGAGGGTCGATGATGATGCTGGCGCCGAGGGACCCTTCGAGTCGGTCGTTGGCGAACGCCACCGCATTGGTCAGGAAGTCCCCATCCAGCCCGGGCAACGACGTGTGGCCAAGGACGGGCGCGAAGTACTCGGTGGTCAGGAGGTCCTGCGAGGTCGAGTCGGTGACCTCGATCAGCAGTCGACCGGTGCGTTGTTCGGCGGACGGATAGCTGGCTTCGGCAGCCGCGGTCTTGCGGTCGCTGCCCGGGTACCACGGCGGCCGGGGAGGGATCTCGTCGAGGACGCGGCGCAGCTGGTCGAGGAACTCGTCGCGCTGGTCCCAGTCGGCCGACAGGATCAGCGCCTGGCCGGCGATGCAGTTGTGGCCAGCGTTGTGCAGCCGTTGTGTCGCGACGTGTTCTGCCTGGTAGCGCAGGTCGGCCTGTGACCACTTTCCGGGGACGACGATGATCGGGGACACTCCCCCGAGTTCGCTGCTGATCGGCTTGCCCAGCAGCGGGGTGCCCGTCGCGCGTCGCTTCGTCGATGCCGACCCGGTGCCCCAGACGATCGCGTCGTGGGTCAGGCCGCTGCCGGTGATGTGCACGTGGCTCACCGATGGGTGTCGGGCAAGGTAGCCGCCGACGGCCGCGGCGCCGTTGACGATCCGGAGTACGCCAGCCTCTACGAGCGGCGCGAACGCTTGGAGCAGCACCGGTAGCAGTGTCGCGAACGTGGGGTTGAGTTTGAGGATGCTTGCCCGGTTGTGCGCGACGAGTTCGTAGAGGACGTCGGCGGGGCCGATGGCGGTGATGTTGCCGGCCCCGAGCACCAGGCCCACTCCGCCGTTCTCCCCCGTGCGCGCCGCACCGAGGCCAGCGCGCTGCCGCACCTGCTCTGCGGTGACACCGGGGGCCGTCCAGATCTCGGCGCTGAAGCCGTGCAGCAGCACGGTCTCCTTCAGCTCGGTGGGAAGCACCTTGATCGTGGTGCGGCCGCCGGGTGCCGTACCGGTCGTGAGGCCGTCGACGGTTGAGCGTCCTTGAGCGATGGCGTCGAGCGAGTCAGCGAGCGCAGCGACTGTGGTGAGCGCGACGTAGGGGCCCGACATCCACTCCTCACCTGCCAGCGCGACGGGGGTTCCCTTGGCTGCGGAGGCAGCCTCTGCCCACTGCTCGGCGCTGTCACGGATCGTCGCGTGGGTCTGGCGAAGGACCTGGGATCGCTCATCCGCGCCCATCCGCGCCCAAGCGGCGGCCCCATGGCCGAGTTCTTCGAGGGCCTGGTCGAGCATCGCCCGGTCGGCGCCGGTCAGGACGTCGGCGGGTGCCTTGGGTTGGGGGGCAGCGGTGGTCATGGGACTCCGTTCATGAAGGATCGGTGAGCGGCGTGCTGGTCGGCCCGAGGCCTCGGGACGCGTTGAGGGGATCGAAGTCGGCTCCCCACGCGCGGAGTCGGGTGGGGTCGGCTATGACGGCGCCCTCGCGGACTTCGGTGGCGAGGTCGCGGCCAAGGACCGCTCCGGCGGCGTGCTGGCCGCTCAGCATCGAACCTTCGGTGCCGGGGCCCCAGGCGGTGCTGGTGCCGGCCAGGAACAGGCCCGGGATGGGCGTGCGTACGCCGGGGCGGAAGGGGCCGGACTGACTGGGACGGCATTCGAGGCCGTAGGCCGAGCCGCCGGTGTTGCCGACGAAGCGCTCCTGGCTGGCCGGGCTGCCCAGTTCGGCCAGCCGGATGCGGGAGGTGGAGCCAGGGTAGGCCTGTTCCATCCGCTGGAACATGCCGTCGGTGATGATCTTCTTGACCTCGAGGTAGGTCTTGTCGCGGCGGTAGCCGCCGCTGGCGATGTCGTGGTCGTCGAAGCCCCACAGTCTGGGGTTGTAGGGCGCCAGGGTCTGCGCCTCGATGACCGAGTGCCCGACAGGTGCCGCTTGCCGGTTGGCGGGGTCACGCTGGGAGGAGGACTGCAGGAACATCGGCTGCCGGGCGGCGAACTCGCGGGCCCACGCGATGCCGTCGGTGTGGCCCTTGCCTGAGGTGACTTCGCCGACCATGCGTCGCAGCGCCAGGAGTGAGGTGGCGTCATCCCAGCTGGGGATGGCGAAGTAGTTGGTGTTCGGGGTGGTGGACAGGTCGAGCTCCACGCCGAAGAAGCCGTTGATCAGCGGTCGGGCCATCCGCCAGTGCTTGACGCGTTGCCGGTAGGTCGCCGGGAGGTGCTCAAGACCGACCAGGTCGGTGTAGGTACGCATGATGTCGGCGCCGGAAACCACCGCTGCGGCGTCGATACGTTCGCCACCGTCGAGGCGGACGCCAGTGACCTTTCCGCCCTCGATGAGGATCTTCTCGACACCGGTGTTGGTTCGGATCTGGCCGCCGTGGCTGGTGATGACCTCGGCAAAGCCGGCCGAGAGCATCTGGCCGCCGCCCTGGGGGAACCAGGCGCCGCCGCCGACGAAGTCGGCGAAGTAGTTGGCCATCACGATCGTGGGGATCGTCAGCGGTGTGCTGGCCATTGCGCCGCACTGCACCGAGAGCGCCAGGATGGTGCGGGGCTTGAGTCCGCAGGCGATGAGCAGGGAGATGTACGGGGCCATCGCGAAGGTGGCCGCCGCCCCGGCGCGTTTCATGGCCTTGGCGAACTCTGCGCTGGACGTGGGCGTGAGGCTGCGGTCGCAGGATTCGCCGAGGCTCCGGACGACCGAGACGAACCGCCGCAGGCCCCGGGCGTCTTCGGGGAAGGCTTCGACCAGGTTGGCGAGGTAAGCGTCCCACCCGTGCGGGGTCCGCAGCTCGAGGCCAGGCGCGAGTGTGGTGTCATGACCGGCTGGATCGAGTGGGAGCCAGTTGATCCGATCGTCGAGGGCGAGCCCTCGCAGTAGCGTCGGGACAGGACCGCTCGGGCCGCAGTCGCCGATGTAGTGGACCCCGCAGTCGAACTCCCACTTGCCCTGTCGACGGAACACATGCGAACTGCCGCCCAGGACCGAGTACCGCTCAAGCAGCAGGACCCGCTGTCCCGCCGCAGCCAGGTAGGCGGCTGCGGTGCTGCCGCCGAGGCCCGAGCCGATGATGACCGCGTCGAAGCGCTGGCGCCCAGGTGAGTGAGGCAACGCGGCGGATGGCAGGGAGGGCGAGTCGTTCACGGGAAGCTCCAGGGTCGAAGGTGGGCGGGGCGAGGACGGGCGGGTGCCGCGGCGCGGGAGGGTTAGCCGCGGTCACCTGCGACGGGCGTGGCGTGGTAGTCGGCGCTGATGCCGTCGAGGCCGCGCTCCACGGCGTGGTTGACCAGTTGCTGGCCGCGTCGTTCCGCAAGGCGGCGTACCGGCGGGATGCGCAGGACCTGGTTGGCGCCCTTGAGGCCCAGCGTGGCGGCAGCGAGAGCGAGTTCGGCGGGACGATCGGGCGTCAGCCCGAGGTCTTTCTGGACGTCGCGGCCGGGCAGCGTTTGGAGCATCTGTTCGCTCATGACCTGCCGGACGATCGCGGCGTGCACGCGGCGCGGAAGTCGGAAGGCCTTCATCCCGGCCAGGCCATCGATCATGGTGGCGGTGACGGCTCGGCTGTGCTCATCCGGGGCGTAGAGATACTGGTGGATGCGCTCGGAGATGTGGAGCTGCTCGGCATGGGTGGTTCCTAGGAGCTCGGTGTTGGCGCCTTCGAGGCGGCTGATCCAGCGCCACATCAACGCGAAGCTGTCTTCTTCCTCCTGGGTGACGTGACCGCCGAAGTAGCGGATGATCGCGACCCGGTACGGCCCGGAGATGTGGGTGAATGCAGCGGTGGCGTCCTGGCTGATCGGCATGCCGTCCAGGTCCCACCGTCCACTGCGCAGGATCCCCATCCGGATCATGGTGTGCAGCATCCGGATCCGGACCCACTGCTGCCAGCGTTCACCCCCGGGCTTCATGCCGTCGACGTCGAGGGCCCCGACGAAGCCGGTGGCGGTTTCCCAGAACCTGCGGCGGAAGTCGGCACCTTCGCGGGCCAGCCGTGCGGTGGACGACATCACGCGTGCCGTAGCCGGGTCGACGTAGGTGAAGGGCAATCCCCCATGCAGGCCCATGACCATGCCGATCGGGTTGCGTGCGGCCATCGCTGCCCCGAGTCGCATCTGCTCGAAATCTGCCCAGGCCGGCACGTACTCCATGTCCGCGAAGAACGCCTCTGCCGCCTTGCTTCCCTCGGCCTGCAGCTCGCGGGCACGCTCATAGAGGTTGCCGCTCATCTTCTTGCGCTCGCGCATCTCGGCGATCAGCGCCTCGCACAGCGGGTCGCCGACGTGGTTCCAGGCCTCCACATCGACCTCTGCCGGATCGATCCAGACGTCGTAGCCCGGAGTCGCCGCCTTTGCTGTGGCGATCGCGATCCGCTCGCGCAAGTCTGCGTCGGTCCCTCGCGCGGTCTGGTGCTGCGGCGCGTCGGTGGCGTGCATCTGGTTGGTCATCGAGATCAGTCCTTGCGGGTCGGAAGCAGTGCGTTTGTGGGGCTCAGGAGATGTGGATCGGGGCGGCCTGGGAGTCCGTCTCTGCGGGCTCTCGGCCGGACCTGGTGAGACCACGGCAGGCGTCGAGAGGGTCGAAATCAGGGGCCCAGGCCGCGAGGCGGGCGGGGTCGGCGATGACGGCGCCTCCGCGGACCGCAGCGACGAGGTCACGGCCGACGACGGCGCCGGCGGCGACCTGGCCGCTGATCATGGCGCCTTCGGTTCCTGGGCCGTATGCGGTGTTGGTGCCGGCGAGGAATAGGCCGCGGATCGGGGTGCGCACTCCGGGTCGTAGTGGCCCGACCTGGCTCGGTAGCAGTTCCAGTCCGAACGGGGCGCCGCCGCTGTTGCCGACGAACCGTTCCTGGGTGGCGGGGGTGGCGAGCTCACACCACCGGACATTCGAGGAGGAGCCGGGATAGGCCTGCTCCATCCGCTGGAGCATGCCGTCGATGACGATCTTCTTGATCTCGCGGTACTGGGGGTTGTTGCGGTACTCCCCGGTTCGCACGTCGTAGCCCTCGAACCCCCACAGGGCGGGGTTGTAGGGGGTGATGGTCTGTACCTCGATGGCGGCGTGCCCGGCAGGGGCGGATCGGTGGTTGGACGGGTCGCGGCGTGTGGAGGACTGCACGAACATGGGTTGTCGACGGGCGAACTCCCGCGCCCAGGACACCCCGTCGGACTGGCCGCGCGCGCCCACGACCTGGCGCGCCATCCGTTCGAGAGACAGCAGTGAGGTGGCGTCGTCCCAGGTGGGGATTGCGAAGTAGTTGCTGTTCGGTGTGGCGCTGACGTCGAGTTTGACCCCGAAGTAGCCGTTGATCAGCGGACGGGCCATCTTCCAGCTCTTGACACGCTGCCGATAGGTCAGCGGCAGGTGTTCAAGTCCGACCAGATCGGTGAAGGTCCGGATCGTGTCCGCACCGGACACGACGACGGAAGCTGCGATCTGCTCGCCGTCCTCCAGCCGGACCCCGGTGACCCGACCACCCTCGACGAGGACCTTGTCGACCCCGGCGTTGGTGCGGATCTGTCCCCCGTGGCTGCGGATGACCTCCGCGAACCCCGCGGCGAGGACCTGCCCGCCGCCCTTGGGGTAGTACGAACCACGCCCCGCGTAGGACTGCAGATACATGGCCTGGGCGATCGCCGCGATCCGAATCGGCGTGGTTGTCAGCGCCCCGCACTGCACTGACAGGGCCAGGATCGTGCGCGGATCGAGGCCGCAGGCAACCAGCAGCGAGACGTAGGGGGCCATCGCGAATGGTGCTGCCGTGCCAGCTCTCGCCAGGGCCTTGGCGAACTCCGTCTTCGAGCTCGGCGACACGGCTCGGTCGAAGGATTCGCCCAGCTTGCGCATCACCGATACGTACCGTCGCAGCCCGCGCGCCTCGCCCGGAAAGGCATCGATCAGGTTGCTTTGGTACTGGTCCCAGCCGAAGGGTGTCTTCAGCTCAAGGTCGGGCCCGATGATCGTGTCGAATCCGTCGGCGTCCATGGGCAGCCAGGTGATGCGGTCGTCCAGCCCCAAACCGCGCAGCAGCGCGGGAACGTGGCCATCCGGGCCACAGTCGCCTACGAAGTGGACCCCGCAGTCGAACTCCCACTTGCCCTGGCGACGGAACACGTGCGAGCTGCCGCCCAGAACCGAGTACCGCTCCAGCAGCAGGACCCGCTGCCCCGCCGCAGCCAGGTAGGCGGCGGCGGTGCTGCCGCCGAGGCCCGAGCCGATGACGACCGCGTCGAACTTCGACGCAGCCGCCCCGGTCGCAGTCACGGCGTCTCCTCAGATCCACGAGATGAGTCGCGGTGCAGGTCGACGGGGTCGGCGTCCTCATCGTCAGACCCGACGGCAGTGTCGAGCATGGTGCGGGGGCGGGCCACAGCGAGCGGGTCCCAGTCCTGGCCGTGGGCAGGGATGCGTGCGACTTCGCCGAACACCGCGCCGCCCTTGACCTCTTCGAGAAGGTCCCGGCCCACGATGGCACCTGCAGCGTGGACGCCCGAGAGCATCGCCCCGGTGGTGCCGGGCCCCCATCGGGTGCTGGTTCCGGTGATCAGCAGGCCGGGGATGGAGGTGGTCACCCCGGGTCGGGTGGGTCCGTACTGGGTGGGGGTGACGGCAAGTCCGAATGCGGCTCCGTTGGTGTTGCGGACGTAGCGTTGCTGGGTGGCCGGGGTGGCGGCTTCGCTCCAGGCGACCTGGGTGCTCGCGCCGGGGTAGACGCGTTCGATGCGTGCGAGCATCGCCTCGGTGAGGCGCTCCTTGAGGTCGCGGTAGACCGGTTCGTGGCGGTAGTCGCGTCGCTCGGGATCGTGGCCTTCGATGCCCCACAACCGCGGGTTGGACGGGATGAGCGTCATGACCTCCAACGAGGCACAGCCCTGGGGTGCGGTCCTGGGGTTGTCGGGGTCGCGGATCGTGCCGGAGTGGATGAACGCCGGGATGTTGGTGGTGAAGTCGTCAAGCCACTCCCCGCGGGGGCGCTTGTGTGCCCGGTGCAGTAGGTCGGGGCTGAACCGCAGCAGGTCGCGTCGGGTGGTGGCGCGGTCCCAGGTCGGGATGACGTAGTGGTTGGTGTTGCGCGCGCCGCGTAGGTCCTGCTCGATCCCGAAGTACGTGTTGATGAACGGGTAGCCCATCTTCCAGGTCCGTGTCCGCAGTGCGAGTGCCTTGGGGAGCCGGTCCGTGCCGATCAGGTCGCGGAAGGTGTGCAGGATGTCAGCATCAGAGACCACGATGTCGGCACGCAGCACCTGCCCGTCGTCCAGGATGACGCCCTGGGCGCGGCCGTTCTCGAGCAGGATCTGGTCGACCGTGGTCGAGGTGCGGACTTCGGCGCCGTGGGCTTGGGCGAACTCGAACAGGTTGGCCGAGAGCACCTGCCCTCCACCGCGGGGGAACCAAGCGCCCCCTTCGATGCCGCTGCCGATGTAGCCGGTGTGCATACCGAACGGCGCGAGATCCGGGGTCGACGCGTAGGCGCCAGCCTGGGAGCACAGCGTCATGATGGCGCGGGGGCTGAACCCACAGGCCATCAGCACGGCGGCGTACGGCATCAGGAACGCCGGCGCCGCGACCCCGGCAGCAGCGATCCGTCGTGCGGATCCGAAGTCGGGATGCATGCGGTCGGCTGCTGGTCCAGAGGCCATGGCCAGCCGCAGATAGCGCCCGATGGCGCGGCCCTCGGTCGGGAACGCTGCGTGCAGGTTGTCGCGGTAGGCGTCCCAGCCCACGGGGGTGCGCAGTTCGAGGTCGGGGCCCACGATGGTGTCGAACCCGTCCGGGTCGAGTTGGTTGAACTCGACCCGGTCGCGCAGGCCGAGCCCGGCGAGCACGGTCGGCACCATCCCGCCCGGTCCGCAGTCCTCCATGTAGTGGACTCCGACCTCGAACTCCCACCGTCCCCGGCGCCGGAACACGTGCGTCGATCCCCCCAGAACCGAATAGCGCTCCAGCACCAAGACCCTGCGCCCCTGCGCTGCCAGGTAGGCGGCGGTCGTCAGGCCACCCAGCCCCGCGCCGATGATGATCGCGTCCCACCGCGACGCGGTGCTTGCCTGGCTGCTCATCGCCCACCCCCGACCAGCGCACCGGTCTGATCGGCATCGACACTTCTGGACGGGGATCGACCGGCTCGACGCCGCCGGCGCCATGCGACCAGGAAGAGTCCCAGGCTCAAGGTCATGCCCGGAGCAGTCAGGGCAGCGCCGTTGAAGGCATCGGCGGCCGCAAACGGTACGTCATAGAGCATCCACAGCACCAGGTACGCCGGGATCGCCGCGAGCATCGCTCGGACATGGATCCGCCACTCTGCCGCCGCGTACGAACGAGCCTGACGGACCGCGGAGAAGCGGGACCCGAGGGCCAGCGCGAGGCCGATCGCGATCGCGGTCACCGACACCGTCGTGACCCGGTCCAGCCCGTCGAAGGTCGCTCGGTAGCGCGCAGCCAGCAGGACCAAGGCACTAATCGCGGCCGCCGCGAACCAGGCGTCGATGCGCCAGCCTGCCGACGCGGAGGTCTTCGACGCACTCTTGCCCGTGCGGTCGCGGTGGTCGAAGGATCGGGAAGCGAGAACGGCGCCGAATGGAGCCGCGGTCGCGAGCAGCGCGGAGCCGGCCAGGTGGGTGAGCTCCTGGGTCGCGTCCGCCCAGGCCAGCCCGAAGACGACGTACAGCCCGCGCAGCAGGGGCGCGGTCAGCAGCAACGCGAACGCGTAGGCCATCAGGGTTTGGTGCACCAGCACCTCCCGCGCCCGGATCGCCCACACCGCCAACAGCGTGCCCACCAGCGAACCGGTGGCCAGGCCCCACAGCTGCAGGTAGAACCCGGGCCCGTCGAAGATGCCGTCCGGGCCGACCAGCAGCAGGTACGCATACGAACCGCTCATGCTGACGACCACCAGGGCCGCGGTGATCCGGCCCACGATCCGGTGCAGTTGACGGTTGCGTCGCAACCGCGCCGAGAACTGGGCGAGGAACCCGATGATCGCCAGGCCGCCGGTGGTGGTGTGAAGCAGCAGCACGCCCCGGTGCTCGGCGTACTCGGCATGACGGGTCACATAGACCGAGCCGTCTCCGTACGCCTGAGCATCACCCACGACCCCTGCGTAGGCGTGGTTCCACAACTCGGGTGCGTCAGCGTCGAAGAAGCGCCACATGTACTCGATCGCCATGGGCGCGTAGAGGACCACGATCAGGCCGATCAGCCCATAGGCGACCAGGCCAACTGCCCGGTGCTGCCGGGGAGCGCCTCGTCGCGGTGAGTCAACTGCCATGGCCGGCCGCCTCTCTGACACCACGCAGCGTTGGATACGTGTTCAAAATTAGAAGTAGGTTCAAGAATGAAACCACAGTAGGATCATCGTTGTGAAGAGTGAGGTGTCTCCCAGCCCGCGGATCCAGCGACGCCAGCAGCGCAACCGCGACGCAATGCTCGACGCCGCCGAGCAACTCTTCGCCGACCACGGCTACGACGGGCTCCGCGTCGACGACATCGCCGAGACCGCCGATGTGTCGACCGGCACGGTCTACGTCCACTTCGGGAACAAGGAAGGCGTCATCGCGGCTGCGGCCGGCCGCATCCTCGATCGGGCTGAGCACTACATGGCGATGGCATACGTGGTCAGCGACTCGCCCATCGAGCAGGTCGCCGCGACCGGCGCCGCCTACCACAACCTTCTGGAAGACCACCCGTTCCTCGTGCGCTTCCTCGTCGCCGAGATCACGACACTGCCCGACGATCCCGCCCTGGAGTCGATCCACGCCCGCATCACGGCCCTGCACGAACAACTGGCGGCGACCATCGACGCAGCAATCGCCGCTGGCCAGATCACCCCGATCGACAGCCAGCAGATGGCCACGTTTCTCCTCGGAGCCTGGAACGGCGTCCACGCGCTCAGCGCCCGCCTAGGCCTAGCCGGCACCAGACCCGAAGACGTCCGCGACTGCCTCGATCAGGCGCGACGAGTACTTCTCACAGGGATTGCCACCGAAGCCGCCAGCGACTGGCGCCTACTGCCTGTGCCGCGCCCGAGCAAGACAGAGGACGCCGCAGATCCGATCGAATGACGGGCATCAGGCCGTCGGGAACCAACAAGGTACGGAGCCAGAACGGACCCTAGTGGCGGGCCTTCAGCCTTGGCCTCGCCCTCGTAGCTGACGCCGAATGGATTCATGTCGAGGAAAGGGCCGGGAATCAGTTGGCGATCCGCATAGCCGCAGCGCGCTCGGGCGCCACGGCTCCTCCGCGCGGGTCCTGCATAGCCTGAACCGGCTGGCGAGGCATCTACGGCTTATGCCACGGCACGTAGGCTCCGTCTCCAGCGCCACGGTACTCGGAGGTCTTGCCGAGATACCGCTCGTCGTAGTTGAGCCACCAGAGCATTGCCAGGTTGAACATGGTCGTGGCCGCGAACCCGGTCTCGGCCCACTCCTCAATGGTCCACTTGTTGGCCGTCTTCTGCTTGGGGTGGGCAACCTTGTTCCGCAGCCGCACGACACAATCGAGCGCATCGGGGGCTGGCAGCGTCGTGTCGGTGATGTCGGCCTGCACTTTCGCCAGATGCACGAGGTGCTTCGGTACGGACGTGTCGATTCCAGCAACACTGAGCAGGGTTCGGAGCTGCCCGATCGTGCCGAACTTCTTGTCGCCCCATTGACTGGCGGTCTTGTGGTTCGGATCGCCTACAGGGAGCTCTTCCACGAGGTGGGCGAAGGAGATCAATTGGAGCGCGGAGACCGGGAGAAGTACTTTCATGTTGACAGTGGCGTCGTGCTCGGCGGCGTAGTGGTATCCAAGCGCGTTCTCGAAAACCTCCCAACGCAGAGGGTTCTTGCTCGTCGCGACCCCTGCGCGAAAGATCTCGGCTACCTGTGCCGCCGTGTACGCATGGTCGAGGAAGGGAGTCGTACCGATCGGACGGTCGACGGCCCGGTTGCACTGCCAGCGGGCCCAGGCCGACTTTCCATCGCGGTATCCAACCGGCAGGATCACCGCAACGACCCTGCCGAGCGCGAACCCGCTGAGCGACTCGATGATGCCGAGCAGGGCAAGCGCATCATTCGCGTTGAAGCGGCTGCCGTCATCGCGCCGGAGACGTCCTACGTGGGTGACGGTCGACTTTCCGGTGCTGCGCAGGTGCTTGCGCAGCTTGTCCGGCGAGATGTCGCCTCGAGGCTCGATGCGTAGTTGCCAGGCATCGAGTGTCATGTCGATACGGCCGGCTCGCTCCTGGCCGTCGTAGCAGGTGTTGAGACCGTCGAGGCTGTACCAGCCGTTGACGACAAAGAACGTCAGATAATCGAGGTCGGACGGGTCGCCGACATCGATCCCTGCGAGGTGATCGGCCGTCGCCATACTGGCCCCAGCGGCCTTGGGCATCTGGGGTGGCCGCGCGGTCTTGGCCGCCTGCGGGACGACCTTGGTTGGGATGGTGACTTGCTCGAAGTCAACCCATCGTGCAGGTTCGCGCTTGCCGATAAAGCCGCCGATGTCTGTTGCGAAGTCCATCTCCCGAACGCCCTGGGCAACCAGGCTGGGGCGTGGCTCGAGCTCAATAGAGA
>NZ_DATIHB010000002.1:0-1652 GCF_035481145.1 Nocardioides sp. | reverse complement strand
CCAACACCTCCCCGCTCGCCGGCCGTGGCCCCACCAAGGGCACCAAGGTCACCGCGCGCCTCGTGAAGGACCGCCTCGACTCCGAGCTCGTCGGCAACGTGTCGCTGCGCATCCTCCCGACCGAGCGTCCCGACGCCTGGGAGGTCCAGGGGCGCGGTGAGCTCGCGCTGGCGATCCTCGTCGAGCAGATGCGGCGCGAGGGCTTCGAGCTCACCGTCGGCAAGCCGCAGGTGGTCAGCCGGGAGATCGACGGCAAGCTGCACGAGCCGTTCGAGCGCCTCACGATCGACGCACCGGAGGAGTACCTCGGCACCATCACCGAGCTCCTCGCCACCCGCAAGGGCCGCATGGAGCAGATGACCAACCACGGCACCGGCTGGGTCCGGATGGACTTCGTCGTCCCCTCGCGCGGCCTCATCGGCTTCCGCACCGACTTCCTCACCGAGACCCGCGGCACCGGCATCGCGCACCACATCTCCGAGGGCTACTTCCCGTGGGCCGGCGAGATCCGCTCGCGCAACAACGGCTCGCTGGTCGCCGACCGCAAGGGTGCCGCGACGGCGTACGCCATGACGTCGCTGCAGGAGCGCGGCGTGCTCTTCGTCGAGCCCGCGACCGAGGTCTACGAGGGCATGATCGTCGGCGAGAACTCCCGCGCCGACGACATGGACGTCAACATCACCAAGGAGAAGCAGCAGACCAACATCCGGTCCGCCACCTCCGACAACTTCGAGAAGCTGATCCCGCCGAAGCGGCTCTCGCTCGAGCAGTGCCTGGAGTTCTGCCGCGAGGACGAGTGCGTCGAGGTCACCCCGGAGATGGTGCGCATCCGCAAGGTCGTGCTCGACGCCAACGCCCGCGCCAAGACGGCGTCCCGCGCGCGCAAGGCCAACAAGTAGGACCCAGGCGTGCCCGACGGTGACCCCGCGCTCGCGCGTGAGCTGGCGGACTGGCTGGAGGGCCTCGGCCTCGCCGACCAGCTCGCCGCGGCCGGGTTGCCGACGTACGAGCGCGTCGACGGCGTCGTGCGCTGGACCGAGCCCGCCACCGGCGAGCCACTCGACGCCGGGCGACTGGCCGAGCTCGACCGGCTGCTCCGCGCGCAGGGTGACGACCCCGCCCACGCCGTACCGGTCGCGCTGGTCCGGCTGCGCCGCGAGACCCGGCGGCGCCAGGAGCTCCTCGACGGCGGCTGGCTCGACTACGCCGGGGTCGCGGCGCTGCGCGGCGTCTCGACCAACGCAGCCCGCTTCGCGGTGCACAAGGCGGCCGAGCGGCGCACGCTCCTGGTCGTCGGGCACGAGGGCGCGATCCTGGTGCCGACGTTCCAGCTCGACGACACGGGCGAGGTGCGCACCGAGCTGCTGACGGTGCTCGAGCCGCTGCTGGCCTCGGGCGAGGACCCGTGGCGCACCTGGGCCTGGCTCACCACGCCCGCGGCGCTGCTCGGCGGCGCGGTGCCGCACGAGGCCGCGCGCGACCCCGAGGAGCTGCCCGTCGTGCAGCGCGCCGCGGTCGCCCTGGCCGAGCGGTCTCGCTCGGCGCAGGGCTGACCCCGCGGCTGTCCTGCGCTTGCCCGAAGGCGCTGCGGTCAGTCGGTCGGCGCCTCGGTGACGACCGCGACGCCCTCGATCCGGACCGGCTTGTTCTTC
>NZ_DATIHB010000001.1:0-15984 GCF_035481145.1 Nocardioides sp. | reverse complement strand
CATCCGGCGAGCGCCGCCAGCAGCCCGAGCCTCGGATGGGCTGAGCGGTCCTCGACCAGTGAGAGGAAGACCAGCGGACCGACGGCCGTGGCGAGGTAGACCGAGTCGACGGTCGTGAAGACGGTCAGCAGGGCCGCACCTGCGGCCAGGATCCCCGCGCGCCACCGAGGCAGCAGGAGGCCGACGATGATGGCGATCGGTGCGGTGAGCCAGATCCAGACGAAGAACCAGAAGTCCGTGCTGTTCGAGCCATAGCCTGCGCAGAGGGCGAGCAGCGCAGCGGCTCCGGCGTAGAGGACGGGCCGGGGGATCGTGGGTGGCAGGTGCCAGCGCGGCCTCGGGATCTTCACCTCCGCATTGTCGAGGACGGGAGGCGTCGGCGTCTGCGGCACGCGGCGAAGGCGGTACCTGGGTACCAGCTGGCCTCGTACCGCGGCCCGATGCACCGCAGGAGGTCGGTGCCCCCGGAGGATCCGCTGACGACTGCCCGCGGGCCAGCGTCGGGCCATGACCACTCATGACACGCTCCAACCGCTGGCACCGGCAGCCATCGCGCACCCCGGCCCCTTCCTCACTGTCCCGAACGCGGTGACCCTCGTGCGAACCGCCGTCGCCGTCGTACTCGGTCTGGCCGCGCTCACCCACGCCGACGTCTACCTGCTCCTCGCGGCGTACGCGGTCTACTGGATAGGGGACATGGCCGACGGCTGGACCGCCCGCCGGCTCGGGCAGGAGACCCGCGCCGGCGCGGCCTTTGACATCATCAGCGACCGGGCGTGCACGGCGGTCGCTGCCTGCGCGCTCGTCGTCATCGACCCGCAGGCGCTGGTGCCGGTGACCGCGTTCCTGCTCTCGTTCATGGTGCTCGACACGATGCTGTCGCTGGCCTTCCTCTGCTGGCCGGTGCTCAGCCCCAACCACTTCCACGTCGTCGATCGCACGGTCTGGATGCTCAACTGGTCGCCTGCCGCGAAGGCGGCCAACACCGCCGGTGTGATCGGAGCGCTGGCACTCGGGCAGTACGACGCCGCCTTGGCGTGTGTCGTCGTGATCGGTGCAGTGAAGGTCTGGTCGCTGGCCCGTGTCGTCGAGCTCGTCGAGGGGAGCCGGGGTTGAGTGCCCTGCTCGTCGTCGCGGCTGCGATCGGCTTCGGCTTCGGGTCCGCGATCGTGCCGATCCTCAACGCGGAGGCGTACGCCGTGGTCAGCGGCACGCGGGAGCCGGTCGCCGTGGCGGCGTTCGTGGCTCTCGCGCTCGCGCTCGGGCAGACCACGGGCAAGCTGCTCCTCTTCGAGGCGGCACGGCGGGGGAGCGCCCGGCTCGCCCGGCTCGCCCGGTTCGCGCGGCGCGCCCGGCACGGGTCGAACCGGTGGACCGAGCGCGTCCGCGGTGTGCTCGACCGCCCGCGGACCGGCGTCCCGCTCGTGCTCGTCTCCTCGAGCGTCGGCCTCCCACCGTTGGCGGTCGTCGCCCTCGCCGCTGGAGCCTCCGCTCAGACGCGCGTCGCGTTCGGAATCGCCTGCTTCGTCGGACGGCTGGCTCGTTTCGCCGTCGTCGCTGTGCCGACCGCGTGGGCGCTCGCCTGAGCAGCTGGGCAGCGCGCAGGAAGACCGGACGTGGCAGCATCGAGTCCATGGCAACGCTCCGCATGGACAACGTCGCGATCGTGGTGGCCGACCTCGATGCGGCGATCGCGTTCTTCGCCGAGCTCGGTCTCGAGCTTGAGGGCCGGATGCACATCGAGGCGGCGGTGGCCGACCAGTGCACCGGCCTCGACGGCGTGCGGACCGAGATCGCGATGATGCGTACGCCGGACGGCAGTGGCCGCGTCGAGCTCACGGCGTACGCGTCCCCGGCACCGATCGCGGGGGAGCCGCTTGCTCCGAACACGATCGGCTTCCACCGGGTGATGTTCGAGGTCGAGGACATCGACGCCACGCTCGACCGGCTCGGCCCGCTCGGCGGGCACCTCGTCGGACAGGTCGGCGACTACGAGGACGTCTACCGGCTCTGCTACCTGCGCGGGCCGGGTGGGTTCGTCATCGGCCTGGCGCAGCGGGTCTGACGTCGCGTCGGAAACGACGAAGGCAAGGAGCCGGAGCTCCTTGCCACTTCCAAGGTATAGCCGGGAGGGGGTCTTGAAACAAGGCCCCCTCGATGCCCCACACTGCTCGCTCTGCCTCGGGAGGGCAGAACGACAAGGGGGCACAGATGGCGGACGTGACGATCGTGGGAGCCGGGCCGACCGGGCTGATGCTGGCCGGCGAGCTGGCCCTGGCCGGCGTGGACGTGGCTGTCCTGGAGCGGCGTACGACGACCGAGCTGGTGGGCTCGCGGGCGCGTGGGTTCCACGGGCGGACGGTGGAGCTCCTCGACCAGCGAGGGATCGCGGAGCGGTTCCTCGAGGCCGGCATGACAGCGCAGGTACTGGGCTTCGGCAGCACGCCGCTCGACGTGGCCGCGTTGCCGAGCCGGCATGCCTACACCGTGGGGATCCCGCAGGTGGAGGTGGAGCGGATCCTGCTGGAATGGGCGGCCGAGCTGGGTGTCGAGGTGACCCGTGGGGTGGAGGTCCACGGGTTCGCGCAGGACGACGACGGCGTCCTCGTCGAGACGAGCGCCGGCACGACCCACACCGGCTACCTCGTCGGCACCGACGGCGGTAGGAGCGTGGTCCGCAAGGCGGCGGGCATCGACTTCGTGGGCGCGGAGCCGACCCGCAGCCACCTGATCGCGGAGGTCGCGATCACCGAGCCGGCGGAGACAGGCTTCCGCCTCGACGAGCTCGGCATCCACGCGATCGACGCGGATGCCGACGGGAGGACCGCACGCTTCGTCGTGACCGAGCCGCACGTCGGCATGGAGGACCCGACCCTGGACGACCTCCGTGCCGCACTGCGCGCGGCCCACGGCACCGACTTCGGCGCCCAAGACCCGACGTCGCTGTCGCGGTTCACCGACGCCACGCATCAGGCGGTCTCGTACCGCAACGGCAGGGTGCTGATCGCCGGCGACGCCGCCCACACGCACCCGCCGGTGGCCGGGCAAGGCATCGGTCTCGGCGTCGCCGACGCGGTCAACCTCGGGTGGAAGCTCGCGCAGGTCGTGCGCGGCCAGTCACCCGACACGCTGCTCGACAGCTACCAGGCCGAGCGGCACCCCGCGACCGAGCGGGTGCTCGACAACGTGATGACCCAGGCTTGGCTGCAGCGCCGCGACCGACGGACCGACGCGATGCGGAGCGTGTTCGCCGAGCTGATGGAGGCTGAGGAGGCACGCACACGGATGGCCGGCCTGCTGTCAGGGCTCGACGCCGCCTACGACCTGGGAGAGGGACATCCGCTGCTCGGACGCCGGATGCCGGACCTCGATCTGGTCGTCGATGGGGGAGAGGTGCGGGTCTACGAGCTGCTGCGCGAGGCACGGCCCGTGCTGCTCGACCTGGGCCAGGGGCTGGCGACGCGGCCGGGCATCAGCAGCCACCACGCGGCGTACGACGGGGAGTGGGTGCTGCCGGTCGTGGGCGCGGTGCCGGCGCCGACCGCCGTGCTGATCCGCCCCGACGGCCACGTGGCGTGGGTGGGGCAGGGGTCGGACGCGGGCCTCGACGAGGCTGTCGCGCGGTGGTGCGGAGGCGGTGCCGTCCTCAGTTGAGGACGACGTCCCACATCCGGACAGCGGCAGCAAGCACCTTGCCCGGGAGGTCGGGGTTGTCGATGCCGCCGAAGAAGACCGCGATGCCGCGCAGGTTGTCGGCGCCGTCCCAGCCGAGGGTGCGGGCGAAGGTGCTCGCCGGCACGTTGTCGAGGGCGGACGACCGCTCGAGGCAGGCCCGCCAGTCGACGCCGCGGAACTCACCGCCGATCAGCATGCCGCAGTCGAGGTCGAGGAACGTGACCTCGACCAGTCCGTCCGGGCGAACGACGAGTCCCTGGGTGGGCCTGGTATGTCGACCTTCTCCGCGCGTGTCAGTGCTTGTGCTCACAGGAGCCTCCATCCGGATCGGCCCCGCTGAGTGAGAGAAGGGTCTTTAGTTGGTGAGTGAAGAAAGGGTCTTCTTCTTCGACAGTACGCCCCTTCTGTCTGGATGGCTCCTCCGCCGGGCGCGGCGGGAGCTACCTCCGGTTTCGTCCGGTTCGCCCGGCGGCGGTGCGGCACGGGTCACATCGGCGAGCGGCGCTGTCGACTTGACCTCGCTTTAGGTCAACCTGAAAAGTGCTCCTTAGGTAACCCTTACCTAAGGAGACTCATGCTGAATCCGGCCTCGGCAGCGGGCACCCCGCTCGGCTGTGCCCTCCCTGTCGGCTCACTGCGCACCGACGTGGCCGCCGCCGTCCTCGCGCACCGCCAGAACGGTCCCGTGAGCGGCTACGTCTTCGACCCGGCCGTCGCGGCGGAGCGTGCCCGCCAGCTCCGGGCCGCGCTGCCGGACTGGGCGACGCTGCTCTACGCGGTGAAGGCCAACGGGGCAGCGCTGGTCGTCGAGGCGCTGCTGTCCGAGGGTGGTGTGGACGGGCTGGAGGTCGCCTCGACGAGTGAAGCCGAGCTCGCGGCCGGCCTGCTGCCGGCCGGTCGGCCGCTCGCCGCAGCCGGCCCGGCCAAGCACCCGGCCCTCCTGGGCGACCTGCTCGACCACGGCGTCTCGGTGGTGCACGCCGAGAGCGTCACCGAGCTCTACCGTCTCGACGCACTGGCGCGGCAGCGCGGCCAGCGGATCCCTGTTGCACTCCGGGTCAACCCGGCGCGGGTCGGGGTCACCGGCACGCTCGCGATGGGCGGTCGCAGTTCGGCGTTCGGCATCCCGGAGCGCGACGCTCCCGCTGCGATCGCCGTCGCACAGGGGCTGGAGGGCATCGACCTCGTCGGCTTCCACATGCACGCCGTCTCCGGCAACCGCGACGCCCGCGCCCACGCGGCGTACGTCGGATGGGTGCTGGAGTGGTCGATGGAGACCGCCCGGGAGACCGGGGTCGAACTCCGCTGGGTCGACGCTGGCGGCGGGCTCGGTGTCTCCTACGACGGCACAGCGCCGCTCGACCTCGCGGTGCTCTCCGAGGAGCTGCACCGCCTCACTCCGCCCGCTGGCGTCGAGGTCGTGCTCGAGCCCGGTCGCTGGCTGGCGGCCGATTGCGGCTGGTACGCCGCCGAGGTCGTCGACCTCAAGGAGAGCCACGACGGCGCCTTCGTGCTGGTCCGGGGCGGCATCAACGGCTACTGCCTCCCCGCCACCGAGGACTTCCCGCTCCCGATGACGGTCCTGCCCGTCGAGGAGTGGGACGAGGCGTTCGCGCGCCCCGAGCGCACCGACGTCACCGTCACCGTCAGCGGAGAGCTCTGCACCCCCGAGGACGTCCTGGTCCGCGACGTCCACCTCGACCGCGTCCGCGTGGGCGACGTCCTCGTCTTCCCGCAGGCCGGCGCCTACGGCTACGAGTTCGCGCTCCGCGACTTCCTCGGCCATCCAGCCCCCACCCGCACCTTCCTCCCCGCCGGTGTGCCGGCGCCGTCCCTTCCCTGAACCGGAGAGCAGTCATGACCATCCCCGCACAGCAGCAGAGCTCGTCCCGCCTGCCCGACCGCGACGGCGTCATCGCGCGCCAGGCCGCCCGCGAGTCGTCGGCCCGCACCTACGCCCGCAGCCTCCAGATGGTGCCGGTCGAGGCGAGCGGCATGACGGTCCGCGGTGCCGACGGCCGCACCTACCTCGACTGCCTCTCGGGTGCCGGCACCCTGGCGCTCGGGCACAACCACCCGGTCGTGGTCGAGGCAGTCCGCAACGTCATCGACTCGGGCGCGCCCTGGCACAGCCTCGACATCGCGACGCCGCAGAAGGACGAGTTCACCGACGAGCTCTTCCAGACCCTCCCGCGCTCGCTGCAGGAGAAGGGCCGGATCCAGTTCTGCGGCCCGGCCGGCACCGACGCCGTCGAGGCCGCGCTCAAGCTGACCCGCACCGCGACCGGCCGCCAGCCGGTGCTCTCCTTCACCGGCGCCTACCACGGCATGACCGCCGGTGCGCTCGCGATCAGCGGAGGTGTCTCCGCCAAGACTCCGATGGCCGGTGTCGCCGCCGAGGGTGTCCGCCTGCCGTTCCCCTACGACTACCGCTGCCCGTTCGGCGTCGGCAACGGCCGCACCGGCGACCTCTCCGCGGCGTACGTCGAGCGGTTGCTCGACGACCCCAACGGCGGCATCCTCGAGCCCGCCGGCATGATCTTCGAGGTCGTCCAGGGCGAGGGTGGCGTGATCCCCGCCTCGCACGAGTGGGTCCGCCAGATGCGGAAGATCACCGCGGACCGCGACATCCCGCTCATCGTCGACGAGGTGCAGACCGGTGTCGGTCGCACCGGCACCTTCTGGGCCTGCCAGGGCGCCGAGGTCGAGCCCGACGTCATGGTCCTCTCCAAGGCGATCGGTGGCACGCTGCCGCTGGCTGTCGTCGTCTACTCCGACCACCTGGACGAATGGCAGCCGGGTGCGCACGCTGGCACCTTCCGTGGCACGACGCTGGCGATGGCCGCCGGTGCCGCCACCCTCCGCCACGTCCGCGAGAACCAGCTCCAGCTCCGCGCCGCCGAGGTCGGCGACCGCATCGTCGCCCGCCTGACCGAGCTCGCCGCCCACCACTCCTGCATCGGCGACGTCCGCGGCCGTGGGCTGATGCTCGGCGTCGAGATCGTCGAGCCGGGCAGCGCGCCCGACGCCGCCGGCTCGCGTCCGGCAGACCCGAGCCTCGCCCTGCGGATCCGCAAGGAGGCGCTCTCGCGCGGCCTGATCGTCGAGCTCGGCGGTCGCCACGACGCCGTCGTGCGCCTGCTGCCCCCGCTGGTCATCACCGACGAGGAGGTCGAGACCGTCCTCGAGCGCCTCGCCGACTCGATCGCCGCGGCGGAGCGGGCGGTGGCCGCATGAGCACCCCCGCGACTGACCTGCCCCTGGAGTCGCTCGTCGCCACTGCGTTGTCCGCCCTCGAGCTCGGCCGCAAGGAGCGCGGGGGGCCCCTGCCCAATGCCACCCCGGCCGAGATCGAGGCCGCGGTCGACGCCGCGCTCGGCGGCAGCGTCCTGCCGGCCGACGGCGTCGGTGAGGAGGAGGCGCTCGCCGAGTTGGTCCGGGTCACATCCGCCGGCGCTGCCGACCCGAGCGACCCCGCCTGTGCCGGTCACCTGCACTGTCCACCGCTCGACGTGGCAGTCGCCGCCGACCTGGTCGCGAGCGCACTCAACCAGTCGATGGACTCGTGGGACCAGGCACCCGCCGCCACCGTTCTCGAGCAGCGCGTCGTGACCGCCCTGGGCGAGCTCAGTGGTCTGCCCGACGCAGCCGGCGTCATCACCACGGGTGGCACCGCGAGCACCTACACCGCGCTCTTCCTGGCGCGCGACGCCGACGCCGCGCCGGTGCGCGTCTACAGCTCCGAGATCGCGCACTTCTCGGCCGACCGCGGCGCCCACATGCTCGGCCTCGGCTCCGTGGTCAAGGTCGGCCTGGACGACCAGCAGCGGATCGACGTCGCCGAGCTCGCACGGCTGCTGGCCGAGGCTCCCGCGGGGGAGCGACCGGTCGTGGTAGCCACCGCCGGCTCGACCGACTTCGGCTCGATCGACCCGCTGCGCGACCTCGCTGCCCTCGTGCACGCACACGGTGGCTGGCTCCACGTCGACGCGGCGTACGGCGGGGGGCTGCTCTTCTCCGACACCCACCGTCACCTCGTCGACGGCATCGAGCTCGCCGACACGGTCTCGCTCGACCTGCACAAGCTCGGCTGGCAGCCGGCGGCCGCGGGTGTCCTGCTGACGCGCGACCCCGCGCTCTTCGGCCCGCTGGCGCGCCGCGCGGCGTACCTCAACCCGCTCGACGACGAGGACGAGGGCTACACCTCCCTACTCGGCCGCTCGCTGCGCACCACGCGTCGCGCAGACGTCCTCAAGATCGCCGTCACCTTGCGCGCACTGGGTCGCACGGGGCTGGGGGCGAAGGTCGACCACTGCCTCGCCCTCGCGCAGTACGCCGCGGGCGCGGTCAAGGCGCGCCCCGAGCTCGAGCTGCTCTGCGACCCCGTGCTGTCCACGGTCGTGTTCCGCTACGTGGGTGCCGAGGGCGCTGCGACGTGCGAGCAGAACGGCCGCCTCCGCCGGTCCCTTCTCGCCTCGGGCAAGGCCGTCGTGGGGCGCACCGAGCACGAGGGGCTCGTGCGCCTCAAGCTCACGCTGCTCAACCCTGCGGCCACCGAGGCAGACGTCGACCGGGTCCTCGACCTCGTCGTCGAGGCCGGGCGTGTGGAGCTGGCCCGATGACCGTCGTCGACCCTGCCACCCACACCGCGTCGACCGTGGCGCCGGCTGTCCCCGCCGAGGTTGCTCGCATCGGCGCTGCGCGCCTCGCTCGTGACGTCCTCGTCCGTGCGTGGCTGCGGGAGACCGAGACACCGGTGACCGAGGCCGGCGAGCTCGTCGTCGACCTGCCTGCTGCCCGGACCGCGGTCCTGGTGCGGATCGCAGGCGTGTCCCCGACCGGGGCGCACGCGATCGACTCGGTGGCCCGGCCCAACGGTGTGCCGCTGGCCTACGCCGAGCTCATCGACCTCCTCACCCGGGAGGCCGCCGCCCGCACCGGGCGTGCTGATCACACCGAGGCGCGCGAGCGGATCATCGAGTCCGGCCGCCGCCTCGAGGGGTACGCCGTTGCGCGTGCCCTCGAGGACGCCGCACCGGAGCTTCCCCAGTGGCTGCTCGGGGAGCAGGACCTGCTCTCCGGGCACCCCTGGCACCCGATGACGAAGTCGCGCGACGGCCTCGCCGACGAGCTCGACGCGCAGTTCTCCCCAGAGGCGCGCGGCTCCTTCCGCGTGCACTGGTACGCCGCCGACCCGTCGGTCGCTGCCTGGGGCGGCACCGGACGCGACGTGCCCGCCCTGATGCGCGAGCTCGCCGGTCCGATCGCCGACAGCGTGCCTGCCGACTGGCTGCTCCTGCCTGCACACCCGTGGCAGGCCGCCGACCTGCGCAACCGTGCCGTGGCTGCCGACCTGCTCGATCGAGGGCTGCTCCGCGACCTCGGCCCCGCGGGTGCCCCCTGGTGGGCGACCTCGTCGCTGCGCACCGTCGGCCGCCCCGGCGCGGACGTGCAGCTCAAGCTCTCGATGGGCCTGCGGGTCACCAACTCGAAGCGCGAGAACACCCGCGGCGAGGGCCTGCTCGCGGCCCACACCGCCGAGCTGGTCGACGCCGGCCTCGGCGCCGCGCTGGCCGCGGCGTACCCGACCTTCGGGCTGGTGCTGGACCGCGGCTGGCTCGGCGTCAACGCAGACGGACCGGTCGGCCTGGAGACCGTGCTGCGCGAGGTCCCGTTCGACGCGGACGCCGACGTGCGCTGTGCCGGATCGCTCTTCGACCCGCGGCCCGACCTCTGCCGCCCGCCGGTGGCGGACGCGGTCAGCCGGACCGCGGCGGCGTTCGACCTGGACCCGGCCTCGGCCGCGCAGCTGTGGTTCGCCCGCTACCTCGACGTGGTCATCGAGCCGCTGCTGTGGCTCCACGGCACGTGGGGCATCGGTCTCGAGGCGCACCTGCAGAACATGCTGGTCGAGCTCGGTGAGGACGGCCTGCCGATCCACGGCTGGTACCGCGACAACCAGGGGTGGTACGCCGCTGAGTCGGCCCTCGACCGGCTTCGCGAGCTGCTGCTGACCGTCGGTGAGGACGCGCCACTCGTCTTCCCCGATGCTCTTGTCGTCGACCGGGTCGCCTACTACGTGGGCGTCAACCACGTGCTCGGTGTCGTTGCCGCTGTGGCCAGCGGCTGTGGTGTGGCGGAGGCCGTCCTGCTCCGTGTGCTCGGTGACTCGCTCCGCGAACACCTCGCCACCTCCTCGCCGTCGGCTGTCGCCCGGCTCCTGCTCGAGGCGGAGACCCTGCCCACCAAGGCGAACCTGCTCACTGGTGTCGACGGCCGCGACGAGGTCGAGTCGCCCGTGGAGACCCAGTCGGTCTATGTCGCCATCCCCAACCCGCTGAAGGTTCTCTGACATGTCCCACGTCCATGACCTGCTCGGCGTCGGCCTCGGCCCGTTCGGGCTGTCGCTGGCTGCCCTCGCCGACGGCGTCGAGGGCCTCGACGCCGTCTTCGTCGACCAGCGCGAGGCGTTCTCCTGGCACCCGGGCCTGCTGCTCGAGGGCGCGACCCTGCAGGTGCCCTTCCTCGCCGACCTCGTGACGATGGTCGACCCGACCAGCCGCTGGTCGTTCCTCAACTACCTGCGCGAGCGCGGCCGGCTCTTCCGGTTCTACTTCGCCGAGCGCTTCCTCGTCCCGCGCCGGGAGTACGACGCCTACCTGCGCTGGGTCGCCGAGTCGCTGCCGTCGGCGCGCTTCGGCACCCGTGTCGAGTCGCTGACCTGGGACGTCGGGCAGTCGGCGTACCGGGTGAGGTGTGCGGACGCGACGACTGGCGCGGTGACCGAGCTGCTCGCGAAGGCGGTGGTGCTCGGTGTCGGCACCGAGCCGGTCGTCCCGGAGGCCTTCCGCGACCTGAAGGGCAAGAACGTCGTGCACGTCGCCGACTACCTCGACTCCCGCCCGCTGCTCCACGAGGCCGGCACGGTGACCGTCGTCGGCTCGGGCCAGTCGGGCGCCGAGGTCTTCCTCGACCTGCTGCAGTCGCAGCCGGAGACCGGCACGAAGCTGCAGTGGCTCAGCCGCACGCAGGCCTTCGCGCCGATGGAGTACTCCAAGCTCGGCCTGGAGCACTTCACTCCCGACTACACCGCCTACTTCCACTCCCTGCCGGAGCAGACCCGCGAGCAGCTCGTCCCGTCGCAGTGGCAGCTCTACAAGGGCATCTCGGCCGACACGATCGCGGCGATCTACGACCTGCTCTACGAGCGCACCGTCGACGGGCGTCGCGTTGCGGCCGAGCTGAGGCCGGGTGTCGGCGTCACCGCTGCCCGGGCCGCCGGTGACGGGCTGGTGCTCGAGTGCGAACACGGTCAGCAGGGGAGTGGCTTCCGGGTCGAGACCGACGCGGTCGTGCTCGCCACCGGGTACGCCGCCCGCCGGCCGGTCTTCCTCGAGCCGCTGCTCGACCAGCTCGAGCTCGACGAGCGCGGTCGCTACCGCGTCGAGCTCGACCACCGCGTCGTCACCGCAGACGGCCTCGGCCCGCTCTTCGTGCAGAACGCCGAGGCGCACACCCACGGCGTCGGTGCTCCCGACCTCGGCCTCGGTGCGTGGCGGGCGGGCACGATCCTCTCCGCGATCACCGGACGTGACCTGCTGCCGGCCAACGAGGGCGCATTCACCACCTTCGGAGCACCGTGAGCAGCACCCTGAGCTCCACCGGTGCCCGGCGCGCCCAGGTGGTGCTCGCGGGAGTCGTCGCGCTCCAGTTGATCGCCGAGACCGCGCTCACGCCGTACTGGCCACTGCTCTTCCGACGCCTCTTCGGTGTCGAGGAGCTCGCCGCCACCGGAAGCTACCTGGCGATCTGCCGCGTCGCCGGGCTGGCAGCCCTGCCGTTGTGGGGGCTCGCCGCCCTGCGCTGGCCGGTGCGCACGCTGCTGGTCACCGGCCTGTTGCTGAGTGCGGTCTTCGACCTGTCGCTCGCACTCGCTCCGACCTGGTGGAGCTTCGCCGGCTTCTCGGCCGGTGTCGTCGCCTCCGGTTCGGTGCTCGTGCTGGCCTACCCGGCACTGATCGCCGTGACCGAGCGCCCGGACACGACCGATCGTCGTACGGGTGTCGTGACCTTCTGGGCGGTCTTCCATGTGGCGGCGATCCTCGCCACTCTGGTCGGCGCCGGCATCGTCGGGCTCGACCAGCCGCGGTGGGGACTGGCTGCCTTCGCACTCGTCGACGTGCTGCTGGCCGTCGCGGTGCTCTCGCTGGTGCCGGCTGAACCCGTGCGGCGACGCGTCGACGCGGGCGATGCGCTCTCCGGCGACCACCCCGCCGCGACGGTTGCGGCAGAGCCGCACCTCGCCGGGGTGACCCGGTGGCGCCGGCTCCGGCCGTGGCTCGTCCTCGTCGCCGCCGTGGTGGCGGTCGACGCCGCCCTCGCGGTCCCGCGGCCGTACTTCGTCGAGCTGCTGGTGCGTCAGGGCGTCGATGCGAGTGCCGCTGGCTGGCTCTTCCTGGCGCCGGCCGTGGCGTCGCTGGCGATGCTGCCGTTCGCCTCGTTCCTCATGGACCGGCTCGGCCGCGCGACGGCGGTCGTCGGTGCCCTGCTCGGGGCCGGTGGGCTCCTCGCTCAGGCACTGGCCGCTGCTGCTGATGCCGAGCTCGCGCTGCTCGCTGGCCGACTCGCCTTCGGCGCGGGCGCGGGTCTCCTCCTCGTCGTGCTCGACCTCGCGGTCTTCGACCGGATCGGCACCGGCGGCGCTGCCTTCAGCGCCATCGAGACCGGCCGCTCCGCTGCCCTCTTCGCCGCACCGATCGTCGCCACCGCCGTCGCCGGCGCCTGGCTCGGTGCCCCGCTGCTCGCGGGGGCCGTGCTGCTGCTCGCTGCTGCGGCCCTGCTCGCGCTGGCGCGCATCACCATGCCGGATCGCGAGCAGCGCCCACGTCCTTCCACCCCTTCCCCCACCCAGGAGACCGAGCATGTCCTCGACCCTGTCCACTGAACGCCCCGCACCGCTCGACGGCTCGCTCGACACCTCGCTCGACGCGGCCACTGCCTGGTCGCGGGCCGGTCGTCGGCTCGTGGCCCGCGCCCTCGCCGAGCTCGCGCACGAGCAGCTGCTCTCGCCGCTCGCGGACGCAACCGACGGCGCCTGGCGGATCGCGCTGGGCACGGCGGCGTACACCTTCCGCGCGGAGCGTGATGCCTTCACCGCCTGGCACCTCGACGAGGCGAGCATCCTGCGCGATGGCGAGCCGGCCGACGACCTGGTCCGCTTCTTCGTCGACGCCCGCGAGGCCGCCGGCTTCGACGCCGTGACGCTGGCGGAGATCGTCCGCGAGGCGACCTCGACCCAGGCGGCGGAGGCGCGGGTGCTGGCCGGTGGCCGCCCGGTCGCGGAGCTGCTCGACCTCGACTACGCCGCCCTCGAGCAGCACCTCCCGGGACACCCGGTGCTGGTGCTCAACAAGGGGCGCATCGGCCTCTCGGCCGCCGACCTCGCCCGCTACGCCCCCGAGGCGCACGGCACGATCCACTTCGTCTGGTACGCCGCCCACCCCGACCTCGGCGTCTTCTCCGCCGTGCCCGGGCTCCCGGTCTCGACCCTGCTGGGCGACGAGCTCACGCCGTCGGAGCGCGTCGCCTTCGAGGCTTCCCTCGCTCCGCTCGGGGCTGCCGCCGCCGACTACGTGTGGTTCCCGGTGCACCCCTTCCAGGAGGGCGCGGTCGTGCAGACGCTCTTCGCCGGCGAGGTCGCGACGGGCCGCCTGGTCCGGCTGGGTGAGGGCGAGACGGCGTACCGCCCCGTGCAGTCCGTGCGGAGCACCGTCGGGGAGGGCAAGCGCGACGTGAAGACGTCGATGCTGATGCGCAACACGCTGGTCTGGCGGGGCCTCGGCGCCGACGCCACCCAGGCCGCGCCCGCCGCCAGCCAGTGGCTCGGCGAGCTCTGGGCGAGCGATCCCGAGCTCCAGGAGACTGGCATCGCGTTCCTGCGCGAGGTCGCGACGGTCACCGTCCGCCACCCGCACTACACGGCTGTCCCCGACGCCCCCTACCGGTACGCCGAGCTGCTCGGCGCCGTCTGGCGCGAGCCGGCCGAGCAGCACCTGCAGGTGGGGGAGCGGGCGCGGTCGCTGGCGACGCTGCTGCACCTGGACCCGGCCGGCGCGTCTCTCCTCGCGGGCATGGTCGAGCGGTCCGGGCTCGACCCCGAGGCCTGGCTGGCGCGGCTCTTCGGCTCGCTCTTCCCGGGCCTGTTGCTCTGCCTGACCCGCCACGGCGTGGCCTTCTGCCCGCACGGCGAGAACACGATCCTGGTCTTCGAGGACGACGTGCCGACCCGGATCCTGGTGAAGGACTTCGCCGAGGACATCACCCTGCTGCCCGGCCGCGACTACCCGGGCCTGCCCGCCGAAGCAGACGCGGTGCTGGTCCGCTGGCCGCTCGCGGAGATGGCGCACTCGATCATCAGCGCGATCCTCACCGGCCACTTCCGCTACCTCGCTCCGCTGGTCGAGACGCATCTCGGCGTACCACAGGAGCGCTTCTGGGCCCTGGTGCGCGACGAGCTCGTGGCGTGGCGGGACGCCCATCCCGACCTGGCCGACGCCTTCGACGAGCTCGGGCTGCTGGCGCCGACGTTCGAGCGGATCGCACTCAACCGCGAGCAGCTCACCGGCGGCGGCTTCCACGACCGTGCCGAGCGGGATGCCGAGCCGGACCTGATGCACGGCCACATCCCGAACCCGCTCCACGTCGTCGCCGCCGAGAAGGGGGAGCAGGCATGACCCCCGACGAGCTGCGGGCGGCCGTCGCCGCCGGCGAGGTCCACGACGTCATCCTCGCCCTGCCCGACCTGATGGGCCGCCTCCAGGGCACCCGGATCGGCTCCCGGCACTTCATCGACGAGGTCATGGTCGACGGCTCCAGTGCTGGTTTTGGGGCGTGCACGTACCTGCTCACCACCGACCTCGACATGAACGTCGTCGCCCCGGCTCCCGAGCTCGACCCCGACGGCACCGGCTACGGCGACATGGTGCTCGTCCCGGACCCGGCGACCCTGCGTCCGCTTCCCTGGGACCAGGGCACCGTGCTCGCCATCGCCGACGCCCGCCACCCCGACGGCCGGCCGGTCACGGTCGCTCCCCGGCAGGCGCTGCGCACCCAGATCGAGGCGCTCGGCGCGCTCGGCCTCACGCCGTACGCCGGGTTCGAGCTGGAGTTCCGCGTCTTCGAGGAGGACTACCCCGAGGCGGCACGGAAGCACTGGCACGACCTCACCCCGACCACGCGCGGCAACGTCGACTACGCCCTGAACGGACTCGGCCGGTTGGAGCCGTTCGCCCGTCGGGTGCGCCGCGAGTTCGAGCAGGCCGGGATGGTCGTGGAGTCCGCGCGGGGCGAGTGCGCGCCGGGGCAGTACGAGATCGTCTTCCGCTACGACGAGGCGATGGCCTGCGCCGACGGTGCGGCGTTCTACAAGACCGGGGTCCGCCAGATCGCCGCGCAGGAGGGCCTGGCTGCGACCTTCATGGCGAAGTTCGACCGGTTCGAGGGCAGCTCGTGCCACTTCCACGTGAGCATGCGTGGCGAGGACGGGACCTCGGCGTTCGTGGGCGACGGTCAGTGGGGCGAGTCGGAGCTGCTGCGCCACGCGCTTGCCGGCCAGCTCGCCCTGATGCCGGAGCTGACCCTGCTCTTCGCCCCGACCGTCAACGCGTTCAAGCGGCTCCGCCCGGGTGCGTTCGCGCCGGTGCAGGCCGCGTGGGGGCCCGACAACCGGCTCACCGCGCTGCGGCTGGCGGGCTCGGGGGAGTCGCTCCGCGTCGAGCACCGGGTGCCAGGCGCGGACGCCGACCCGCACCTCGCCCTGGCCGGTGTGCTGCTCGCCTTCCGGCACGGCATCGAGCACCGGCTCGAGCTCCCCGAACCCACGCGTGGCGCACCGACGGCTGATGCGCCGCGGCTGCCCGAGACCCTGGCCGAGGCAGCGACGCTGCTGGAGGGGAGCGAGGCCGCACGCAAGGGGCTCGGCGACGACCTCGTCGACGCGCTGGTGGCTGCAGCTCGGGCGGAGTGGGCGGCGTTCCTCGACTCCGTCACCGACTGGGAGCGCGCGCGAGGCTTCGAGCGCCGCTGAGCAGGCCGAGCTGTAGCGGCGACATGGATCACATCGCGACCATCTGGACACCACGGGTGCCGAGCCGGTTAAGGTAAGGCAACCCTAATGTCACTCACTAAGGTAAACGTATGAACTTCCGCATGACTGCGGCTGCCGCAGCCCTCGCGTTCGTCGCGACCGGTCTCTCGGCCTGCGCCACCGGCTCCACCGCAGAGGAGACCACCAGCGCGAGCGCGAACGAG